>CAVBNV010000003.1:184332-185824 GCA_963596815.1 Oscillospiraceae bacterium
CCTGTGTGACCTCATCAATGAATTGGGATCACCCCCGCGAGTGCGGGGAAAAGTTGATGTATTCTTTGCTCTTGTAGTACCGGGCGGGATCACCCCCGCGAGTGCGGGGAAAAGCCGTGGCGTGTCGTCCGGTATGTGATCAAGTCGGGATCACCCCCGCGAGTGCGGGGAAAAGCTCTCCTGTTTCTAAGTCTAGCTTAAATGGTGAGGATCACCCCCGCGAGTGCGGGGAAAAGCGGTCTCTGTTCCTTGCCCTCTGTGCTTCACGGGGATCACCCCCGCGAGTGCGGGGAAAAGTGCTGTCCGCTATGCTTGCATTGCCAACCAATAGGATCACCCCCGCGAGTGCGGGGAAAAGTGCATTCGCGCAAGGACTCGTCAGTCGCTCTCTGGATCACCCCCGCGAGTGCGGGGAAAAGCGACTCAGTTAGCCCGAATGCCGTATTGCTGAAGGATCACCCCCGCGAGTGCGGGGAAAAGAAGCCCACCAGAGCACCGACCAGCCAAGTGAGAGGATCACCCCCGCGAGTGCGGGGAAAAGCCCGCTGGCATCGTCAACGACCTTGTAGTAAAAGGATCACCCCCGCGAGTGCGGGGAAAAGGCGGCTCTTTCCATTCCGTGAAAAGCATCACTGGGATCACCCCCGCGAGTGCGGGGAAAAGGTTGTCCCGTCGTCTAAAAACCACTTGATAGTAGGATCACCCCCGCGAGTGCGGGGAAAAGTGAAGTTCGCCGCTGTTTGTGCGTTGTTGCCTGGGATCACCCCCGCGAGTGCGGGGAAAAGAAGCAAAGCTGGTGTGGCAAGCTGGAACGCCTGGGATCACCCCCGCGAGTGCGGGGAAAAGTAGACATTCACCTCATAGGTCACAGCCACATGAGGATCACCCCCGCGAGTGCGGGGAAAAGGTGAACCAGTAGCTCCAGATGGAGAACAGTCAGGGATCACCCCCGCGAGTGCGGGGAAAAGATGGACAGCGAGAACAAGCTGAGACTCAAGCAGGGATCACCCCCGCGAGTGCGGGGAAAAGAATATTCCTGCGGTTTGACGCTGCGCCCGGTCAGGATCACCCCCGCGAGTGCGGGGAAAAGCTATCGAGCCTTGCCAGCGGCTCACATCTATGAGGATCACCCCCGCGAGTGCGGGGAAAAGCTGTATCCTAAATACATCGAGATCTTGGAGGACGGATCACCCCCGCGAGTGCGGGGAAAAGTTGCGTCAGCTCGCTTTGCTGACGCTGAGTTCGGGATCACCCCCGCGAGTGCGGGGAAAAGTTGCAGGCGTGACACGTACCGTCACAGGGCGTAGGATCACCCCCGCGAGTGCGGGGAAAAGGTGCCGACAGCCAGCTCCCCGACAGGGGTGAAAGGATCACCCCCGCGAGTGCGGGGAAAAGTCGACTTCTCGGCGGCGTTTGCGTCACTGGTCGGGATCACCCCCGCGAGTGCGGGGAAAAGCATAGTACTTCTCTCCCCCTATCAGGCAGGTAGGGA
>CAVBNV010000004.1:0-177187 GCA_963596815.1 Oscillospiraceae bacterium
TGGTGCCTCCGATCGGAATCGAACCAATGACACGGGGATTTTCAGTCCCCTGCTCTACCGACTGAGCTACAGAGGCGCACCGGACAATGGATATTATACCTGAAATTTGGATTTTGTAAAGGGGTAAAATCACTTTTTTTGAAAAAAAACCAGGATTCCAGCAAAAATCTCGCTGATACGTTTCAAAAACAGCTTCTATCAAAAGCAACTCTGCTCAAGCAATTTCTGCACACAGGTTAGATATAGCAAACTTAAGCTCTTGTCTTTTTGCTGCAACGGGATTACAATAGAATGCGCAGGCGCCGCTTGTACGCAACCTGAATACTATTTTTGTATAAATGGAGGAACAGATCATGGCTTGTACTACCATCCTGATCGGAAAAAACGCATCCTACGATGGCTCCACGATGATTGCCCGCAACGATGACTCAGGCTCCGGTCATTTTACCGCCAAAAAATTTGTCACCGTACACCCGCAGCAGCTGCCCGCCGTGTACCGGTCCGTGCTTTCCCATGTCGAGGTCCCGCTGCCGTCAGGCGCAATGCGGTTTACCTCTATGCCGAATGCAGTTGAGGGCAAAGGCATTTGGGCTGCCTCCGGCGTAAATGCCGCAAATGTCGCTATGACCGCCACCGAGACCATCACCTCCAACCCCCGGGTACTGGGTGCAGACCCACTGGTAAAGTATCGCCCCGCAAAGGATGGGGCAGCCGAGGTGGCAGGCGGTATCGGCGAGGAGGATATCGTCTATCTGACGCTGCCGTATATTCACACCGCTCGTGAAGGCGTGCAGCGCCTGGGCGAATTGCTGACTGTCTACGGCACATATGAGATGAACGGCATCGCTTTTGAAGATGTAAACGAGATTTGGTGGCTTGAGACTATTGGCGGTCATCACTGGATTGCAAAACGTGTGCCGGACGACAGCTATGTTGTTATGCCGAATCAGCTTGGCATCGACAGCTTTGACCTTACGGACGCGCTTGGTGAACAAAAGGACCACATGTGCTCTGCCGACCTGAAGGAGTTCATTGAAAAACATCACCTTGATCTCTCGTTTGACGGCGTGCTGAACCCGCGCGACGCCTTTGGCAGCCACGATGACGCCGACCATGTCTATAACACGCCGCGCGCATGGTATATGCTGCGTTACCTGAACCCACGCACGTGGGCATGGGACGGTGACAATGCCGATTATACGCCCCGCTCGGACGATCTGCCCTGGTGCATGGTGCCGGAGCGCAAGCTCACCCCGGAGGATGTAAAGTATGTCCTTTCTTCGCATTATCAGGGCACCCCGTACGACCCCTATGCAAGTTACGGTGACAAAAGCATGAAGGGTGCGTACCGCTCTATCGGCATCAACCGCAACGACTTTATGGCTCTGCTGCAAATTCGTCCCGACCAGCCGGAGGAGTCCCGTGCCGTTGAATGGATCGCATATGCATCCAACGCCTTTAACACCATGGTGCCGTTTTATGCGAACGTTGATGCCACACCGGAATATTTAGCAAACACCACCGGCCGTGTCTCGACCGAAAATTTCTACTGGGTCAGCCGCATGATTGCAGCTATGGCAGATGCCTCTTACAGCAAGAGCCTGATCCACATTGAGCGCTATGAGGAGGCTGTCCTCGCCGATGCACGTGCGTTAGTCAACCGTTACGATGCAAAGCTTGCCGCCGAGCCGGATGCTGCAAAGCGTGCTGCCCTGCGTGAAGAGGGCAACAATGCCATTGCAGTCATGCTTAAAGAGCACGCCGACGGCACCCTGGACGAGGTATTGTTTGAGCTGAGCAGCCAAATGAAAAACGCCTATGCACGCTCGGATGCATAAGCTCCGTTTTTAGCACTGACCCCCAACATATCACCCTGCACATCTGCGGCCGCGGCTTTTGCAACGGCCGCTTTTTTGCGCAAAAGAGCCGTCGTGCCTACCAATAGCACGACGGCTCCGGAGAGATAGTTATTTAAGCTTACGCCAGCCAGTAAAAACCATTGTCCGGCAGTTTACCGCCGACAGAGGCAGCGGACGCATCGTACAGTACCTTCAGGTATGCACTCAGGTCTTTTTTCATCGTTGTGCCGGTTTCGCACACGATATTGCACAAGGGCAGTGCCTTTTTGGCGATTGCAGCTTTCGCCACAACGCCCTGCTGCTCGCACAGCTCTGCGGTGCCGTCCAGGTCATGGTTTGCACGATACGCACTGATTTTGTAATCCACAAGGAATGCTGCAACAGCATCCGGGTGCTCCTTGGCAAACTCGGTGCGGACGACCGTGACACCTGTGACCAGCTTTGTCTTACACACCTTGCTCCACTCCTGCGTAAGGTTCAGTGCGGTGCGCAGGGTGCTGTCCTTCATGCTGGCAGCGGTAACGTATGGCTGCGGCAGCACAGCGATGGTATCCTTTTTTGCGGCAAGCATCTGTGCGCTTACTTCGGATGCTTCACTGTAGAACTTGATCTCCACATCCTTATCCGGGTCGATGTTGTTTGCCTTAAGCAAATAGCGCAGCACATACTCCGGGGTAGTCCCCTTGCCGGTCGTCAGGATGGTGCGTCCCTTCAAGTCAGACATACTGTTCACCGTGTTGCCGTTTTCAACCACGTACAGCACACCAAGCGTGTTGATCGCCATGACCTGAATGCCGCCGTTGGTCTTCTGGTACAGCGTTGCCGCCAGATTTGCCGGGATGGCAGCCATGTCCAGCTCGCCTTTGATCAGCTTCGGCACGATTTCATCGGCCGTGCCATAGAGCTGCAGGTCATAGTTTTGTCCGATCGACCGGTTTTCTTGAATGGGCAGCAGATTGACAAGCCCCATCGTCGTCGGTCCCTTCAGTCCCGCAATACGCACCGTATCCGAGCTGGTAGGGCTCCATGCGGCAGCCGCATCACACACAAACGTACCAATCAGCAGTGCCGCCGTCAGAAGAACCGCAAGCAGCCTTTTTTTCATAATACTCATCCTTTCCCTGTGGCAAATTAAAAAAATCATTTGCTTTGTGAGGCTAAGTTTACTATAATAGTGGCAAAAATACTGTTGCGCACGCAACAAAATTGCAGGAGGCTGTGCGGTCGTGGTCATGCCGCACGCATTCGATATGAAAAAATATCTTTCGCTTCTGCTGTCAACCTCTCTTTTTGAGGGGCTGACCGCCGACGAGCTTTGTGATTTGCTTGTACAGCTGCACGCTGCCGTGCGCAGCTACGGCAAGGGCGAAGCACTTGTCACAGCCGGTGCTCCCAGCCGGCGTGTAGGTATCGTGCTGAAGGGCATCCTGGAGGCCTACCGCACCGCCCCCGATGGTGCAGCTGTCCCCATTACAAGCATGGGACCGGGCGGCATCTTCGGCGATGTGCTCGGCGGGTCCAGCCTTGACAGCCCCGTCACCGTATGCGCCGCCGAACCGTGCAAGGTGCTGCTGCTGCCCTATGAGCAGCTTTTGCTTGCAAGCGAAAACAGTGCCCGGCAGCGCGTGCTGCAAAACCTTGTGCGCACCATCAGTGATAAATATTTTTTACTGTCGCATCGTGTAGACCTGCTGGTACTCAAAAGTCTGCGTGCAAAGGTAAGCGCTTACCTTTTGGGTGAGGCAGAGCGGGCGGGTAGCATGACGTTTACAATCCCGTTTTCCCGTACAAAGCTTGCGGACTATCTGAATTGCGACCGCAGTGCGCTGAGCCGTGAGCTGAGCCGAATGCAGCGAGACGGACTGCTGGATACCTACAAAAGCAGCTTTAAGCTGCTGCAGCCGGATGCCATCCGACGGATGGTACAGTAAACATAAAACAGGAGTGTTGCTGAAATGTCTAAACCGATTTTGTGGATCGTGATCCCCTGTTATAACGAGGAACAGGTGCTGCCGATCACCGCACCGATGTTTTTGCAAAAAATCAACGATCTGTCAGCTCGCGGGCTCATCAGCGAAAAGAGCCGCGTGCTGTTTGTCAACGATGGCTCCCATGACCGCACCTGGGAGCTGATCTGCGGTTTTGCCGCGCAGGACGAGCATTTTATCGGCATCTCGCAAAGCCGCAACCGTGGACATCAGAATGCGGTATTGGCCGGGCTGATGGAGGCGCTTGCAAGCAACAGCTGCGACATCACCATCTCGATCGACTGCGATGGGCAGGATGACATCAATGCCATGGACGAAATGGTACAAAAATATCTGGACGGCGCCGAGGTCGTTTATGGTGTGCGCAGCCGCCGGGACACCGACACGTTTTTCAAGCGTTTTACAGCTGAGGGCTTTTACCACCTCATGAATCTGCTGGGGGCGGACATCGTATTCAATCATGCTGACTACCGGCTGATCAGCACACGCGTACTGGAGAGCTTTGCCGACTACCGCGAAGTAAATATTTTTCTGCGCGGCATGGTGCCGCTGGTCGGCTTTAAGAGTGATGTCGTCAGCTACGCACGCCATGAAAGGCTTGCCGGCGAAAGCCATTATCCTTTAAGCAAAATGCTTGCGCTGGCATTTGATGGCATCACAAGCCTTTCCAACAAGCCTATCCGCATCATTACAGGGGCGGGCATCGTGGTCAGCATCATCGGTTTTATCGGTGTTATCTGGGCTATTGTCACCGCACTGCTGGGCAATGTGGTCGCAGGCTGGGCATCTACCATATGCATCGTATGTTTTATGGGCGGCGTACAGCTGGTTTGTCTGGGTGTAATCGGCGAGTACATCGGTAAAATCTACATGGAAACCAAAGCCCGCCCGCGCTACATTATCAGCGAGCGGACATGGGCACCGTACGAGCGGAAGTATCACGGGTAAAACACAGCTGCTGTCTGCATGGTTTTGAAGGACAGGAGGAATTTTATGAAACAGCTTTGTACACACACTGTACGGCACATAAGCGCCGCTGTCTGCCTTGCGGCCGGGCTTTCCGTCGGAGCACTGCCGGCGCTTGCAGCGCAAACCACCTCTGCCGCAAGCACAAGCTCCACCGTAAAAAGTACCGAAGCTTCATCACGCTCGGTGTTGACGCCGGAGCAGGCCTCCGCCATGCTGGCAGACCCACGCATGGTGCTGGTCAACCAAAAAAACAAGCTGCCCGATGATTATACCGTTGAAACCAAAAAGTGCGGCTCAGCTACTTCCATCAACAGCACACTCCAAACAGAGGCTGCCGAGGCATTTTTGAAGATGCAGAAGGCTGCCGCCAAGGACGGCGTAACGATTTGGATGCAGAGCGGCTACCGCAGTGTGAGCTATCAGGAAGCACTCTATAACAATAAGGTACAGTATTATATCAACAAAGGGTACAGCAAAGCAGCCGCAAGCAAAAAAGCGGCAACCATCGTCAACCCGCCGGGCTATTCTGAGCACAACAGCGGGCTTGCCGCCGATTTGAACTGCCCTCAGCACACCGATTTGACCGAAGGCTTTGCGGACACCAATGCTTTCAGCTGGCTGTGCGCACATGCCGATGATTACGGGTTTATCCTGCGTTATTCAAAGGATGCCGAGTCTGTAACAGGGATCACCTACGAGCCGTGGCACTGGCGCTATGTGGGCGTCAAAAATGCGCAGCTCATCAAAGCAAGCGGGCTTTGCCTTGAGGATTCCATCGCCGTATTAAAGGCTCTTGCTGAAAAGGATATCGAGGTACAGCTTGATTAAAAATGTGTGACTGCACACATCTTATCATTACAGAGCAAAAAGCCGGGGAAGAAAACAGGTCTTCCCCGGCTTTTTGCGGTAATTGTTACTTGTGGTACTTCATGCCTGCATTGATCGTGCAGGCGCGGTAGATCTGCTCCGTAAGCACCAGACGTGCAAGCTGATGCGGCATTGTGATGCGTCCCATGCTGAAGCGCAGCATTGCCGCCTGCTTGACCTCGTCTGCAAGCCCGTGGGATGAGCCTATGACAAATGCAATATCACCTGCACCGCTGCCCGCACGGTCAGCAAGCAGCTGCGCCAGCTCTTCTGAAGAGATTTGCTTGCCCTCAACGCACAGTGCCACAATTGCAGCACCCTTACGCACGTTTGCAAGGATTGCCCTTGCCTCTTTTTCCAGCGCCTTCTTTACAATGGCGTCCGAGGCATTTTTTTCCTCAATTTTTTCCTCCGGCAGCTCTATGATACGGAACGCCGCAAACGCCGACAGGCGCTTGCGATACTCATCGACCCCTTGCGCAAAGTATTTTGCATTGAGCTTGCCTACGCAAATCAGATCAATATTCTGCACGCTGTACTACCTCCTTTGACAGTTTACAGCAGGCTCATCTGCTCGGCGTTGTCCTCGGTGCGGATCAGTGCACCGGTTGCGGGCAGACTGCGGATGCGGTAACGGTTGGGGTTCGCAAGTTCCAGCGTGTCAGCGAGCACGATTGATGCAATGCTTTGATTCTTTTTCAGGGTCACAACCGCCACACCCTGACTGTCACGTGTCGCCTTTGCTGAGATCTGCGCCGAATCAACCAGCAGCATGCGCCCCGCACTGGTGCGGATTGCAAGCTCGGTCTCATCCTGTAAAAACAGCAGCTGAGACAGCGGTTCCTTGTCGCTGTACGCCTTCAGCAGCTTGCGACGATTCTGTTTGGTGGCATACGAGTTCAGCGGAATTTTTGCGCATTTACCACTTGCATAGAAGAACAGCATATAACCGCTGTAATCGCCTGTAATGACCATGCCAAGGATGTTTTCGCCCTCATCCATGCCAAGGCGTCCGGGCAGGTAGATGCCCATCTGCGCCACTTTGCCGTCCTCAAGCTCTGCAAGGCGCACCTTGTACACCTGTCTGCAGTCGGTAAAGAACAGCGCATCTACATTGTTGCGCGTCTCGATTTGCTGTACGATCTCGTCGCCCTCCTTCAGCTTATGGGCTCCTGCCGTGCGCAGACTCTGCGGCGGGATCTTTTTCAGATAACCCTCCCGTGTGAAGAACACGGTCACCGGGTAATCCTGCACGGGCTGCTCCTCGCCGCCTTCCTCGGTATCCGGCAGATCGTACAAGATCTCGCTGCGGCGGGGCTGCGCATATTTTTTTGCAACCTCGTTCAGCTCATTGATGATAATGCGGCGGATGCGTGCCGGCTTTGCAAGGATATCGTTCAGGTCAGCAATGTCTTTTTCAAGCTGTTCAATCTCACTGGTGCGCTTCAGGATGTACTCACGGTTCAAATGGCGCAGCTTGATCTCGGCAACGTAGTCCGCCTGCACCTCATCGATGCCAAACCCGATCATAAGGTTAGGGATGACCTCTGCCTCTTCCTCAGTCGTACGGATAATGTGGATCGCCTTGTCGATATCCAGCAAAATAGCGGCAAGACCCTGCAGCAGATGCAGCCGCTTCTCCTTGCCGTGCAAATCATACCACGTGCGACGGCGCACGCACTCCACACGGAAAGCGGTCCACTCATTTAAGATTTCGCGCACGCCCATGACACGGGGCTGCCCGGACACAAGGATATTAAAGTTGCAGCTGAAGCTGTCCTCCAACGGGGTCATTTTGAACAGGCGTGACATCAGTCTATCCGCATCCACACCGCGCTTCAAGTCAAGCGTCAACTTCAAACCGTTCAAGTCGGTTTCGTCACGCATATCGCTGATTTCTTTGATCTTGCCCGCTTTGACAAGCTCGGCAATCTTGTCCATGATGGCTTCCACCGTGGTGGTTGGCGGTATCTGCGTCACCTCGATCATATTTTCGCCGGGCACTGTGTTGTACCGTGCCCGCACACGCACACTGCCGCGTCCGTTTTCGTAAATTTCACGCATTTGCGCTTCATCGTACAAAATCTGTCCACCGCCCACAAAATCCGGGGCAGGCATCGTTGTCGAGATGTCGTGGTTTCCGTCCTTCATCAGTGCGACAGTCGTTGCGCACAACTCTGCAAGGTTAAACGAGCAGATGTTGCACGCCATACCGACCGCAATGCCCAGCGTATTGTTTGCCAGAATCGTCGGGAAGGTCACCGGCAGCAGCGTCGGCTCAGTCGTCGTGCTGTCATAGTTGGGTACAAAATCCACCGTCTCCTTGTCGATATCACGAAACAGCTCTTCGCACACACTCTCCAGCTTTGCCTCGGTGTATCGAGCCGCAGCGCACGACATATCGCGGCTGTAAGCCTTGCCAAAGTTGCCCTTGCTGTCCACATAAGGCACCAGCAGGCTCTCGTTGCCGCGTCCCATACGCACCATCGTATCATAAATGGCCGCATCCCCGTGAGGGTTCAGGTGCATCGTACTGCCGACGATATTCGCCGACTTTGTGCGTGCACCCTTCAGCAGACCCATCCCGTACATTGTGTAAAGCAGCTTGCGGTGCGCCGGCTTAAAACCATCGATTTCAGGCAGAGCACGGCTGACAATGACGCTCATGGCGTACGGCATGTAATTCGTTTCCAGCGTGCGGGTGATGGGGTCCTCCAGCACATTGCCGGCATTCAAAATTTCGACACCGTCACCCAATTGCGGGCGCACCGGCTTTGGTGTTTTTTTGCTTGATTTTTTTGCCATTCTATTTCCTCGTAATGTTCAGGCAGTGCGTCAAAATGCCTGTCAGCTTACATCCAAATCGTCCAAATATTCCGCACCGTGCTCTGCGATATGCTCTTTGCGTCCTGCAAGGTTGTCACCCAGCAGGATATCAAATACCCGTGCCGTCTCCTCCACATCCGTAGGCATCACCTTGATCAGACGTCGGCTTGCGGGGTTCATTGTCGTCAGCCACATCATCTCGGGGTCGTTTTCGCCCAGACCTTTTGAGCGCTGAATCGTATATTTTTTGTCACCGATCTGCTCAAGGAAGGACGCCTTTTCCGGCTCGGTGTATGCAAAATACGTGTGGTCCTTTGTTGTGATCTCGTACAGCGGTGATTCAGCGATGTACACATAGCCCTTTTCGATCAGGGTCGGGGTCAGGCGGTACAGCATTGTAAGCACCAGCGTGCGGATCTGGTATCCGTCCACGTCGGCATCGGTACAGATGACGATCTTATTAAATCGCAGGTTGTCCAGGTTGAACGTGGCAAGCTCCTTGTTGTGTTTGCCGCCCAGCTCCACACCGCAGCCCATCACTTTGATCAGATCCACAATAACATCCGACTTGAAAATGCGCGCATAATCTGCCTTCAGGCAGTTCAAAATTTTGCCGCGGATTGGCATAATCGCCTGAAACTCGCTGTCACGGCTGCTCTTGACTGCACCCATAGCCGAATCGCCCTCCACGATATACAGCTCGCGGCGGGATGCATCACGGGTGCGGCAATCCACAAATTTTTGCACACGGTTTGCAAGGTCGATTTGTGAGGAAAGCGTCTTTTTAATGCTCTGACGCGTCTTTTCAGCGTGCTCACGGCTCTGCTTATTGACCAGCACCTGCTGACAGAGCTTTTGTGCCTCTTCCGGCTTTTCGATGAAGTAAACCTCAAGATAGTGCTTCAGAAAGTCGGTCATCGCCTGCGAGACAAACTTATTGGTGATTGCCTTTTTGGTCTGGTTTTCATAGCTGGTACGTGTAGAGAAACTGGAGGAAACATACACCAGGCAGTCCTGCACATCCTGGAAGCTGATTGCGCTTTCGCCCTTTTTGTAAAGGTTTTTGTCCTTCAGGTATTTGTTGATCTGATATACAAAGGCGGTGCGCACAGCGTGCTCCGGGCTGCCGCCGTGCTCCAGCCAGGACGAGTTGTGATAGTATTCCAGCATCTGCACCTTGTTTGAAAAGCAGAACGCTGCGCTCATCTTGACCCTATAATCCGGCTGATCCTCACGGTCACGACCGGTCGCCTCGCTCTCGCAGCAATATACAGCCGTAAGCGCATCCTGCCCTGCAAGCTCAGCAACATAGTCTGCTATGCCATTGCGGTAGCACCAGCTCTCGCGCCACGGCTTGCCTGTTGCGGGGTCCTTTTCACGCTCATCAGTAAAATTAAGTGTCAGACCCGCATTGACCACTGCCTGCCGTCGCAGCACATCCTTATAGTAGCTGCCCGGCACATCGATATCCGTAAACACCTCATCGTCCGGTTTCCAGTGAATCACACTGCCCGTACGGCGTCCCTTGTAGGGCTCTTTGTTCAGCCCACCGACGTTTTCGCCCTTTTTGAAGTCGAGATGATAGTGATACCCATCACGGTAAATATCCGCAGTCATCCATGCCGAGGCATACTGCGTCGCACACAGACCGAGACCGTTTAAGCCAAGGCTGAACTCGTAGTTGTCCTCGCCTTCCCCGTATTTGCCGCCTGCATACATCTCGCAGAACAGCAGCTCCCAGTTATAGCGGCCCTCGCCGTTGTTCCAGTCCACGGGCATGCCGCGTCCAAAGTCCTCTACGATCACGCTGCCATCCTTGCAGCGCGTCACATTGATCACATCACCGTGCCCATCACGTGCCTCGTCGATCGAGTTTGACACGATCTCAAAAATCGAGTGAGCGCAGCCCTCAACGCCGTCCGAGCCGAAAATGACCGCCGGGCGCTTGCGCACACGGTCAGCTCCCTTCAGCGAGGTAATGCTCTCATTGCCATATTCCTGTTTTTTTGCCATATTTCTCCTTTCGACCCGGGCGCACTCTGCGCCGCAGACCGTCTGCCCGGCTCCTGTCCAGGCTCCTGCTGCCGTCAATGTTATCGCAATCGCACCAAAATACACAAGTGTCTCTGATATTCCTTATTATTAAACCATAGGTTGTGCTAAATTGTCAAATCCCTTTTGCAGGAATTACCCCGGCTCCCATTTCAGCCCTTGCTCGGCTTTGGGCAAAACCAAAACAAAGAGCATCTGCCCCGACAAAAGCGGTAGCAGATGCTCTTTGTGCCGATTCGTAAATCAAGCTTGTGCGCTCTGATCCTCAAGCGCTTCTTTTTCTTCAAGCTGCTGATACTCTGGGAATGCCGACCACATCGGCTCGATGTCCTTGCCATGCACCATGCGGTCAAAATAGTTACGGGTGATCTTTACGACTGTACCGGAAAGTGCCAGAACAGCAATCAGGTTGGGGATCATCATCAGGCCGTTAAAGGTATCGGACAGATCCCAAGCCAGGCTCAGCTTCATTGTAGCACCAACTGCGATCATGCACACAAAGATAAACTTGTAGATCTGCACGCCCTTGTCGCCCAACAGGTACTCGACAGCCTTTGTGCCGTAATGGCTCCACCCAAGTACTGTGGAATATGCGAACAGCAAAATAGAAATTGCGATAAATTTCGGTCCGAAACCGCCGAAAACCGACGAAAACGCCTGCCCGACCAATGCGTTATCCTGCACATTTACCAGTATGCTGCCGGTCTCTAAATCAACCACGCCCGTTGTCAGAACAACCAGTGCCGTCAGGGTACACACCACGATGGTATCGGCAAACACCTCGAATACACCCCACATGCCCTGGGCCACAGGCTCGCGCACATTGGAAGAGGAGTTGACCATGACTGCCGAGCCGAGACCAGCCTCGTTGGAAAAGGCTCCGCGCTTAAAGCCCCACGTGATGGTCTGTGCAATGCCGTAGCCGATAGCACCGCCGCCAGCTGCCTTAAGCCGGAATGCGCCGCGCAGCACTGCCGAGATTGCAGCAGGGACATTGTGTGCATGTGTCACAACAATGATCAGTGCACCCGCCACATAGAAAAGTGCCATAAGCGGCACAAGCTTTTCGGTCACAGCCGCCACTCGCTTCAAGCCACCCAGCACGATCATAGCGGTAAGAATCATCAAAGCAATGCCCGTAATGACCGCAGGCACACCGAATGCCGCATTCATATTGCCGGCGATCGAATTGATCTGACCCATATTGCCGATGCCGAAGGACGCCAGGACGCAAAAGCATGCAAACAACACCGCCAGCACATTGCCGATTGTTTGACAGCCGTGTTTTTTACCGAGACCGTCCTTCAGATAGTACATCGCACCGCCGGACCACTCGCCCTTATCGTTTTTGCGGCGATAGTAAACACCAAGCACATTTTCGGCAAAACTGGTCATCATACCCAGCACAGCCATCACCCACATCCAAAAGATGGCTCCCGGGCCGCCGCTGATGATCGCTGTTGCAACACCCACGATGTTACCCGTGCCGATCGTGCCTGCCAGCGCAGTACACACGCTTTGAAACTGGCTGATTGCCTTATCCTCTTTGTCTGTATGTGCCGTGACATCCTTGTTGGTAAAAATCGCACCAACGGTATGCTTCATCCAATAGCCGATACGCCGCACCTGAAAAAAGCCCGTGCGCAGCGTAATCCACAAACCGGTGCAAAACAGCAGCGCCAGACCAAACGGTCCCCATACCACACCGTTTACCACGCCGTTTACGTTGGCAATCCAATCCATCATAATACTTTCCTCCCTCTTGCGTAAAAAACGGGCAGAACCCCCAAAGGCTCTGCCCGCAAAAAACGCAGCTATTCTCCGTGCGCTTTGCTGCACACGTAAGACGTCGCTCTGTCCTTTTGCCTGAGAGATTGGCTGCAACATGCCGCCTTACACCTTCGGCACCCGTCAGCAACGGGCTTCTCCAGAGTGTGCCGTGACCACCATGCCCCGCGCACACGTCTTTTTGGTTCTCCACCGTGCACAGCTGTGCACGATGAAAGAACTATACCATAATTGTTGGCAAATTGCAAGGCTTGCGGCCATTTTTTGCATGACAGGGCTGCTCCTCTTCCGACTGCTTTGCAGCTTGACCTCACAAATTCAAAAAAATTCTTTTAAGTACTTTTCTTTTTGGCATTTTTTTGGTATACTAACATGCAGCGCTCATGCAGCACACATCAATCCTATCCGGATCAGTAGTTCAGTCGGTTAGAACTCCCCGCTCATAACGGGGTTATCGCGGGTTCGAGTCCTGCCTGATCCACCAAACAGTTCGCGCCCAGACCCGATTCTTTAACAAAGAGGGGTTCGGGTGCGTTTTTGTTTATCGGAAGTTCTGCGGCGAGAGTACGCAGAGTGGTAATTAAGCAAAAAAGGTATCACTGTAGGGGTGGTATCATCTGGTACACCTACGGCATTTCCGAGTGCGTAGTGCTTGTTCTTGCGGTGAGCCTGCTGAAAGTTTCTGAGCGGAACGGCATCGTGTTTAAGGAGCCGCAGTACTAAAACAAGGTTCGAGTGCTGTGGAGAATGATCTCCACCAAACTTAACGCAGTCTCTGTGCGGCATGCACGGGGGCTGCGTTTTCGGTATATAAAATCACCCCGGGGCTTCCATGTGCTCCGAGGTGATTTTGATGACAATTGTTATGCAGCGGCCTAGTGACGGCGGATTTTTTTGCTGGGCTTGCGGGTATGCGCCGCACTGAGCAGCAACCATAACCCGTAAATGGCAGCGGTAAGCACGCTGAGCACGATTACCACCTTGAGATAGAGGCTATGCAGAAACTCGTTTGCCTTTGCCACCGCATACAGCAAGGGGTTGCGGCTGACATCCCGCCCTGCAATAAGGTTTACAACACCGATAGTCTCACCGGCAAGCTTTAACTCCACCGTGCCCACGACATCGCCCTGTTGTATGGGTGCCGTGGCGTAATCCGGCAGATGGAAGTATTTTTGTGTGACTGAGCCGTCACCTGTGGACGGCAGCAACGTCATCATACTGTCAGCCGGGTAAAGCTGCAGCGTGTCCGTATCAGAAGAATACCTGATGGGCACTTCAGCCAGCGCAAGGTCCGTGTCCAGCGCCGCCTGGATCGAAAAATTTTCAAACACCCAGTCGATCAGGTGCTTCGTCTCATACAAACCGGGGCGTCGTGTGGCATAGCCGAAGTCATCGCATGTATCCGGGCTTTGCATCACGCAAAAAATATACGTTGCACCGTCCTGCGTTGCCCATGACACGTAGCTTTGCGTCCCGCTGTCGCTTTTATAGGCGTTTACGTCGCACATACCGCCCTGCATGGCCTTTGAATAGTACTTGCCTCCGCTGGATTTGTTCAGTCCCAGGTTCTGGCTTACCAATACGGACGAAGAGCTATGCTTCTCTTTGGCAGGCATTGTAAAGGCAGCAGTACCCGAGATCTCGCGAAAATCGTCAAAGCTCATCAGGTATCGCAAAATCAGATACATATCCACAGCTGTGGTCACATTGCCGCTGTCAATGCCGCAGGCATCCGTCCATGTGCTGCCGCTTGTGCCGATGCGTGCCGACAGCTCGTTCATCTGCGACACCCATCCCTGCAAATCACCGCCGGTAAGGGCATACGCAAGGCCCATCGCCGCTTCGTTTGCATTGCGTGTCACCATGGCATAGACGGCCTCGCGGTAGGTAAAGGTCTCGTTTGAGCGCATGTCCGCATTATTTGTACGGTATACGTAGTCTGAAATGGCGTACGGCATCTGGAACGTATTGTCCAGCTGGTCGGCATAATTTGCAAACAGCACCGCAATAGTCATATACTTGGTCAGCCCGCCGGCCGATACCTGCATCGTGCTGTCCTTGTCATAAACAACGATGTTTGTGTCGGTATTTACAATATAGGCGCTCGGCGCCTTCACTTCATATTGCGGGCTCGGGTCAAACATTGCGCTTGCAGGCAGCACGAGACAGCTCAGCAGCACCGCAAACGACAACAGCAGAGAAAAAATACGTTTCATGTGGACAATTCCTTCAAAAAGCGATAAACTATACAGACGGAGCTGCCATGCAGCCGCCGCAATCACATCCTATACAGCGCAGTGCGCCGTATAGCTTATAATAACAGGTTTGCCGGGTCGTGACAAGGGCTTTGCGGCGTTTGCACAAAGCTTTCGCATCCGGTTTGGAGGACATAATGGTTTATCTGACAGGCGACACACACGGTGACATCGAACGCTTTCGGCACGGCAGACTGCGCTGGCTCGGCAAGCGTGATACCGTTATCGTGCTGGGCGACTTCGGCTTTGTGTGGGACGGCAGCAAAGAGGAGGCAAAACGTCTGGACTGGCTGCGCAAGCGCCCGTACACACTGCTGTTTCTTGACGGCACGCACGAAAACTACGACCTGCTGAAGACCTACCCCACTGAGCAGAAATTCGGCGGGCGTGTGCAGTGCCTTGGCGGCAATGTATACCATGTGTGCCGCGGCAGTGTGCTGGAGCTGGAAGGCAAACACTACCTCTGCTTCGGCGGCGCCGAGAGCAGTGACCTTGATGACCGCATAGCAGGCGAAAACTGGTGGCCTGAGGAGATGCCCTGCGATGAAGAATACGATTTCTGCCGTCAAAATCTTGCAGATCGTGCGTACAAGGTAGATTACGTGCTTACCCATGACGCCCCCGGACGCTTTTTAGATTTTACCGCTCTTGATGTCGGCGAGAGCAACCGCCTGCAAATGTTTTTGGACAAAATACTGACTGAGCTGCATTACGATGCATGGTACTTCGGGCGCTATCACCGTGATTTACAGCTTTCCACCCGCAGCCGATGCGTATTTTGCGACGTTATAAGCATGGGCGACCGACACGCCAAAGCCTGATATCCAAATAAAAGACAAGAACGTCAAATCACCGCAGGTATCATAGCGGCGGTTTGGCGTTCTTAGTTCATTGCACCCGCCCGAGCAAACATTTGCTGTACCTGCTCAGCAAGCAAGGCGTGCTGCGGGGCGGTAAGCAGCGGGTCATCGGCAAGTATCGATGCTGCTTCGCTTTGTGCTGCGTGCAGGGTGCGTGTGTCGTTCATCAGGTCTGCGATCTGCAAAGTAGGCAGTCCGTGCTGCCGACTGCCAAAAAAGTCGCCCGGACCGCGTGTTTCAAGGTCATACTGCGCCACGGCAAAGCCGTCTGTGGTCGAGCACAAAAAGCGCAGACGCTTTTGTACTGCCTCGCCGGTGTTGTCGCTGACAAGAAAGCACCAGCTCTCCGCCGCACCGCGTCCGACACGTCCACGCAGCTGGTGCAATGCGCTCAAGCCATAGCGCTCGGCGTTCTCGATGACCATCACACTAGCATTCGGCACATCCACGCCCACCTCAATGACCGTCGTAGACACAAGCGCATCCAGCTTTCCATCCTTAAAGTCCTGCATGACCACAGCCTTTTCTTTTGGCTTCAGCTTGCCGTGCATCAACCCGACACGCCGATTGGGCAGCAGTGCCTTGGCGACATCCTCGTAGTAGGTTTTCACCGCCTTTAATCCGCCGTCGGGCGTGTCCTCAATAGCAGGACAAACAAGGTACACCTGCCGTCCCTGCCCGATTTCACGGTCAAGGAAGCGGTACAGATCCTGCCGCTTTTGTCCGGTAATGCAGCGTGTCTTGACCGGTGTACGCCCGGGCGGCAGCTCATCCAGAATCGAGATGTCAAGGTCGCCGTAGATCAAAAGTCCCAGCGTCCGCGGGATAGGCGTGGCGCTCATGACAAGCAGGTGCGGATCAGTGCCCTTTTCTGCAAGCAAACCGCGCTGCCGCACGCCAAAGCGGTGCTGCTCGTCAATCACTGCAAGCCCCAGACGTGCAAACGACACGCCCTCGCTCAGGATAGCATGCGTGCCGACAACAAGGTCCGCCTCGTCCGCACGGATCGCCGCAAGCGTTGTGCGGCGTGCAGCGGCCTTCATACTGCCGGTAAGCAGTGCAACACGCATGCCAAACGGCGCAAGCATACGGTTCAAGCTTTCAGCGTGCTGCTGCGCCAAAATTTCGGTCGGTGCCAGCAATGCCGCCTGATACCCGGCACGGATACACGCCCAGATAGCGACAGCGGCTACCAGCGTTTTGCCGCTGCCAACATCGCCCTGCAGCAGTCGGTTCATAGATGTCTGCCCTGCCATATCCTGCAATATCTCTGCTGCGGCACGACGCTGCGCACCGGTGGGCGCAAAGGGCAGCGATGCCCAGAAGTGTGTTGGGTCTGCCAGCCTCATCGGCGCACCTGTGCTCACTGTGCCGTGGTTTTTCATGCAGCCGATCCCCAACTGCAGCACCAGGAGCTCTTCATAAATCAGACGCCGCCGTGCTGCATGCGCTTCATCCGCACAGGTGGGGCAGTGGATCGCGCGTACTGCCTCCGGTTTTGTCATCAAACGATACTTGCGCACCATCTCCGCCGGCAGCGGGTCGGGCAAAAGCTCAGCATGCGGCAAAAGCTGACGGACGCATTTGCCAATGACGGTGCTGGACAGGCCCTCCGTCAGCGGGTAGACCGCCTCCAGCGGTGTTTGTTCGATTTGTACCTGTGTGCGCACCTGCGGGTTTATCATTTGGCGGCGCAGCATGCCGCCCGTCATCATACCCTGAAAATAGTACCGCTGCCCGATTTCGAGCTTTTGTGCCGCATATGGGTTATTGAACCACGTGATTTCCAGTGAAGAGACATCATCCCCTGCGGTGATGCGCTCCATCTTGCGCCCGCCCGGCAGCGTGCGTGTGCCCTGCTTTGCAAACACCTCGGCACACACCACGCACTCGGTGTCTGTTGGTGCCTGTGCAATGGAATACGGCTGTGTAAAATCAACGTATTTGCGCGGATAGTGACAAAGCAGCTGCGCAAGCGTCACGATACCGAGCTTCTCAAACCGTTCAGCCGTCTTCGGGCCTACGCCCTTGAGATAGCGCACCGGCGTGTCCGGTGTCAATGTTGTACGGTTTTCTCCCATGGCGCAAGCCTCCCTTCTATGTCGTTTTATTTTAACACGCCGCACCGTCCTATACAAGGACCCCCAAAAAAGCGCCTCTCTGCGCAGACGATGCAGAGGGGCGCCTTTCGTTTCATGTTATATACGTCAGGTTATTTATTCTTATACATTTCCTGGTAGTAATTCTGATAATTACCGCTGGTGACGTGCTCCATCCATTCCTCGTGGTTCAAATACCAGTCAATGGTCAGCACAATACCCTTTTCAAACGGCGTCTCCGGGTACCAGCCCAGGTCGTTTTTGATTTTGGTGGGGTCGATTCCGTAGCGGCGGTCATGCCCAAGGCGATCTTCCACATGCTTGATCAGCTCCTCGCTGATGCCCTCGTCCTGCAAGCGGTCGTGCAGCTGACCAATGATCGTCTTGACGATAAAAATATTGGGTCGCTCGTTGTGTCCGCCAACGTTATAAACCTCGCCGATTTTACCGTCACTGCATACCATGTCGATTGCCTTGCAGTGATCCTCTACGTACAGCCAGTCACGAATCTGCATGCCGTCACCGTAGACAGGCAGCTGCTTGTGATGCTTGACATTGTTGATCATAAGCGGGATCAGCTTTTCCGGGAACTGATACGGACCGTAGTTGTTGGAGCAGCGGGTGATGTTGACCGGCATCCCGTATGTATCGTGGAACGCCATAACAAACATATCTGCGCTTGCTTTTGAGGAAGAATAAGGGCTGTGCGGGCACAGCGGGGTGGTCTCCATGAAGAATCCTTCCGCACCCAAAGCGCCGTATACCTCATCCGTCGACACCTGCAGGTACTTTTTGCCCTCTTTCCAGGTCTTGGCATCCGCATCGTACCAGGCTTCTTTTGCGCGCTGCAGCAGGTTTACCGTGCCCATCACATTGCTCTGCACAAAAACCTCAGGGTTTTTAATGCTGCGGTCAACGTGGCTTTCTGCCGCAAAGTTGATGACATAGTCAAAATCGTACTTCGCAAACAAGCTTTCTACAAGGTTTTTGTCACAGATATCTCCCTGTACAAAGACATGGCGAGGGTCGCCCTCTACATCCTTCAGATTCTCAAGGTTGCCTGCATAAGTCAGCTTGTCAAGGTTTACAAGCAAAATCTCAGGGTACTTTTTGAGCATATAATGCACAAAATTCGAGCCAATAAAGCCGGCACAGCCGGTAATCAAATAGGTTTTCATAATATCGTCCTTTTTAGTCCTTCATACCATTGTCGCCATCCCAATGGGCAAAAAAACATGCCAGTGCATCTTGCCACGGGCGCACATCGTTGCCCACTGTGCAGCGCAGCATCCGGTTGTCCAATGCGCTCCATCTGGGGCGGTCCGCACTTTCCGGGTGCTTTGCCTTGTACTGCTCACTGGTGCAGGGTGCAACGTCCGCCTCTACACCGGAAAGCCGGATGATCTCTGCCGCAAAATCGTACCACGAGCAGATGCCTTCACCGGTGCAATGATACAAGCCGTACTCGTGCGTGACGCAAAGCTGCAAGATCTCGTGTGCAAGGTCGACGGCATTAGTCGGGTTGCCGCACTGGTCATTGACCACCTCCAGCTTGCCGAATTTTTTGCCGGCGTTGACGATCGTCTTGACAAAATTCTTTCCGTAATAGCTGTACAGCCACGCCGTGCGCACAATAAAGTGTCGGTGACAGAACTGCTCCACGTACTTTTCGCCCATAAGCTTTGTGGAGCCATATGCGCTGATGGGACCCGGCTGGCATGCCTCATCCTGCGCAATGCCGCCATTTTCACGCCCGGAAAACACGTAATCGGTCGAGACATGCACCAGTCTGGCATTGATTTTTTCCGCGGCCTGCGCAAGGTTGCGCGGGCCGAGAGCGTTTGCCTTAAATGCATCGTCATGGTTCACTTCGCAGCCGTCCACATTCGTGTACGCTGCACAGTTTATAATGACATCCGGGCGCATGCGGCGCACAAATTCATCCACCATTTTATAGTTGGAAATATCCAATTCCGGCAAATCGACAGGGATCACGGTTGCGTTCAGCAGCTTATCAGGGATCGGTCCGATTTCACTGCGGCCCTCACGCAGCTGCTTGAGGATCTCGGTACCAAGCTGCCCACGGCAGCCCGTCACAATTATTTTCATAGGCAGTTTTCCTTTCTGTCTTAATAGCGCAGCTTTCCGTCGGCGACATTTTTCAAATGCTGTCCATAGGGGCTCTTGCCGTAACGGTCAGCGCTCTGCAGCAGCGTCTCACGGTCGATCCAGCCGTATTTGAAAGCGATCTCTTCCGGTGCGCTGATTTTGATGCCCTGGCGCTTCTCGATCATGCGCACAAAATCAGCCGCTTCAACAAGGCTGTCCATCGTGCCGGTGTCCAGCCAGGCAAACCCGCGCCCGAGCAGCTGAACATCCAGCGCATCCTTTTTCAGATACATGTCGTTCAGCGTTGTAATTTCCAGCTCTCCGCGTGCAGAGGGCTTGACCTGCTTTGCCATGCGGACGACCTCTTTGTTATAGAAATACAAACCCGTCACAGCATAGTTGCTCTTAGGCTCACTGGGCTTTTCTTCAATGCTCAGCACCTTGCCTGCCGCATCAAACTCGACAACACCGAAACGCTCAGGGTCCTGCACATAGTAGCCGAACACCGTGCAGCGTCCACCGTTTTCCGCATTGGCCGCAGCGCTCTTCAGGATTTTTGAAAAACCGTTGCCGTAAAAAATGTTATCGCCCAGAATCATAGCGCAGCAGTCATCGCCGATAAACTCCTCGCCCAAAATAAACGCCTGTGCCAGACCATCGGGTGAAGGCTGCACCTTGTACTGCAAATGGACACCATACTGGCTGCCGTCTCCCAGCAAGGCCTCGAAGCGGGGCGTATCCGTCGGTGTTGAAATAATCAGAATGTCCTGGATCCCTGCCAGCATCAGCGTGGACAGCGGATAGTAGATCATCGGCTTATCATAGACAGGCAGCAGCTGCTTGCTGGTAACCATTGTCAACGGGTAAAGCCGTGTGCCGGCGCCGCCGGCAAGAATAATACCTTTCATGTTTTGTGCACTCCTTTAGAAAACAGTATAAAAGTTGTGCAGCTGTACACCGACCGGCTGCCGCCGGGCTGTGTATGGATTCAAAGCGGAGCTGCGTCCGCTGTAAACAGATTCAGGTAAAGCCCTGCATATTTTTAACCAAAGCAGACAGTTTTACACTTTATTTTACTATTAAATGACACAAAATACAAGCCGGAAACCAAAGAAAGAGCAGCTCTCCCGCAAGAAATCCGCCGAAAAGCTGCCCTTAAATCATTTTCAATTTTACCAGGCAAAGCCCCACTTGGCAAAATATCGCAGCAAGCTGCGCACCTGCCACAAAAAGGGCTTCAATCTGCGGTGCGCTGCACGGTGCCACGCATGTACCGCTGTATACTGCGGTACAAGGTATGCCTTGCCCCGGGTGCGCATTTTTTGTGTCAGGTCAGCATCTTCAACGTACATAAAATACTTTTCGTCAAAGCCGCCTATCTCGCAAAAAGTGCCGGTATCCACCGCCGAAAAGCTGCCTGTGCAGAATTCGATCTCTGTCGGCTCCGTCAGGTCCTTGTCAAGCATCAGGTAGCGATCATTGCACTTTGCCCAGAATTTGAGCATCGGCAGCTGCCGGTATACCATGGCACGCACATTGCAGCGGCGCAGCGGCAGCTGCTGCAGCCTTCCGTCCGGAAAGTGCAGCTCCGGCCGGGTCATCACCACACCCGGGTGCCGACGCATCCAATCCGCAAGATCGCTCAAAGTATCATCCGTCAACTGGATATCCGGGTTCAAGATAAAGTGCACCTGACTTGTCAGCTTCGGAAGCACCGTATTATGCCCTGTGCCAAAACCGCCGTTCGTTTTGCGGCATATCAGCTCAACGTGCTGCTCCGGCCGGGTCGGCAGCGCACCGCTCCCGATCGCGCTGCGCAAAACCGCAGCGTCATCATCTTCGCTCGCATTATCCACCAGGTAGAGTGTAAGCGGGTAGCGTGCGGTATGCGCCAGCACAGACTGCGCTGCACTCAGCGTTTCTTCAGCACAATTGTAATTCACAATGCAGGCAGAAAGTTCCACAGTGTCCCTCCGTTGTGCTTACTCCAGTGGCTTGATCGAAAACGTAAAGTCTTCTTTCATCAAGTCAAAATTCGGGTTCATACACGGGTCGCCGGCGGCAAGCTGCGTCTTCCACCTATCCTGGAAGCGCTTTACTTCCGATTCAAAGCGCTTGCGCTTTGCAGGGCTTTCGTCAAGGCCACGGCTCTTGCTTTCGTAGTGATACAGCTGTGCAAACGGCGTAAACACGTTTGTATAGCCCGCCTCACGCACACGCACACAGAAGTCCACATCGTTGAACGCCACTGCAAAGCTTTCATCCAGGCCCTTCACCTGCTCGTAGACATCCTTGCGCACCATCAGGCACGCTGCCGTAACGGCATAAACATCCTGTGCATAGACCAGACGGCCCATATAGCCCGGGTGACCGACCGGGAAGTTTTTGTGCATATGCGCAGCCAATGTCAAAAAGCCAAAGCCGATGCCCGCATGCTGGATCGTATTGTCCGGGTAAAGCAGCTTTGCGCCGACGCAACCGACACGATCCTGCTGTGCATACATCAGCATCTCCTCGATCCAGCGCGGTGCAATAACCTCTGTGTCGTTGTTCAGCAGCAAAAGGTACTCGCCCTGCGCATACTTTGCGCCAAAATTGTTCAGTGCACTGTAATTAAAGCCTGTACCCTGCCAGGTAACCACTTTCAGGCTGCCGCCATGCTCACGTTGCAGCTTCTCGTAGCAGCGGAAGGTCGCATCCTCTTTGCTGTTATTCTCAATGATGATAACCTCAAAATTATCGTATGTTGATCTCCGGTAAATCGATTCCACGCATACACGCAGATCTGTCGAGTGATCACAGCTCGGGATCAGGATGCTGACCTTGCCGGGCTTTGTGATCGTGTAATCCGTCTTATAAAAGCCCGGCGTGTCAGGTATCATGGATACTGCATCCACAGGTACACCGGTGCGCTCGTAATGCGCATAAAGTGCCTTGACAGCCGCTTCCAGACAGTACATTTTGGCCGAAATATTACTTGCGACGCTGGTTGGGCTGGACCTCCAGTAATAAAGCAAATGCGGGATGTGCACGATTTTGTCTGCCTGCTCGGTCAAACGCAGGTACAAATCATAATCCTGGCTGCCGTTATACTCTGCACGCTCATCGCCGCCCACCTTTTTCAGCAGCTCAGCGCTGAACACGCTCAGGTGGCAAATATAGTTGTTGGAGCGCAGATTGTCCAGCATGTAATCCGGCTTAAAGTGATAAACTGTAAGATGGTCGATGTCACCTTCAAATGTGACCTCATCTGTGTAGACAAAGTCTGCCCCCTGCTCTGCGATCGCTTTTGCCACATACCACAGTGCGCAGGGGTGCAGCACATCATCATGGTCCAGCAACGCAATGTAATCACCCGTCGCAAGGGCAAAGCCCTGGTTTGTGTTGCCCGCGATGCCGTCATTTTTTTCCAGCTTGCGATACCTGATGCGTGCATCCCGCTCTGCACGGGCACGCACCGTCTGACCGACTGACTCATCCTGCCCGGCATCGACACAGCACAGCTCCCAATTACGGTAGGTCTGGTTCACCACCGAATCCAGCAGCTCCTCCAAAAACTGTGCAGGGGTATTATAAAGCGGCACCACGATGCTGATCTTTGGACCGTTTGGCTGGTTCGTGGCCTGCTGCACAAGCAGCTCCGGTGCCGCAAAGCGGTCTGCCGGCATGCTCTTACCCGGGAAAAGCCTTGCGTATGCGCGCCGTGCCTCTGCCTGTGCACGCACGCCGGAGATGCCAATGCGGCGCAGCGTGCTCAAAAACACAAACAGCGGGAACGTGTGCCAGATCTGCCTGCTCTTGCTGACGACATACCGCAGCGGCCATGTCATCTTCCAGAACGTCGAGTTTGCGATTTCGTTGATCGTTTTATCCAGCTGCTGCTCGTGACTGCGGCTGAGCGAAAGGTCGCTCCGCAAACGCTCCAACTGAGCTGTCTGCTCTGCAGCTGTATGCTCTGCCTGCTGTGCGCGCTCGCGCAGCACGTCCAGCTCTTCCTCATAATTTACTGCCTGCTCGTCTGCCTGCATTGCGTCCCGTCTGCAAAACAGCGCTGTATGCTGTCCCCTGCCGTGACTTTTCCATGTAAAATCACGCCGCAGCCCCTGCTCCATCAGCTCTTTTGCACACGAGGACAATACTGCCGAATCAACGCTGACCAAAAGCACGCGCTGTGCTTTTATGCTCGGCAGCCCTGTCAGGTCCGGGTCCTCAACCACCAGCAAATCCGGCTCGACACTGTCATCTGCCAGCTCTATGCCCGCCTTTTGCAAAACCTGCCGCAAAGCTCCGCACCCGCCTGCAAGCCGCACCGCGCGCGGGTCCAACTCTCTTACGATGCGCAGCGATAATTCACGGCTGCGCTCGATTTCTGTTGCATCAAATGTCTGTTCCAACTCCATGCTGCCTCCACTCTCCGGTAGCTATTAACCGGCACACTTCTGTTTTTACGCCGGGCACAAACAGTGTAAGTATAACAAAATGCACCGCCATTGAAAAGTCGTTTTACGCTCTTCAGGCAGCTCAGCCCAAAAGCAACCTTCTCAGCCAGCCCCACAGACCGCCATTGTTGCCCTGCGTGCTGATGCTCGCTCCCTGGTAGTAATGCTTCAGGATCTTTTTGTAATTCATGTTTTCTTCTTCGGCATAGCCGACGGCGCCGCATTGGCTCATGCCGACACCGTGACCGTAGCCGTAATATGTCATGCAAGCGGCACCATCGTCATCCAGCCCAAAGTTAAAGCAGTAGCGTGAGGACGCAAACTGATTGATGTAGCGGTAGCTGCGTCCGTTCGCCACAAGAGTATTGTACTGCACATATCCGCCAAGGCTTTTGTGCGTGGTGTCGGCGCTGGTGTACTGCATACCGGTGTGGCTGTCCTTGTATTCCCGGTAAACATAGTCTCTGCCGATAGAGCGGCGCATAATGTTATGGTACTGCTCTTCATACGGGCTTACCACGCTTTGCAGGTACGGCACATCCGTGCCCCACGCATCACGGCTGGAGCAGGTACCGTAAACACCGGTGTCCGTATTATAGCCTGCGCTGGCAGACCACACCGCATCGCACACACCGCCGTTATAGACAAGGACCTCGTTTTTTACCGGCTCGACCGCCTTGCGGATCACTTCACGCACCGAGGACGGGATCTGCTCGACCGGTGTGTAAACCAACGCATTTGATGACGACCCATACTGCTTCAGGTATTCCAGGTAGGAATGAATCGCAACTGCCTGCGCCTTCCACGCCTGTTGAGCCGCATTTGCACTGACATAGCTGCCGATAGAGCCGAGCTCCGTGTATGTAATGCCGACCAGACAATCCGTCAGGTTCATCGTCACGTTTTTTTGCAGACCTTTTCCCTTGACATTCAGGTACGGCACAGTAATTGTATCCGAGCTGCCGAACAGCCAGCTCAGGCAGTTTTCGTCTTCCGCCGGGATCAAAGCTGTGTCTGCACCGCCTATCGTCGCAGGTGACGCTGCAATCGACGCCGGAGCACACAGACAAATCATCACGGCAAGCATCAGGGCGGCAAAGTACATCCTATATCGTTTCACGGTTGTCCCTCCCATTTCTGCACACTTCTTTACGTATCACGGTGTTACCTCATAGTGTATCACAGCCATCGTCTGCGGGCAAGGACAGCATTGTGTTTTTGTGCAGATGTCAGCACAAAAATACCGTCCCTGTCTGCACCCGGCTTATGGGGTGACAGGGACGGCAGTCTGCGCACTATTTCAATATCTATCAGCCCTTGATTGGCTCAAAGCCGACAAGATCCTTGACGACCTCGCCGCCAATAATCAAGCCCACAGCAGACGGTACAAATGCATTTGACCCCGGCACCGAGCGCCGCACCGTGCACTTGCGCTGCGTGCCCGGCGGGCAGACACAGTGATTCTTGCAGCTGATGGTATCATCCTCGATCGGCGTCATTGCCGGTTCTTTTGAGTAAACCACCTTCAGGTGTTTGATTTTGCGCTTGCGGCACTCGGTACGCATGACCTTGGCCAGCGGGCAGACAGATGTTTTGTAAATATCCGTCACCTCAAATCGGGTCGGGTCCATCTTATTGCCGGCACCCATTGCGCAGATGATCGGCACATTTGCCGCTTTCGCACGCATCACAAGCTCCAGCTTACCTGTGACCGTATCAATCGCATCCACCACATAGTCGTACTGTGTAAAATCAAACTGATCCGCTGTTTCCGGTGTGAAAAACAGTTTATAGGTTTTCACCTGGATATCCGGGTCAATATCGTGTATGCGCTCCTGCGCAACATCCACCTTATATTTGCCAATCGTGCTGCGTGTCGCTATAATCTGCCGGTTCAGGTTTGTCAGGCAGACCTTGTCGTCATCAATCAGGTCAAGTGCGCCGACACCGCTGCGGGCCAGCGCCTCCACCGTATAACCGCCTACACCGCCAATGCCAAACACCGCAACGCGTGCATGGCGCAGCTTATCCATCGCCTCTGCCCCCAGCAGCAATTGCGTGCGGGAATATTGATTTTGCATAATTTCCTCTTTCCTGTCGATGGTGTTTTACTTTTCCACCCTTACGATCGTTCCCCCGCCAAGCACCGTGTCGCCCACATACAGCACAGCAGCCTGCCCTGGCGTGGGCGCACGCTGGGGCTCGTCAAACTCCAGCCGGAAGCCTCCCTGCGACGGGTAAACCACAGCTGCCCGCTCTGCCTGGTGGTAGCGTGTGCGTGCTGTCACACGCATAGGCTGCACCAATTGCGGGATCGCAATCCAATTTGCATCCTCGCAATAAACGATTCGATCAAACAGTGCCTGCTCTGGGCCAACCATCACCGTGTTTGCATGCATATCCTTGCTGCACACATACACCGGCGCACCCAGTGCAAGCCCCAGGCCTTTTCTTTGCCCAAGGGTATAGCGCACGGCGCCGCTGTGCGTACCGACCGTATGCCCTGACTGGTCAACAAAGTTTCCTGACGGGTAGTCGTGCCCTGTGTAGTCCTCCAGAAAGCGGGCATAGTCACCATCGGGCACAAAGCAGATATCCTGACTGTCGTGCTTACGGGCATTTACAAAGCCCTGCTCCTGTGCAATCATGCGGACCTCTGTTTTGCGCAATTCTCCGAGCGGCAAACAAACGTGCGCAAGCTGGCTTTGTGTCAGGTTGTACAGCACGTAGCTCTGGTCCTTGCCATCATCCAGCCCCTTTTTTAAGAGCCAGCGTCCGTTTTCGCCCTGCTCAATGCGTGCATAATGCCCGGTAACAAGATATTGCATGTCGTGCTGCTGCGCCCAGTGCAGCAGCCGGTCAAACTTCATGTACCTGTTGCAGTCGATGCAGGGGTTTGGCGTGCCGCCCGCCTCATACACACGGACAAATTTATCGATGATCTTTTCCCGGAAGTCCGCCGTAAAATCCAGCACCCGGTATGGGATATCCATAGCAAATGCCACTTCCGCCGCATCCTCGATATCCGTTTCCGAGCAGCAGGTATGATAGCCTGACTGTCCCAGTGTTTCATTGTGGGTCAGTCTCATCGTGACCCCGGTGCACGCATAGCCGGCCTTCTGCATCAGCCACGCTGCAACCGAGCTGTCCACACCGCCGCTCATTGCAATCAACGCACCGGGACGCTGTGCATTCGGGTTTTCTGTCATAGATCCATGCTCCTGATGTTTCATCTGTGCAGCATCAACATACTAACACAGTAGTTATATAGTAGCGCAGGCAGCATTCCTTGTCAAGACACCATCATCTGCTGCGCTGCACGTAAAAGAGCACTGTGTTCATTCGGTGCTTCGCCTGTCACTACTTTTTCAAGCAGAGCCTCCAGCATACACCGCAGGTCCGGTCCCTTTGCCACACCGATTTCCATCAGATCATGCCCGTTGACTGCAAGCTGTGCGATCCGGCAGCAAACGCCCTGCTGCTCCAATTGCTGTGCATGTCGGCACAGCCCGGCATACCACTCTGACCCTTCCGGGTACAATGCACTGCACAGCATCGTCAATTTGATCAGTACGGGCAGCGTCAGCTGCCCCAAAAGCCGCCTTGCAGCAAGCATTTTGTCCCCAACGGCTGCAAGATGCGAATGTTTTATCAGCATATCAATCTCAGTGACCATCGCGTTTGAAAAGCGCAGACGCTTCGCCGCCGCATGTGCATTTGCCTCCCCCAGAGGGCAAAGCAGTGCCGCTGCCCGCACCGACAGGTACTCCTGACCCGCCGGGCAAGTATCAAGCTGCTGTTTTATTGTTTCAAACTGCTGCTGTGTAAGGACCGCCAGCTCCGGTACAGCCGCCTGTATAATTTTATGTTTCATGTATCTGCCAGGCTTTGGCGCAACCAGCAGCTTGCACAGCTCCTCACAGATGCGCTCAACCGAAACGCATTGCAAACGCTCTGCCAGCAGCTGTGCCGCCTTGTCGGTATCTTCATCGATAGCAAAGCCGAACCGTGCCGCAAAGCGGTACAGTCGCAAAATCCGCAGGGCATCCTCCGCAAAACGCAGGTTTGCGTCTCCCACAGCACGCACCAGACCTGCCTCCAGGTCATTTTGCCCGCCAAACGGGTCGATCAGCCCCTCCTCCTCGCAGTACGCCATCGCATTGATGGTAAAATCACGTCTTGCAAGGTCTTCCTTAACATCTGAAACAAACCACACCTTGTCCGGGTGCCGTCCGTCTGTATAAGTCCCTTCTGTGCGGAATGTCGTCACTTCGTACAGATTGCCGCCGCGCTTGACCGTTACCGTGCCGTGCTTCAGCCCGGTAGGGATGCAATTGTTTTCTCCAAACAGCGACAAGACATCACCCGGCAAAGCAGCTGTGCACAAGTCCCAGTCATGGACAGCCTGCCCCAGCAGACTGTCCCTTACGCAGCCACCCACAGCATAGACAGGGTAACCTGCCCGATGCAGTGTGTTTATAAGCTCTGCAGCACCGGCATCCAATTTTATCTCCGCAGCAAGCATTTTCATCAGCCCTGTTCCTCATCAAACCGCAAGACAATACTCTTGCCGTCAAACCCGCATTCAGCTGCCGGAAAAATCTCACGCGCCAATGGCAGGTATGTCTCCGGCTCTGTGATGATCGGTGAATAGTGCGCAAGCCAAAGTCGCTTTGCGCCGGCATTTTTTGCCAGAGTAGCACTTTGCTCAAAGGTGCTGTGTCCCCACTGCTTTGCCTGCTCTGCGTATTCCAGGCTGGGGTACGTCCCCTCGCAGATCAGCAGGTCTGCATTTTCTGCTGCCTGCTGCAGTGCCGTGCAAGGCGCTGTATCGCCCGAAAACACAAACCTCAGTCCACGTCTCGGCGCACCGAGCACCTGCTCCGGTCGGACCAGCGTCCCGTCCTCCAGCGTGACAAATGCTCCATGCTGCAGTGCCTTCCAGCATTTTACCGGCACGTGCAGCTCTTTCGCCTTTTCCGGCAGAAAACGTCCCGTGCGCATAAGCTCCAGACGATATCCGCAGCTTGTCACACGGTGCTTTGTAGGCACCGCAAACAATTTTGCACCGGCAGCCCATCCACGGCACAATTCGTCCAGCATGACAGGCGCATCCTGCCGTGTGTCTGCCTCCATCAACCGCACAGGGTACGGCAGCGGTCCTGTCAGCGCATGCAGCACTTGCCAAATTTCCGTCAGACCCCTCGGTCCAAGGATCGTCAGCTGCTTTGTGCGTTCCTGGCAGGCAAGTGTCTGCAAAAGTCCCGGCAGCCCGAAAATGTGGTCGCCATGGTAATGCGTCAGGCAGATCGCCTCAACCTTCATCAGGTTTACACCCGCACGCCGGGCTGCCGCCTGCGTTCCCTCACCGCAGTCAAACAGGATCGCATGACCATTGCAGGCTGCGTAAGCGGCCGTCAGCGCACGGTCAGGCAGGGGCATTGTCGCAGCGGTACCCAAAAGTGTAACAGCCAGCATATTCGACCCTCCGTTTTTATGTCTGTACTCATTTTATCACATCGTCGCACTGTACACAACAAAACAGACCGCTGCAGTGCTTTTGCCACGTACAGCGGTCCATCTGTCTCTTGATTACAGCTTCTATTTCGGCTCAGGCCCGCTGCTTCAGCGCACCGACTGCAAGGCTCAGCCCACTCCAAGCAATCTGATACAAAAGCACCGCACCAAGGCTTAAGCCGCTTACGCTGTGCGCATACGTCAGCAGAAGCCCAATTGCGATTGAGAACCATACCGAGCCGATTTGCACCGATGTGGCAGCCGTCTCTGCGTTCTGTGCACGATCCGCAGCCCTCAACCCGCCGGTCAAACCGGCAAAGCCCTTTGTGTGGTACATACAGCAGGGCTCAGCACCCGCCTGTCGGGCGGCATCCAATGCGGCGTACTGCTCGCTGTCCAGCATCGTGATCATGCCATCCTGGAGATGATATGCATCCATGATGTGCCGTGTTTTCAGGCTTGGGTCGTGGCTTGTAACCAGCAGGCGGATATTTTCGTGCTGCAAAATTGCCAGCCCTCGTGCTGCATTGCGCCCGCCCACGTAACGCAGGATGAACATGGCATGCAGGTTGCCCGAAACTGCAAGGTACAGGATCTGCAGCTCGCCGTCCTTTGAATGCTGCGCCTCGTAGCTCTCATCCGGCAGGTCCACTTCTTCCTGTTCCATATATTTCCGGTTGCCAATCAAAATGCGGTTGTTGTCGCACCATGCCGAAAAGCCGAGCCCGATATGCTCTTCCATGTCTTTTACGGGCATCAGGATTTCCGTTCGACCCTCCACGATCTGGCTGAACAGCCCACGCAGCGTGCCGCAGCTTTCGTTCAGCACACTTGCCGCATAAAGGATGATGCGGTCAATGCGTCCGCCCTTGAACACACGGAGATCCTCAAGCTGTATGCTGTCGGCAGAGAACAAGTCATCGGTATCCACCTGCACGGTGTCAATGCCGCCCAGCTCTTCAATCGCCGCCCACCCCGGGACAGCAGCACCCGCAGATGCAGCTGACGACTGCAGCCGCAGCGACGCCAGTGATGCCACCAGCGTAGAGGAAAGCGGTGCTCCCATGCACATCACCGCAGCCAGTGCACCTACCGACTTGTTCAGTCCATCCCCTGTAATTATAAAGAACAAAAAGCTTAGCACGGCCGCCGCAAGCAGAAAACGTGATATTTTTTGCAGACGGCGCTCGCTTGCACGCAAACCAAGACTTTGCTCCACATAGTCCTGCGGCGCGCTGTCCAGCGGTCGGTTCAGCAGTGCCCACGGGTCCTTCTGCTCAAGGTCTCTTGCCAGCGCACGGATCAGGTCTTTATCACGGGCACGGAACGCACCGCAGTAGTCTGCGCCATTCGTTACGAGCTCGTAGCCGTTTTGTACCGCCGACAGCATGATGCGGCTGCCTGCCATCGCCAAAAACAGCCCCAATGCCGCAATACCTGACAAAAGCGACAGACCCTCTGTATTGCGGTAGGCACCTGCGTTCAGCATTGCGACCGCAGACTGGATCAATGCGGCAACCGCCGCCAGGGCAGGCATCGTGTCCGCAGTCGCCTTCCCGCGCAAGCCGCTCAAGCCATCTCGCAAAACGGGGTAGCCGACAAGCAGACTGCCTGCAAACAACAGCAGATTTGCCCCGTAAAAAGCAGCCGGCGCAGCGTCCGGGTCAAGGAAGCTTAATGGCGGCAGTGTGCGGTCGGACACAAAACCCGTGTACAGCAAAATGATCGCCAGTATACCGGACAGGACACACCGCAGCGTAAGCTCTGCGCCCATACGGTGCAAGCGCTGCTCCGTTGTCTCCGGCACGGCCTCACTTTCAGGCTGCATCTCAGCTTGCTCCGCCTCTGTCTCCGGCTGTACGGGCGATGCGGTATCCCCGACAGGTGCAGGCGTTTTTTCAGGTTCTGCCGGTGTGGGCACCGGTACAGGCGCCGGCAATGGCTGCTCAGGCACGGGGATCGGGTCAGGCATGGGGATATTCACCGGCTCAGGCGGCACTTCCGGCATCGGCGTCTGCACAATGTCCGGTTCCTCCGGGGTCGGTATCGGTACACTTTGCACCGCTGTATTTTCCGGCTGTTCTGACGGCTCGGGCTTGGCGGCAGCTGTGGTTTTTACTTTGTCCTGTGCAGGCTCCAGCATATCAAAAATCGATTTCTGCTGCGGTTTTTCCTGCTCTGCCGCAAAATAAGCACTCGGCACAGTGCTCTGCGGCTTTTCGCTCACAGGTTTCACCTGCACAGTTTTTTTCTCCGTGCGCATTTCCGCCCTTTTGGGCACCTGGCCATTCTGCGCACCCATGCCATCAAGCATATCCTTAAACTGCTGCAGCTCCTGCTGTTCACGCCTTTCCTGCGGCAGCAAATCGTCCTGCGTACGTCTTACAGACACTCCCTGCTCCGCACGCTCTCCTGTTTTCGGCTTTGCTGTACCACTGATCGGTTTTGCCGTGACCTTTTTCTTTTTGGGCTTCGGCAGCTCGATCACCACATACGGCACATCTGCCCCGACAGCCGGCGCAATGCTCACCGTCTTTGCGGGCTCATCGGCTTGCGGCTGCGGCGCTGTATTCGCCGCCTCCTTTGCCTGCAATTTCAGGTCCAGCTCTGGCTGCTCTTCCGTCTGTGCTTTTTCCTCAAGCAGAACCTCTCCTGTCGGGATCTCCAGACCCTTCTCTTTTTTATCATCTGATGTCGGTTCCTTGCCGCCTTTACCGAAAAGACGGTCAAACAGGGTCTGCCGGTTTTTTGCTTTTTCTTCATCTCTGCGAGCCATCTCTGCCGGGATATCCGCCACAGTCGTACTGAAAAACGTACGGAAGCGCTCTTCCTGTGCTGTCTCGCCTTTTTTGGTGCTCGGATGTTTATTCTGTTCCTTTGGCATCCTCATCCCTCCCAAAATCTATAACAAAGTCACTGTTTTCAGGTGTTCTCCACCGCACGCTGCGTCTGGATCTCGTACAGGATAATGCCTGCCGCAACAGAGACATTGTAGCTGTCCACACCTGTGCCCTTTGCGGCCATGTCCAGCCGCACCACGCCGTCACACAGCTTTTTTACCAGCTGCGACACACCGCTGCCCTCGCTGCCCAGCACCAGCGCAATCGGTCCTGTCAAATTGTTCTTGCGCAGCGGCACGCCGTCCATATCGGCACAGTACACAAAAACGCCCTGCTCCTTCAGGCGGCGGATCGTCTCGCCAATGTTCGCCACACGTGCCACCGGCAGGCGTTCAGCTGCGCCTGCGCTGGACTTTATGACGGTGGGCGTTACCGAAGCGCCGCCGCGCTTTGGGATGATGATGCCGTGTGCACCACACAGCAGTGCACTGCGCATCACAGCACCCAGGTTGTGCGGGTCCTCAATGCCATCGCTTAACACAAGGAAGGGTGCTTCTCCCTTTTCCTTGGCGGTCTGCAGCATATCTTCGACGCTTACATATTCGATCTCGCTCGCAAAAGCCGCAACGCCCTGGTGGCTCTCCGTACCCGTCATCAGGCGCAGCTTGTTGGGGTGCACGCGCTTGACTGCAGCCCCAGCCTCCTTGGCAAGCGCTGTATAGTATGCCGCCACTGCCGGCGCCATACCCTCTGCAATCAACACAGTATCTACCCCTGAGCCGCTCTTCAATAGCTCTGTCACAGGGTTTTTGCCGTAGACAAGGCTCTCGTTTTTGGGCTGACTTTCCTGCTCACGGCGTGCTCGGCGGGGCTGACTTTTTACTTCTTCCATCTTCACGGTCTCCTTCCGGTCATATCGGTAAAGGAATACGCACACACGTACTTCCTGCTTTATACAGTCGATAGATACTCAATTTGAAGTATAACATAAGCATCCCCTGTTTGCCATATGCGAATCTGATTTTGTCCGCACACAGGCACCGTTTTACACAGCATTTTCACATTTAGTCTTTTTCGCACGGTACAGCGGTGCAAACCCTCACGCCTTGTAAAATCGTTTCCGCACAGGCATCGGAGCTCAGGCTTTTGTGCGGCCGCTTGTTGTCGTTTTAACGAACGCCCAGGTTTTCAACAAAAGACGGCTATACAAGGCGTAAATTGCACAACGAGCTTTCAACATGTTGAAAACCACGTGAAAAAAGTTAGAAAACACTGTTTTAATGCCATTTATTCGTGTGGAATTCAACATTTTCAACTCACTTTTCAACATTCGCATCGTTGAGACATTTTTCCCGACTCGTACAATTTGTAAATATCAAGCTGGTATTATGACGGTTTTTGCGCATTTGTCGACGCAGTTTTTGCAATATCATCCAATGTCATTTTGACAATCAACATCACTTGTTGAAAACCATCCGCCAATTTATTCTGTTTTTTGTTGCGGTGTGCATGCGCAAATGTTGCATATGCCGGTTTTTTGTCGACCGTCCGGGCAAAACACGCCGCCCAATGCCCAGACGAAAAGCCTCTGTTTGCATTGATTTTGAACCCTTTTTGGGGTATACTGTGCTTAAAGGTTCGTTAAGGCATGCTCAATATGCACGCAGCGAGCAAAACCCCATGTATCAAATGATTTATACGGAGGTAATGAATAATGTTGGTAAATGCAACCGAGATGCTGATCAAAGCACGTGACGGCCACTATGGTGTGCCTCAGTTCAACATCAACAACCTGGAGTGGACCAAGGCTGTCCTGACCGCTTGTGAGGAGACCAAGAGCCCGGTCATCCTGGGCGTTTCTGAGGGTGCCGGCAAGTACATGACCGGCTTCAAGACTGTCGCCGCCATGGTCAGCACCATGGTCGACTCTATGGGCATCACCGTCCCCGTGGCTCTCCACCTGGATCACGGCACCTACGAGGGCTGCAAGGCCTGTGTTGAGGCCGGTTTCTCCTCCATCATGTTCGATGGCAGCCACTACACCATCGAGGAGAATGTAGCCAAGACCACCGAGCTGGTCGCTCTGGCTCACTCCAAGGGCATCAGCATCGAGGCCGAGGTTGGTTCCATTGGCGGTGTCGAGGACGGCGTTGTCGGCAACGGCGAGATCGCTGACCCCGAGGAGTGCGCAAAGATCACCGCCCTGGGCATCGACTTCCTGGCTGCCGGCATCGGCAACATCCACGGCGTGTACCCTGCAAACTGGAAGGGTCTGGACTTTGAGGCTCTGGACCGCATCCACAAGGCTACCAACAACATTCCTCTGGTCCTGCACGGCGGCACCGGCATCCCCGACGAGATGATCAAAAAAGCTATCTCTCTGGGTGTCTCCAAGATCAACATCAACACCGAGTGCCAGTTGGTCTTTGCCGAGGCTACCCGCAAGTACATCGAAGAGGGCAAGGATCAGCAGGGCAAGGGCTTTGACCCCCGCAAGCTGCTCGCTCCCGGTTCAAAGGCCATCGAGGCAAAGTGCAAAGAGAAGATCGAGCTGTTCGGCTGCGCCGGCAAGGGCTAAGCGCCTGCCGGACTGACGGCGTAAACCCAAAGCACCAATAACCGCAAAATACCAAAGGCGGCGGCTATGTTGTCATGTACAACGTAGCCGCCGCCTTCTATGTTATTATCGCCCGGGTATCTCCATCGATCATCCAGATCTTACCGCAAGCTTTGCGTTTTACAGCTGCTATTCCCGCTTTTAGTAGTAAAACACAGAGACGTAAGTACCGTAGTCACTATTAATAATGCCAACGCATATCCGGGTGTGTTCTGCCAATCCAGAATCGTAACCTTGAGACGTAAGCATAGTAGAAGAACTATCGATTTTACGGCTCATTGCATCTTTTAACGCATCCATTTGTGCTATACCCTCAGGCATTTGTATAGACAAATGCACTGCTTGCAGCAACAATTTTTTTCTCCACTATGTTTTACTTTGCGGTTATTGTTATTCCGTAGCTTTCCAATCCCGCATAGTTCAAATAATACGTCTTTCCTGCTTTGATGGTCAGTGCCTTTCCGCTTTCACCACTAAACGTTTCCAGTCCGTATCCATCTGCTCTTTTTACAGTCGTTCCCGCCGGGACTGTAAATACTGCACCATAGCTTTTTCTTGACACTTCCAGTATTGGCTGTGAGAAAATAAGTTTGGTGTCCCAGTCGTTCTCTGCTACACCATTATTGAAGAAAGTTTCCTGAATGCGAAGCGTTGTTCCTCCAATTCCATAGGTAACTGTAGCTTGAGAAGACCAACCCGGGTATCCCACCGAGTCCAAGGTTTGAGAATCACTATACGACGTCATCTGTACATCTGCCACGGCGGGTTTCGGTGCTTCCTTCTTTTTGAAATCGCCTTTAGGCTTATCGTTCTGCCAGGTGTAAGTTTCGGCGGTCAGGTCGGTTTTGCCCGGGTTTAAGATGAACCACACACCCTCACCCTCACGGCTGCGCCCTTCACAGCTACCGTAGTAGACGTACAGCTTGCTTACAGATACGGCGTTCACTTCATCTTCTGTAGGTTCTGCCACAGCTTCCAGGTCCTCTGCTGTCACAACGCCGTTTTCCTCTGCATTCACATCCGTCCATGCGGTTTCGTTTACGTACACCGCCAGCATCTTGCCGTCCGCATCGTAATAGCGCAGCTGGTAACCGCGTGCCAGTAGGTTTTGCATCGCTGCTTTTGTGTTGTCGGTGTTCAGCGTCTCTTTAATTTTGTCGTACGCCTTGGTGCCGTCTGCCTTTGCCTGCTCTGCCGCCTGCTTAAGTGCGTCGATAGCTGTATCAAGCTTGATATCCTCTGCATACTCTGCGTGGTTTACTTCGTCAAGCCAGCTATCCGTTCCGTTCAAGTCGCCAGCCTTACTCTGCACAAGGCTTATTGCGGCAAGTAGCGTGTCGCGCTCTGCCGTCTTATCCTCGCCCAAATCAATCAGCGCATCATAATCGGGCAACACTTCCTCGTACTTGCCCTGTGCCTCGTTTGCGACTGCACGACCCGTGTACGACACCACCTTTGTTGCCTTCACGTCAAGTACTTCCGCATCATCCGGCAGCTTTGCAAGGCTGTTTAGTGCGCTTGTGTAGTCTTCTGCCGCACCTTCATTTTGACCAAAGAATGCCTTCAGTCGGGCGCATGCGTTCCAGACCTTGATTTTTAACGCTTCCAGCATCTGCTCCGTAACATCGGTGATCTTCTCCACGTCCACCGTTTCCAGTGCATCAGATGCCGACTCGTAGTCGCTCAACGCTTCCTCATTGGCAGTCGTCAGTTCATTTACCTCAGCACGTCCGACATAAGCCTCCGCCTGCGTGTAGGGCTTGTCGTCAGTCTTTTCAATTGCTGTAGTGTAGTCAGCCTTTGCTTCCTCATACTGCTCCAGACCCACATAAGCCTCGGCACGCCCCATATATGCCGGGATACTCTCCGGGTCGATTTTGATGGCCTCTGTAAACGATGCAACAGCCTCGGTGTAGTTAAGCTCCAGCAGATACTTCTGCCCAAGCTCGATCTTTTCCGCCGCTTTTGCCTGTTTTGGTGCGCAGGCTGTAAACAGCAGCGCCGCCAACAAGATTACCGCCGCAAGGCGCAACCAATTTTTCTTTTCCGCAGTTTTTATATAGATCCTCCTCAAATTTTGATTATGAAATCAAGCCTCGAACATTTTCCAGCTGACGCAGCCGTCCAGCCAGAATTTACCGTTGCCCGATGTCATACGTACTTTGCTTTGTGCGTCCAAATCGTTAAAATGCCACCATTCTGACGCAAGCGGTGTCATGCCGGCATCTGTGCAGTAGCTTTGCAGCCGCAGTGCCCCCTCGGTCATCGTTTCCGCAGCAGCAGCACGCCTCCATGCAGTGGCAGAGCCGGAAGACACCGGTGCAGCAAAGCATGCCGCCGCACTGCTCAGCTCGTGCATGGCCGATGGCATGGCGTACTCCTCGCCTGTTACCTGCACAAATGGACAGCCCGCCATGCTGTGCTCTGTCTGTTCCGTGATCCGCAGCAGGGTCGTGTCCATTGCCACACCGCGCTGGTGGTTGGAAAGAGATGTTGCAATAAACCACCCTATATTCCATGCGCCGCTGTTCAGTCTGGTCATCAGGGTTTTGTCCGCACGTGCCTTGGCGTATACCGCATCTTTCACCATCATTTGCACTTCATACGGGCGGAAGGTCTCCACAATTTTCAGGCAGTCGCCCGCCTGCAGTGCACTTTTCTGTGCTGCACCGACTTTTTTTGCCATCGCATAGTTGATAGGCATCACGTATTCGTCTTTTCCGAGCCGCTGGTTATAGAACAGCCCGTCGTATAGCTTCAGCCCGGTGATGCCGTCAATGTCCTCACCGCATGTTTTGAAGATGGATGCCGTCGCATTGGGGTTTTCGTACACGATGGACGGCAAAACATCGGGCAGGTTGATCATACACAGCTCATTTTCCAGCCAGCCAACCGTGCCGTCCAGCAGGCAGACCTGCCAATATGCACCTGCTTCCTGACGGATATAAAACATATCCCCTGCCGCCAGTCGGCGCAGCACCGCACTGCTTTTATCCGCCTTTTCGTAAAGGGGCATCACCGCCGCACCCGCAAAACCCGTCGAGCCCTCCAGCGGCAGCTCAAAGTTACCGGGAACAACGATCCCCTCTCGCAGCACCGCTGTATCGTCCATAGTTTGGTTCAGCTCAAAGTCCGTAATAGATGCAGGGTCGTTTATTTTTTGCTGAGGCTGCCAGCTGACTGACTGCTCTTGCATGGTAGGCTGATGGCAACCCGTAAAAAGCCATGTGCACGCCATGACCGAAAGGCGCAGAAAATCACGTCTCGTTGTTTTCATGTATTTTCCGTTCCTTCCTCCTGCTGCTGCACAGAGCCCTCCGACACCATGGGCACTTCCGCCGTGCTTTCCGGTTCTGCCGTCGGCTCCTGCGCAGGCTGTGCAGGCTCTTCGATTGCCGGGGGCGCTGTTTCGGTATCGGTTTCCGTTCGGGCAGGCTGGTTGTCCGTCTGCACACCCTCCAGCTCCAGCAGTTCATCCTCCTGCTGCTCACCCTCGGCGTCCTCCGCAAGGTCCTCCTCCGGCTGGACATCCTCGACCGGCTGGATGCTTCCGCTGCCGTTCAGGTTACTGCTGAGCTGTCCATCACGGAATACGCCTGCCTGACTGATGCCATCGATAAAATAGTACTTTTTTCCGTGGAGATAGTCCCAGCCCTGCTTCAAAGCGCCGTTTGCATCAAAGGCATACGGCTGCCCGTCAATCACGCACCAGCCTGTCATTCGGTTGCCGTTTCCATCCAGGTATCGCACGCCGTCCTCTGTTTCGATCCAGCCGGCTTTGCTTACGCCATCCTCAAAAAGGTAGTCCTTTCCGTCAAGCTGTACCCAGCCTTGTGCCGGGCTGCCCGCATCGTCGTAGTACTTCCGGATTCCGTCCGCCTCTTTCCAGCCGTTCAGGCGTCCTTTCACCCTTCCGTCCGAGTCCAGCTCCCAGGTTTTTCCATTCTCCTGATAAGCCCCGGTGCGCGGATGTCCGGTTTCGTCAAAGCAGTATTGCACACCGTCCAGTGTAAACCATCCGGTGTACAGCTGCCCTGTCTTTGGCTGAAAATAGTAATATTTTCCATCCACCTCGGTTTCACCCTGGGCGATCACACCGTCCTCGTCTGCATAGCCGACATAGCCGTTCTCGTTGATCCATCCTGTCCTTAAGTAATTGTCGCTGCCAAAGTAGTAAGTCTTATGGTTGATTTCGTACAGTCCCTGCACACAGTCGCCGGTGGTCGGCGAGACAAAGTAACGGTACTGGCCGTCCTCCTGCCATCCCACAGATTTTCCGTGCAGCATTTTGCGAACTCCCAAAAAAGTCCCTGCAACCAGACACAGGCATACCAGTACTACCCCGGCTGCTTTCAATAGCGTTGCTGACCCTTTTCTGTGCGTATTATGCGTCACGCTAAACCGATATCGCTTGATTTTCTGACGTCTCATTTTCATTTTTCCACGCGAAATTTCAGCCGCCGGTCAAATAACCGACGACAGAAATTTTATGCTCAGTATGCGTCCTGCACGGTCTCACTTCCGTTCTCACGGTAGGTCGTCACCGTAAAGCCATCGTAGTACAAAATACCGTCTTCACCATCACCAATGCAGCTGGATGCGTACTCCGAGCTGTTCGGCTTGCCGACAGCTGCATACAGCTTTGCAACGTCCTTGCCAACGTATTTCAAAGCCGTTTCCAGGCTGGCAGTTTCGGCCGGGGCAGCCTCGCTGACAGACTGCGTTTCCGCAGGCTTTGGTTCTTCTGCCTTGGAAGAAGATGCGGCCTCCTGTTTTGCAGGCTTTGACTCTGCCTTTGACTCTGCCTTAGGCTTTGAGGATGCCGCCGATGCCGCCGCGCCAGACACGGACGCGGCCTCTGCAGCCTTCTCTGATGCAGGCTCTGCTGCCGCTTCACTTTCTGTCACAGACTCGGCTGCGGACTCTGCCTGTGCCTCAGAGGAGGCAGAGTCCGCCTCAGCCACCGAGGATACCGCAGCTTCTGATTTCGACTCGGCCACAGAGGAAGAGGCTGTCTCTGTTTTTCCGACGCAGCCGCTTGCCAGCAGCATCACACCGCAGAGAACCATACCCATCATTTTATAACTTGCCTTCATTTTGTCTTATCCTTCTTTCTTTTTAATCAACCAAAGAGCAGCTGAACCATTCTCCATCTGACAGAAATGCCGCTTTCAGCTCCAGACCACGCACATCTTCCGGGAGATAAGCCGTAAACGGCTGCATTCCCTCTCCGCATGGCGACGCCTCGTAAGCTTCATCCTCTGTCAGGATATAGATCGGTGATTCATCATCTATATTTTGCCCGTCCAAATCGCCGGTCAGGCAGAAATATCCCTCTAAATTTCCATCCTTCAACGTGGATGCCACATCGTTTCCGGTATCGGCGGCGGTTATCAGATCCCGTTTTGGCGCCGGTAATTCCGGCGCACGCTCCAGCAGCCAGCTCAAGTTGCGCTCTACCAATTCAATCAAAAGCACATCGGGCTGTTCTTCCATCACTGCCGACAGGCGATACGGCATACTGCGAGAAAAGCACGCCGTACCGTAGCTTTGTGCAAAGAACGGGTGCAGATTATTGCCGAAGGAATCCCGATACACAAAGATGCTCCCCCGCGCATCCGGGTTTTCCGTATGGATCGTAATATCCTCGGCCGAATGGAATTTATCATCGTAGTGATAGGTAAAATCGTACACGGCATCCTGTTCGGTCGTTTTGCCGACAGGATACACCATCTCATACAAGTCTCCCGTATGAGGTGAGGTCTCGCCCGACCTGATGCTGTCAAACCCTGCTTCAGAGCCATTCAAGCTTTTCAGCAGTGCCTGCGCAGCCAGCTGTGCGCCACGCATGTTCCAGTGGCTGTCAAGGCTGTAATACAGCTGTTCCTCATGGTTCGACAACGCATCAAACAGATCCACATACCGGACTCCCTGCTGCTCAAGCTGCTGTTTCAGCAGCTGCGCATTCCTCACAGACGCCGCCGCATAACGGGCGGGCATTCGGCCGCCGTACAGCGAATTTTTATTGGGTGCGACCGTGAAACAGAATTCAATATCATTCTGCCCGCAATATTCCTGTATAAGCCCCAGTACCCGTGCCGCCGCATAGCTCTGTCGGGCTGTAAAAAGCTCCGTCCCGGTATAGTCAGCCAGCGTACTTTTATAGAACAGCCAGCCATCCTCACCCAGCAGCACGCTGCTGCTGTCCAGCGTGCAAAAAGCTGCACCTGTGATGCTGTCATTCAGCGTGATCATCTCATGACGGAGCCCGAAATGGTCTGAAAAATAATCCGAAAATTCGCTCAAAACATTCGTGTTAAATCTGCCATCCTCTTCCCATAAATCCGGAAACGAGGCAAGCTGCTCATTTCCCACAGCTTTTTCCGTCTGCCATGGCATTACCGCCGTCGGCAAAATACAAACTGCGGCAACGATGCCCACAAACAGGGCGCAGCCTATTTTTTTAATTTGCATTTTTCCACCTCAGAACTGGAAATAGATAAACGGCACATAGGATGCCGCTGACAGGTGCAAAATATCCACCAGCAAAAGCACCGCAGCGCCCGCACAGCTCAGCACCTGAAGGCATGCATACGCCGCACCGGTCTGCTGCCCTGCTTTACGGCAGACCAGCGGCACAATTGAGGTGCTTCCCACAAGACCAAGCGCCAGCGCAAACAAGGTCAGCGGGGTAAGGCACTCCGCCAGCAACAATCCGGTTTGGGCTTCCGTGCTGATGCCAGAGAACAACGCTGCAACCATCGTAAATGCCTGCCCCATGTTGTCGGCACGGAAAATCATAAAGCCGATCATCACAATAAGCAGTGTATACAGATGTTTCAGCACCGCCCCTGCCGGCGCACACACGCTTTTGGCATGCTTTTCTGTGCCGCGGAACAGCTTTTTTACGACATCCTCCGCAATGATAAAGAAGCCGTGCCACAACCCCCAGAAAACAAATGTCCAGTTTGCACCATGCCACAGACCCGTACAGAAAAACACGATCAACTTGTTGCGATAGGTCTTTGCCTTTCCATTACGGTTGCCGCCCAGCGGGATATACAGATACTCCCGAAACCATGTCGAGAGGGAGATGTGCCATCTGCGCCAAAACTCCTGAATGCTGGATGCGATATACGGACAGTTAAAGTTTTCTTTGAAATGAAAGCCAAAGCACAGCCCAAGCCCAATCGCCATGTCGCTGTAGCCGCTGAAGTCAAAATAAATCTGCAGCATATAGCACACCGCTGCAAGCCAAACTGTCCGGCAGTCCAGAATCGTGCTGTCTGCGCTGTAAACCAGCGTTACAACGTTGCTGCACACATCGGCGATCAGCAGCTTTTTGCTCAAGCCCACAATAAACCGCCGCAGGCCCTTAGCCAATTGCTCCAATGTATGCCGGCGGTTTTGAATTTCGTCGGCCACATCTTCGTAGCGAACGATTGGTCCAGCCACCAGCTGCGGAAACAGTGAAATGTACAGCAGCACGTCCCGGAAGCGTGTGCTTTTTAGCCGCTCATCCCGATAGACATCAATTACATAGCTTAAACCCTGAAATGTAAAAAAGGAAATGCCTACCGGCAAAACGATGGACGGGATCGCGATGCCCGTGCCCAGCACATGATTTACCGTCTGCATAAAAAATGTCAGGTACTTAAAAACGCATAGTATGCCCAGATTGACTGCCACAGCGGTATAGAGCACGCTCTTTCGGCCAGAGACAAAAAGCCCTGCGACATAGTTGCACAGCACCGAAAAAAGCAGCAGCAGCACATACCATAGCCCGCTGAACGCATAAAACAACAGACTTGCCGCAATAAGCCAAGCATTTTTTGCCTTTCGTCCGGGCAAAAGGTAGTATCCTCCCAGCACAACAGGCAAAAACAAAAACAGAAAAATAACAGAACTAAAAACCATTTTGCTGCTACCTCGGCGCTTACGGGAACTGGTAGCTGAATACCGTTTTATTCAGCGGCATTTTATACAAATTGTACTCCGCATGACCGTACTTGCCGACACGATAGCCCCACTCCAGCTCAACGTCGTAGATATACGGCGTGCCGTTTTCGTGGATCATGACCCAGGCATGGTCCGAATTCTTGTGACCTACACCGCCGGACACCACATAGGCGTCGTAGCCCAGCCGGCGTGCCAGGTAGAGGAATTGCCCTGCAAAGCAGTAACAGTTGCCTTTTTTATGCTCAAACATAAACAGCGCGCTCTCTTCTGCCCAATCTGTCGTCCCTCTTGCCTGATGCGGGCGGGCAAGGTATGCGCCGTGGTCCCGGACATACAAATAGGCGGCACGCAGCTTCTGCGCCTTTGTCATGTCAGCGTTTGTGCACTCGGCCAGCGCCTGGTCCACATAAGCATCTAGTGTGGCATTGCCGGAAGTATAACGTCCGTTTTCGTCAAAAGTCAGGTGTCCAACCGCACCGTTTGTCAAAAAAGAGCCGTCGTCGGCAACATAGTACATCCCGCCGTCGATCTCTTTCAGACCTTTTTCGTACTGGTCGATTGCATAGCCGTCCTGTGCGACATGGTATAGCTTGCCGTCAATGCTCACAAAGCCAGCCGAGTAAACGTCAAACGGACCACCCGTTACGGAAACATGGCACAGCACGCCGTCTACCGTTACAAACCCGGCCTGGTACGGGTCGATTACGCTGCCTTCCTCCGATACATGGTATATGCCGTCCTCGATCTGCACAAAGCCCTGCGGGTAAACATCCAGCTGACCATTTGTATAGTGGCGCAGTATACCGTCCTTTGCCTCAAAGCCATTTTTCCGAAATGGATTTACTTTTACAAGCACATTGTCCGCATCGCTTCCAAAAACGAACTCGATCACATCTTTGATGCAGTTTTCCTCTGCCTGTACCGGCTTGCTATCCGCCTGCTCCGCATAGGCCGTCGGCATCAAAAATACAGCAGACACCGCTAAAATGGAGGCTGCAACCCTTAATTTTTTCAACATTGTTCTTCTCCTCAATCTATTTTTATTGATATTCGTCCCATATCTTCGACTTCAGCTTCTTCTCCTGTCTGTGCAAAACAAGCATCGAAATGACCGCTGCAATGGTCGAAGTTATCATGCCGACGATTCCGACGGCAAAAAATATCTGCCCTGTAGACACGCTCTCCCCCCTTATTTCAGCCATCCACCGCTGCGCAGCTGATCAAGCAGGTTTTTCAGCACAACCATCTGTGCATCCTCTGTCCCATTTGCCTGCGCCTGACGGTATTTTTCCACTGCCGATGCATAGCAGTTTTCCGCCCGGAGATAATTGCGCTGTTCCACAGGCTTTGCACCCGGTAAAGCGGCAGCAGTTTGCAGCTCTGTCACAGCATTTTCGTAGTCCTTTAGGGCGATGTAACAGTTGCCCTTGATAAAATGCAGCTTCATGGACGAAGCTCTGTCCATATTTTTTTCGGACAGGCTTCCGGAGACAGTGGCGTTGTCGAGCTTATCAATTGCGCCCTGATAATCACCCATGCGGTACAGCAGTGTCGACATTTGCAAATAAGCATCCGCCCGACCCGGTTGCTGACGGATTGCATCGTTCAACAGCATCTGTGCCGTGTCGTAATCTGCATTCTGCTCTGCCTGTTCTGCCTCCGACAGATTGACAAGGTACACATTCTCACGTTCGCTTTGCATAAGTCCCGCTCCGTAATAACAGCTGTATGCGCTTGACGCAAAGCAGATTGCCAGCAACAATGCAATCACGCGCTTTTGTGCCTGACAGCTCTTAAACCTGCGATCCATCCGATCAACATTTTTTAACGCACGGAGCATCTCGGATGCCTGCTGAAATCGTCGTTTTTGCTGTTTTTGCATTGCACGGACAATGATCGTCAGCATAGAGCGGCTGATCTTCGGCTTATAACGTTCCAGCGGGATCACATTCTCAAGCGATTTTTGGGGTCTATGTCCCGTCACGGCAAAATACAGCGTCGCACCGATTGCATAAATATCCGTTGCCATCGAAATGGGACCATAACCGCTTTGATCAGCCGTTGTCGTATACTGCTCCGGCGCAGCGTAGCCATCCGTCACAGCGACAGATTTTTTGTCACCGCGGAAAATCAGCGATGTATTAAAATCAATCAGGCAAATATCACCGCTGTTTGTGATCATCACGTTTCCCGGCTTGATGTCGCAGTGAATGATAGCCGGTTTATCACGGTTTTCTTCATGCAGATACCGCACCACCTCGCACAGCTGACAGGCCCATCGGTAACACTTTTTTTGCGTTGCCGGACCATTTCTCTCAACGTATTGCTGCAGGTTCTGGCCACTGATGAGATCCATCACCGTATAAACACAACCGTCATTTCCATACAGCACATCGTAAATCCGCGGCAGATATTGATGTTTCAGGCTTTTCAGGATCATAGCCTCATTTTCCTGGTTGAACCCGTGCTGATACCGCACCTGCGTTCGTTTGATAACAACATCAATATTCATACCTTTTTTGTGCGCCACAAAGACATCTCCTATGCCGCCGCGGTTCAGCATACGGATGTTTTCATAGTCAGGGTTTGTGAACCCCAGCACAACATTTTGACACACACACATTCCCCCGTCCCAACTGCATTTTCTCACAAAGGCAAACACACTTACCCATTTAAAATTTTATCGCATCAAAAAAAGTCGGTCAACAAATCGCATCAACATTTTGTTACACTCCATTCTACCATTTATTACAAACAATGCAAGCCACGCATGCAGCATCTGTTGTCTGCGCTTGCGCTGTTCTGCTATTATATAAGCGATGCAGCAAAAAAGACCAGAGCTATACAGCCACCGTAAAGCCTCTGGTGCACTACCCTCCTAAAATGTCACATCGGTAGACGTAATAAGCTGCCCTCTGGCACTGTTGAACAATAGTTTTCCCTAAAGATTTCCGTCAATTGACATTTGCCACAATAATATTCCTGTTTTTTCAGTCGCAAAACCACAAAGCTGCGTCTGAAAAGGCAAAAAAGCGCACACTTACAGAAAAAGCACCCCGGAACGTTGATTCCAAGGTGCTTTCTGTTTGCTCTGACAGCTATTTATCAGACAATTGTAATGCGGCCTGCTCCATACGGATTTTCATAGTCGAGCAGATAACCTGCATAGTCTGCAAGCGGGCTGTTTGCAGTAGTAATGTGAGGCAGACCTGCTGCGTCTGTGCCGCCAAACATGCTTGCATAGGTAGACAGCACAAGGTAATCCTCTGAAACGTAGTCTTTGATAAGGGTAGCGCCATCGAACATCGCAAAACCATCGCCAAAATTGCGCAGGGTGTAGTTCATGCCGGCAAGCGCATAGGTGGCATTCAGGTCAAGCGGCTCATATGCGCCGGAGGTCTTGTTATAAATCCTGACGTTCTGTACACGCGGCGTACCTGTTGCGCTGCCCGTCCAGATGTTCTTCTCGTCGGTCTGCACCGTGTTAGGCACATCGGTATGGATCTCGTAGGTTGCACCTGCCACCTGCAGGAAGCCGCCGTTTTCTTCGTCATGACCTGCAAAACGGGCACCAAACTCCAGCGCATCCTGGATTTGCCTGCCGGTCACAGACATCAGGCACGCAACGTTGCCAAACGGATTGACACGTTTGCAGGTATTAAAGGACCATGTACCTGCCGGGACATCCGTGCGGATGCCGCCGCCATTCATCATTGCGATATCACAGTTCAGCTTTTCAACATTGTTAAAGTAGTTGTAAATGCCGTCTGCAACCATGTCGCCGAGGTTAGTCTCACCCAGGCGCACGCGGCGCTTGCCTGTTGCGGGGTCGTTGATATAGAAGTCGCTATCGCCAACTGCGATAGACTCGCCCAGCATATCATCGACCGCATCGATCCACTCGCTTTGAATGACCTTTACGCTCGCATCCTCTATCGCATATGTGGGGATAAGCTGTGTCGTGATGACACCATCCTTGCTGATGGTCAGCTTGCCGATGTTTGCCAGGTACGAGCCGGTCTGCGTCAGGGTGACAGGCTTGCCGGAAGCATCATACACCTGTTTGTTTTCCATAACGGTGTGTGAGTGACCATCAATGAATGCGTCCAGGCCCGTTGTGTGCGCAATGACCTGCTCGCTTGTCCATGCGCCGGAGGATTTATCAACGCCCAGATGACCCAGGGCAATCACATAATCCGCACAGCATTTCGCCTTGTTGATGGCACGTTGTACGGCGCTGTACAGCTTTTTGCCGTCATTGCCGCCCAAAATCTCGTAAATATAGCGGCTCTGCGTTTCATCCATAAAGTACGCCGGGGTCGATGCTCTTATGGTCTCCGGGGTAGTGATACCGACAAAGGCGATGCGCACGCCGCCAATGGTAAACACCTTGATATCGTCCAAAACATTCCAGACAACACCGTTATCACCCAAATGCACCGGTGTGAGCCCCTTTGTAAGAGCATTGCCTGCGTCAACGCTGACAAAGTTGCAGGAGATATACGGGAAGTCCGCTTCCTGTACCAAGGCACGTGCACGAGCCATGCCATAATCAAACTCGTGGTTGCCGAGGGTCGCCAGGTCATAGCCTGCGGCGTTCATCAGGCGGATGATGGTTTCGCCCTCGTCCATAGAGCCGTATGCCGTGCCCTGTGCGTGGTCACCTGCATCAACCAAAAGCACATTTTCGCCGTTATCAATACAGCTTTGCTTAAGCGCTGCAATTGCAGCATAGGTAAGCTCGGGCGACTCGTTGTCAATGTAGGTGTGCACATCATTCGTGTAAAGAATGCTGACAGCATCCTTCTCTTCGAAAGGCCAGAAGGCTGACGCCTGGGGCGCCCCCAGTGCCACTGCGGCAGCGGCAGAAGCTGCACCGGCTGCCTTCATAAAATTGCGACGACTGATAAACTTTTTCATAGCAGAAACGACCTCCTCTTTTTTCTCTGGTATCACAAGTATAGCAAATTACGCTTAAAAAGCAAGTCGGCATTCGGGCATATTACCCACTTTGCACTTCAGGTTTTTTACATGCAAAAATCAGGTACCGGCATCATTCCGGCTTGAGTTCAATTTCATAGATATCATCAAACAAAACCACTGTTGTCCCGATTTTCAACGTACGCATCGTGCAATCGACTGCATCAACCTGCCCTGACAAGCTGATATAGTTTCCAACGGGCTGCGTCTCGGGGTGCGCAATGTCCTCCTCAAAATAGCAAACCGTCACAAAGCTGCCCTTTTTTATGCGCAGAAGCGTATCTGACAGGACAGCCGCCGACTCCTCAGTCAGTGTTTTCTTTACGGTGTGCTCAGAGCGCTGCTTTTCCTCTGCAAGCTGGTCGTCATACCCACGCAAAGCGGCAAAAGGTGAAAATATCTTTGCCCGGTTTTGCAGCGTCATGCGCGGGTGCTTTACCAGCGATGCCTGGCTTTGCGGGCGCTGCAAATCGATGATATCTGCATATTTTTTCGCAATTTCCTGCGCTGTTTTATTATTTTTGTAGTCCCTCATTGTTGTCTCCCGCACTGTGACCGCCGATTTGTCCATTGCGCTGACGCATGGTCGCACCCTCCTCAAAGCTGCTGGCTTTAAGGACGGCATTTTTGCCGTATTTGTTTTTGATGCTCAGCATCGCCTGCTGCAATCGTTTCTCTTTTTCCATTTTTTCAACGTCCGTAAACAAATCTGTCTGCACAATGCCCTCGTCCGGCGCAACACGGTTTGCGTTAATTGTCAGCCTGCGCACAGTCAAAGACGGGTCGGCAATGCACTCAAACAGCTTTACGCTCTCCTCAATGATTGCACTGCCAAGATTTGTAGGTGCGTCAAAGTGAACCGTCCCATGCGATGGTTTGGGGACAGTTCTGCCGTAGCGGTCGGTCTGCACCTGACCACGATAGCCGCCTGTATCAACATTTTCACGGTCATAGCCAATCTCAATTGTCACCGAGTCCGTCACAAGCTGCTTTTGGACCAGTCGAAACATCATTGTCTCCGCCATTTCACGCACGATGAGCTTCGCCTTTTCAAACGGGTATGGGCACGACAAAACCTGCCCCTCGGTGATGCTGTTGCTGCCGGGCTTATAGCTTTTTATTTCTGCCATGCCGCATGGCTCGTAACCCCACGCATGATCGATCAGCAGTTCAGCGTCCACACCAAAGGTATCATACAGCCAATCCTCATTGCAAACGGACATCCTTGCAAGCTCGCCCATCGTATGGATACCGTGCGCCTCCAGTTTGCGTGCGGTGCCCGGACCTGTCATCCAGAAGTCTGTCAACGGGCGGTGATCCCACAGCGTATACCGGTAGCTTTCCTCATCCAATTCCGCAATGCGCACACCGTCCCTGTCCGCCGGCATATGTTTTGCAACAATGTCCATTGCAAGCTTTGCAAGGTACAGGTTTGTCCCGATCCCTGCGGTTGCCGTAATGCCTGTGGTATCCAGGACGTCACGTACCATTTTTATGGCAAGCTCATGTGCTGTCATATGATAGTACGGCAGATAGTTTGTTGCGTCAATAAACACCTCGTCGATCGAATACGGGTGGATATCCTCCGCAGAGACATATTTCAGATAAACTTTATAAATCTGCGTGGAGACGTCCAGGTAGCGCGACATGCGCGGCGGTGCCACGATATACGCCAGCTTCAACGAGGTATCAGCACACAAAGCGGTCGCATCGTATGAGGATTTTGTAAACCTCATCACGCCGTCTTCTCCTCTGATCGCCTTGCGCTGCCTTATCGCCGTTTGAAGGCGCTGCGCATTGACAGCCTTTACACGCTGCACGACCTCAAAAAGGCGTGCTCTGCCCGGGATTTTGTACGCCTTTAAGGAGGGTGAGACCGCCAGGCAGATCGTTTTTTCTGTCCGGGAGGCATCCGCCACAACCAGATTTGTCGTAAGCGGGTCGAGGCGGCGGTCTGCACACTCCACCGATGCATAGAAGCTCTTCAAATCGATTGCGATGTATGTACGTTGTTTTTGCATTTCGATTGCGCAGCACCCCCTCACGGCTGCTTTGCCCGCCTCATTCGCAACAGGCGCGCTCATGCCGCAACAAGTTTTTTTCTTATTTATACCACATCACAACACAAATTGCAATGGCGGTGCAGTGTTTTTACACATATCGGTTGTTAGTCATTGCATCTTATCGTATCTTGTCTTTTTCGTGTCTCTGTAATACAATAAACACAAGATGCCCACCGTTAACCCCCCAATGGGGCCTGTTCCGGTGGGCGGAAGACTGCGGATTTTCTGCATTTTTGAGGAGGATTTTTATGAGGATCACTTCGTTTTTCCGTCACAGTGCGGCGGTTGGTATCTCCCTGCTGCTCGCCGCACAGTTGGGCACCGGGGCTCTTGCTGCATCAACTTTTGACGCGGGCTACTATGCCGCAGCCTACCCGGATGTTGCAGCAGCCTGCGGCAGTGAGGAAGCCGCCCTGTTAAAGCACTACCTCAACTTTGGTCAGGCCGAAGGGCGCAAGCCATCCAAAAAAGGCAAAGCCGGCGATGACCTTGAATTGACCACCGAGCAGATCCGCCTTGTTTGGACGCCCGTCCCCATAAAAGAGCTCGCCAACTATAAGAGCCTGAAAAGGAAAATGACCGATGAAGAATTTGAAGCCGCCTATCAGGAGGCCGTCAACCTTGTAGCTCCCGTCGCATTCAAGGGCAGAGAAGAACAGCTTGTCTACATTGCCAACGCACTCAGAGAGCGCTTTGACAGCGGTATGAGCTATTCTATGGACAGTGCCCACTACAACGACCCCTACGGATATCTCGTGCTGGGCAGTGCCTCCTGCTCCGGCTGCACAAGAGCTACCGGCTTGTGCCTGAACGTCCTCGGCATCCCCTATGAGCATGTCAACGAAAACCAGTACTCTCACCAGTGGTGTCGTGTCCCTGTGGGTGATCAGTATTGGATCTGCGACGCATACGGGCTTTACTGCGGTGTCGAGCCTGCCGCATACCGGCACCCCTATCTCAATTAAAAACAGCTATTTCTCCCGATTTGATTTACAGTGCGGGCTTACGGTTATTTTGTAAGCCCGCATTTCTTAACAAAAAAACACCTCAAAAAGAGGTGTCACAAGTCAATGATCAACCATAAAACGGGCATGTATTATCCGTTTACCGGCTCTTCCCACAGCGGCAATTTATGCATGGCGCGCACAATATTGCACCGCTCTGTCTGCGTTGCATCCGCATCGCACATTGTCGCATACCAGTGCTTTTGCTTCAGTCTATCCTTTGTGTCAATCAGCGTTTCCTTTTTTGATGCATACTGAAAATGCAGGTGACTGATCAATCCTCCACGCAGTTTTTCTGTCCTGGATGGCATCGGCTCCATACTTAAAAGATACATAAAAGCGCAGCCCTCGGGGCCGTCTTCTGCCCGAAAAAGATAGCATGCTTTTCCTTCCAGTCCATTTTTAACTATTTTATCCAATGTGTAGATATACGTGCCCAGGTCTTTTTGATCCAATGCATACCAGGTGATCTGCATTTTCTCTTGCCCGTATGGGCGCACACACCACCCGCCCAGCTGATGCGGGTTTTCTTTGTTTGCGGTATAGCAGGCGCCCTGCCAAAAGCGCTTTACACCGTTGCGAAACAGTATTTTTTCAATCAGATTCTTCTTTTTTGCCTGCACCGCCTCTTCCGCTTCCTGCCAGGTCTTTTGCATCGAGGCGCTTGTGTCTAAAAAATATCTCTCAAAATTTTCCCAGCTGCCAATCCATTCCTCGCAGTTAAATTGCATGTTCATCCTCCAATTTGTAAATGCGGTCACACCAGTCCGCCGCCAGCTCTTCATCATGTGTGATCATCAAAATCAATTTATTGCGCTCTTTCAGCCTGCGGATCAACCGCCCTACCTGATTCATGTGATAGCGATCCAGGCCGCTGGTCGGTTCGTCCAGGATAATAATCTCTTTCGGGCTTACCATTGCGGACCCTATGGCTACTCTCTGCTTTTGTCCGCCGGAAAGACTCATAGGATGTCGGTCTGCAAACGGCAAAAGCCCCAGTTCATCCATCACCTGTTCGCACGCCGTCTCATCCTGCGCATCAATCCGTATTTCATCCCTGACGCTGTCCGAAAACAGCTGATAGTTGACGTCCTGCATAACCAGAAAGCATTTATTCATCAGCTCACGCCGCCTGCAGTTTTTGCCGTTCCATTGTAAGTCGCCGCTCAAAGGTTTGATCAGCCCTGCAATCGTGCGGATCAGTGTGGTTTTACCGATACCGTTGTGCCCCATTATGCCAACCACTTCTCCCGGCTGCGCAGAAAGCTCTGGCAGGTGATACACGGGGTTCTTCTTTTTATAGCCAATCGTCAAATTGCGCAATTGCAGACTTGCGGCAGAGTTTCTGCCGTCGTCATCCGTGTTTTTTATTTTCTGGCGCAGGCGTTCTCTGTACGGTGTCAAATCTGTTGTGCGCAGACCATGCTCCTCCAGTTCTTTTTCCGGCAGAGCAAAAAACGCATCACGTGCGTAAATATCCGTCAGCATACCGTCTTCAAACAGCGCATACGTGTCCGCAAAGGCTTTTGTCCACGCAAGCCGATGCTCGGCCATAACAATCGTAACGCCCTCTTTTTTCAGCGTGCCGATCATACCTGCAAGCTCATCAATGCTTTTCTGATCCAGGTTGCTGGTAGGCTCATCCAATACAAGCAGTCTTGGGCATAAAATTGAGGCAGCACCCACAGCCACCTTTTGTTTTTCACCGCCCGACAGATGAAAGATATTTCTGTCCAAAAGCTCCTGCAGATTGAATCTTTCCCCGCAGGACTCAATTCTTTCCAGGATCTCCTCGCGCGGCATACCGGTGTTTTCGCACGGGAAAGCAAGCTCGGCAGTGGTATTTGTATTAAAATATTGTGTTTTCGGGTTTTGAAAAACGCTCCCAACCAGCGGCACAAGGTCCTCTACGCTCGTGCTGTCTCCCTCTCTGCCGAAAAGCGACACACTGCCCTCCAGCGTTCCGTGGTAAAAATTCGGGATCAAGCCGTTCAGCATCCGGGTTACTGTCGTTTTCCCGCAGCCGCTTTTGCCGCAAAGAAGGATGCACTCGCCCTCCTTTACAGAGAGTGTCACACCTTTGATTGCCTTTTCTTTTGACTCCGGATATGTAAACGAGACATTATTCAGCAAAATTATATTATTTTGTTTCATATTTTACGTAAGCCTATCTAATCAGAATAAGCTGGTTTTTTCAAACATATAAAAAACGACCGGCGATGCCGACAACAGCATATATAACACATCCGATAAACCGAATCGGATCTCTGTCAGGCTGGTATGTTTGCCCTCGATCCCAAGTCCTTTTGTAAGCGCTGCAACCGACAGATCCTGCGCCACATTGTTGCTGTTCATCAGCAGCGGAATAATGACATACTCCAGGCTCTTCATCGGACTTTTTACCGCACCGAGGAGATCTCCGCCCAGACCGCGCAGCTGCATTGAATTTTTGATTTGGCGGTAATCATCACGCAAGGTAGGAAAAAAACGTATCACGACCATGCATGGGATAACGATCGATTCCGGCACATGCATTTTGCGCAGCGCGCAAACAAATGCGCTTACGCTTGTTGATGTAAAGGCGTATGCACCCGCCACCAGGCAGGGCAGCATCATACGGACGCCAACCGCAAGAAGCGAAAACCAGCTCGCAACAATTCCTTGTGCCGCCGGCACAAGGAATTGATCCGCAGCAAGCAGGACGATATACAGAGCAGTCAGTCTGACACCCTTTTTTGTGCTTTTTCCATCCAGATAAAACGGCAAGAGAAGAAACACCATCACCGCTGCTTCTGTCCTGAGGTCCACGTGGTAAAACAGCAAAAGATTGCTCAGCAAAAGCAGGTAAAGCTTGCACCTCGGGTCGAGCGTAAGCAACGTTTTTTTCATGCGATCATTCCCGCTTTTTTGAAGTGCTTTTTCATCATCTTCATCCCGAAAAGACCGCCCAGAATTGCAGCAATCAGGGTAGCGACAATGCAGACGATGAGGGTTGCAGAATTGATATGTGAAAACACACCTTCGATGTACGCTGCATCCTTTCCCTTTGCTTCAAGGCTCGCAACATAGGCGTCCTTCATCAGCCAGAGAGGCAGCACAGGGCCGGTCAGGCCAAAGGAGAATACCACATACGAGAGCAAAAGCTTCGGCATATTTTTATAGCCGCCAAAACGTGCCAGACAATCTGCCGCAAGGCTGCAGCCAACCCCTATGACCAGACTTACCGCAAAGTGACCGGAGACAAACAGGAACAGCCCCATCACCGTACCCATCACCGTTATGCCGCCAAAATGCGGTACTTTTGCAACCATCAGCATAAAGACACAGCCGGAAATGAGTGCGGCAATTGCAGGCAGAAAAACATTTGAAAAACCGGGCAGCAGAATTGCGCTTGAAAAAGTGGCAATCGTGACCAGCACAAAGTAAAGCGCCGTAAACACGCCAATCGAGATCAGCTCCGGGATCGTAAGCTTCTTATTTTCCATTAGTACACCTCTATCTGTCATCAAAAAATGTGTGACGAGCGAGCCACACTTAGTTAGCTTAACATAACTCCGGTTAGAAATCAATAACCAATCCGGTTTGTTTACACCTGCAGCTCAGCACAAAGCACCATATTGCGGGCCAAATCCTCTTTTCTACGCTTGATTTTAATCTGTTCAGATGCTATACTTGGATGGTATTGCAGAGTAAGTCAGAAGCATGCAGCCGCGGCTTCTGCGACAGCCATTCAGGTGGCTGTTTTTTTGTTGCTTCAAGTTTATTACAACTAACATTTGCAGAAAGGGACACAACTATGATGATTAACAAACGGCTCATTGGCGCTGTGCCAAAAAGCCGAAAGTACATTGCAGGCAACGTCGCCGTGCAGTGGCTGTCGCTTACGGCAAACATTTGCATGATGGCCAGCGTTGCAAGGTTGCTGCAAAGCCTGTACGACGGATGTGCAGACCTTGGCAGCATCGCTGCTGCCATTGCTGTCGGACTTGGCGCACTGATCGTGCGGTTTGTTTGCGCGCTGGCTGCAAGCCGCTTTGGCTATCTTTCCTCAAAGGAGGTCAAATCGACACTGCGTGAGGCCATCTATCAAAAACTGCTGCGGCTTGGTGCATCCTATACCGAAAGTGTGCGCACATCTGAGGTAGTTCAGGTCGCAGTGGAGGGTGTTGACCAACTGGAGACCTACTTTGCCGCCTATCTGCCGCAGTTTTTTTACGCAATGCTCGCCCCGCTCACATTGTTTGCAGTGATTTGCAGTGTCAACGTACCGTCCGCAATCGTGCTGTTGATTTGCGTACCGATGATCCCCGTTGCAATCGCATGTGTGCAGACCTGGGCAAAAAAGCTGCTAGGCAAGTATTGGGGACAGTACACCGCTCTCGGTGATACCTTTTTGGAAAACCTTCAGGGCTTGACTACGATGAAGATCTACCAGACCGATGCGCTGCGTCACCGGCGCATGAACGAGGAGAGCGAAAAATTCCGCAAAATAACAATGAAAGTCCTTACGATGCAGCTCAATTCCATCACGATCATGGACTTCATCGCTTACGGCGGTGCCGCACTCGGTATGATCATGGCTGTCACGCAGTTTCGTGCAGGGCATGTGAACCTGGGCGGCGCTTTGCTGATCATTTTGCTCTCTGCCGATTTCTTTATACCGATGCGTCAGCTCGGAAGCTATTTTCATGTTGCAATGAACGGCATGGCCGCCAGCGACAAAATTTTTAAGCTGCTTGACCTGCCGGAGGAAAAATGCGGTGATCTTGTGCCTAAAAAACACGATTTGTCCATCCGCAATCTGCACTTTTCCTATGATGATTCGCGCGAGATCCTGCACGGGGTAAACATGGACTTTCCGTCCGGCAGCTTTACCGCGATTGTTGGCGAGAGCGGCTGCGGAAAGTCTACCGTTGCGGCAATCCTCACCGGCAAAAACCGACGCTTTACCGGTGAGGTCTCTGTCGGCGGCATACAGATACAGAATATCAGCGAAAAAGCCCTGATGCAGGATATTACCTATGTTGGACATGCAAGCTATCTGTTCAAAGGCACTGTCCGCGATAACTTGCGCATGGGCAAACAGGATGCCAACGATACGCAGCTGTGGGACGCTCTGCGAGCAGTCAATCTGGCAGATTTTTTGCAGAGTGAAGGCGGACTTGATTTTGCGCTCACCGAGCAGGCGGGCAATATCTCCGGCGGACAGCGGCAGCGACTTGCCCTGGCCAGAGCATTGCTGCACGACAGCCCCGTCTACATTTTTGACGAGGCAACATCAAACATTGACGTCGAGAGCGAAAACGACATCATGCGGCAAATCGATGCACTGGCTAAAACCAAAACCGTCATTCTTATTTCTCACCGACTTGCCAATGTCGTCCATGCCGATAACATCTATGTCATGCAAAACGGCAGCGTCGTTGGTGCCGGAGACCATACCGCCCTGCTGAAAAACGAAGTTTATCACTCGCTGTGGACCGCACAGCAGGAGCTGGAAAAATTGCAAGGGGGTGCAATTGCATGAAACGTACACATCTGAATGTAATGCTGCGCCTGATCGGCCTGGTAAAGCCCCTGACAGGCTATATGCTGCTTGCCATCACCATGGGACTGATCGGTCATCTGTGCGCCGCCTTTATCACAATCCTGGGCGGAATTGCGCTTTTGGATGCACTGGGCATGACAGTTGCATTGACTGCCGGAACCGCCTTTGCATGCATGATCGTGTTCTCGGTCGCACGTGCCTGTCTGCGCTACGCAGAGCAGTCCTGCAACCACTTTATTGCATTCAAGCTTTTGGCGATCATCCGTGACCATGTCTTCGGTGCTTTGCGGCGCTTGTGCCCTGCAAAGCTTGAGGGAAAAGACAGGGGCGACCTGATTTCTGTGATCACCTCGGATATTGAGCTGCTTGAAGTATTTTATGCCCACACGATTTCCCCCGTCGCCATCGCCGTGCTGTTTTCGGCTATTATGGTCGCATTCATCGGCACGATCCACCCATTGCTCGGTCTTCTGGCATTTGCCGCATATGCGGTCGTCGGCATTGCCATACCGCTTATCATCTCGAAAATGTCCGGGGATGACGGCGAAAAATTCAGAAAAAAATCGGGTGAGCTGTCCAGCTTTGTCCTTTGCAGTCTGCGTGGTCTTGATGAGGTCATACGCTACGGCCAAGGCGAAAACCGCCTTGGCGAGATGGGCAGGCTTACCGCAGGGCTCGCCAATGATGAAGCGCACATGAAGCTTATGACGGGCCGAAATGTTGCTGTGACAAACTCTGTCATTCTGATTTTTGACCTTGCCATGTTGTTCGCAGCATCCACCCTGATGCAATCGGGCACAATCGGCTTTGAGGATGTCGTTGTTGCCGTGCTGGCTTTGATGAGCTCGTTCGGGCCTGTCGTTGCGCTTGCAAATCTTGGCTCCTCCTTGCAAAACACCTTTGCCGCCGGCGGCCGCGTTTTGGATATCCTGGACGAGTCGCCTGTGGTCAAGGACATAACCGGTCAGCCCGAAATCGTCTTTGACAATGCGCAGATCAAAAACGTATCCTTTGCGTATAACGACCAGACGATCCTTGCAGATGTCTCCGTTGATTTGCCCAGGGATTGCATTATCGGCATTACCGGACGGAGCGGCAGCGGAAAATCAACCCTGCTCAAACTGATGATGCGCTTTTGGCAGGTGCAAAAGGGTGAAATATGCATCTCCGGCAGGAGCATCGAAAGAATCAACACCGAAAACCTGCGCACGATGCAATCGTTCGTCACACAGGACACGCACCTGTTCCATGACAGCATTGCAGAAAACCTTCGTGTCGCCAAACCGGATGCTACCCAGAAAGAGCTGGAGGATGCCTGCCGAAAAGCATCTGTACACGACTTTATTATGCGTCTGCCCAAGGGCTACGAAACGCCTGTCGCAGAATTGGGCGACAGCCTCTCCGGCGGTGAACGGCAGCGCATTGGTCTGGCAAGAGCATTTTTGCACGATGCCGACCTGATGCTGCTCGATGAGCCCACAAGCAACCTGGACAGCCTGAATGAAGCTGTTATTTTGAAATCGCTCAAAGAGGAGTGCGCCGGCAAAACAGTCGTTCTGGTGTCGCACCGCAAGTCCACTATGGGCATCTGCGGCAAAACATACTCGGTTGAAAACGGGAGGGTCTGCTGATGGATACGCAATCAAAGCGTGAGCGTGAAAAGATGATTGTTTCAGAGATGATCGCATTGTATTGCCGTAAAAACCACGGCACAAAAAAAGGGCTCTGCCCCGATTGCGCCGAGCTGGAAAAATACGCAAGGCTGCGCAGCGACAAATGCCCTTTCATGGAGACAAAAACTTTTTGCTCCAACTGCAAGGTGCATTGCTACAAGCCCGAAATGCGCGAAAAGATCCGAAATGTAATGCGTTTTTCCGGTCCACGCATGTTGACCGTGCACCCGATTATGGCCATCCGTCATGTCATTGAAAGCAAGCGGGAGAAAAAGCGCCTGGAAAAAGAACAATAAGTCTCTGTGCAAAGCAAAAACAGATGCGGCCGCCGAATAGCAGCCGCATCTGTTTTTTGTTATGTGCAAACCCACCCTTTACTTTGAATAGAATTCTGAAGTCACATCCTGCGTCTCGATCAAAACCGAATTCTGATTCAATGCATCAATCACATCGTCGGCGATTTTGTGTACATCCTCTTCCGATATATCCTCCAATACGCATTGGATCGTCTGCTCGGACGTGATCGTACCGGTTTCGTCCTGCCAGTAGCCAGTTGCATCGACCAGGGTACAGCCACCTGTGTATTGCGTGCAGATTTCTGTAACGATCTGTACGCATTCATCAAACGGTATCTCCTGTTGATAGGTATCCTTATCGTTTGTACCAATATAAAGCGTATACTTTGTCTGCTGTCCCGCTGTGTCCGCCTGCTGCGTTTTATCTGCATTCGCCTTGAACAGAAGACCTGTCATGATCAGATTGGCTGCCAGCAAAACACCAATCACCGCCAGGATAATTTTGAGCTTCTTTGCCTGTTTTAGACCCATTTTTGCGCTGCTCCCTTCAGTTGTACGTTATTTACAGCTATTATACCACTGTAAAGGCAACCGGCGCAATATCCTCCAAACCATTAAACAGCGCAAAAAAATCCTCCTCGGTTGAAATATCTGTCTTAGCCAGCTTATCCAGCGTACCATCCATACTGGCGTACCCGTCAACTGTCGCATTCCCGCCGCCATCATACGCAAGCGTGATTTGTGTTGAATACTCCAAAAGATCCTGGTCTGCCATTTGCAGCTGGCCATAGGTCCGGTTATTGCATGCATAAAGGATGCCATCTTCTGCAATTCTGACAGGGTTGCCGCTGCTGCCCGTGTTGATGTGACCAACATGCTCGATTTTATTGTCCATGTAACCCACCGGCGCATAGAAATCAACATCAAAGGACACCTGTGAGCCTTCCTTATCGTCCCATGCGTAGGTCATCTCCGTCACAGCAAGGATCTCGTTATCTTTGCCTGCAACCGTGATATAGGCATATCCCTCTCCGCTTTGCAGCTGCGCAATGATTTCATCAAAAGAGTCAAAATCTGCACGCCCCGTGCGTTTCTCAAGAAATCCGATATCACCTGCACCGCCGACCTGTGCAATGATCACATCCTGTGCCGTCGCCTGTGACGCCGCAGATGCTGCTGTTTGTGATGCAGCCTGCTTCGAGATAGCCGCCGTGCCGGCACAGCCAACCAGCAAATTGCCAGCAATTGCCACCGCCATGACCAACCCAAAAATACGTCCTGTTTGTTTCATAACAATCAACCTCTTTCTGTTAGGCAGTCAGTATCGCACTGCCGCACTGTTTATACATACGCTGAATTTGCACAAAATGTTTCAAAAAATTTGATTTTGCGTGACGCGCATCGTCCCTGTGTGCTATACTGAAAATAACACGGCTGACACCGGGGTTAAACTGCAATTTGCATCTTGCAAAGGAGGATATTGAATGAAAAAGAAAGTGATTCGCTTGCTTGCCATGCTGCTGGCTGCGGTCATGCTGATGGGCGCCGGCATAGCATCACCGTCCGAAATCGAAAACGGAACGGATGCGCCCGATTATTCGCAGGCTGAAAATTGGGCCTACAACGGCATCGGTGAAAACAAGGACGCCGATGTGTTTTTGATTTGTCCGACGGTTGACATGAACGATGAGTGGAACATGTCACTTGACGATGAGACAACAAAAGCAAGCTTTCTCGGTGCGTTGAACATGGAGCGCGGCATCTACGAGGAGTCTGCAAGGCTATACGCACCTTACTACCGTCAGGCCGCCATGAAGGTTTACACCCTGAGCGCCGAAGAACGGGAGACCTACCTCCAATTTGCCTATCAGGATGTATCCGCCGCATTTGCTTATTATTTAGAGCATTACAACAACGGCCGCCCGATCATTCTGGCAGGCTTTTCGCAGGGGGCAGACATGTGCTACCGACTGATGATCGAGTACTTTGGAGATGAAGACCTCTGCGACCGCCTTGTCGCCGTGTATGCCATCGGTGCGCAGCTGACAGAAGAAATGACGCAAAAATATCCGCAGCTGAAGGCTGCCACAGGCGAAAACGACACGGGTGTGGTCGTAAGCTTTGAATGTGAGGACGAGTCGGTAGACGACACCGTAATCGTACCCAAAGGCACAAAAATGCTGTCCATCAACCCTTTGAACTGGTCGACGGACAGCACCCCCGTGTCGAAAGAGGCAAACGAAGGCGCTTGCTTTACCGATTACAGCGGCAGAATCAATTGTGAGGTGCCGGCGCTGTGCGGTGCTTACATTGACAGCGAGCGCGGTGTGCTGAAGGTGACGGATATCGACAAGGCGGACTACCCCGCAGTGGTATATATCCTGCCCGAGGGCGCATACCACGTATACGACTACCAGTTCTTCTACCGCAATCTGCAGGAGAATGTCGGTGTCCGACTTGCAAAAAAGCTTGATGAACGCAAGCCGTGGCCGTGCAAGGTCGTGTCCTGGTTTGCATCGCTTGCCGCATAAAATATTATACACAAAAGCAGCAGCTCTCCAAAACGGAAGGCTGCTGCTTTTGCTATATTATGATGCTTGCTTTGCCGGAAAACTTATGCCTCGTCCAGACCAGCCATCTGCTTGACCGCCTTCATGGCGAAGGTCAGGGTACGACCCATGGCAACACCGGCCATCAGGCAGGGATAGTTGTTTGCGAAGAAGGAGCCGGACATATCGCCGGTGACATACAGACCCTCCATGGGCTTGTTATCGGTGTCCAGAGCCTGACCCTTTGCATTGATGGCAATGCCCTGCTCAGTGGTCAGCAGAGATGCACCCAGCCAGCAGCCGTAGAACGGAGCGGTGCGGATTGCGCTCAGACGGTAAGCAGGCTTGCCGAAGTCGACATCCTCCTGAGCATCGTACAGCTCGTTGTAGCGCTCGACGGTTGCAAGGAAGGTCTCCTTTGCATCGCCGGTGAAGCCAAGCTTATCTGCCAGCTCTTCAATGGTGTCAGCCTTGAAGAATGCGCCGATTGCCTCTGCCTCGTCCATCTTACCCTTAACATAACCCTCGCCGGAGTTACGGGTCTGAGCGGAACAGCCGATGGTGTGGAAGCGCTTTGCATCCTCGATGATGTTTGCATCGCAGATCTGTGCGTAAACACGACCCGGCTGATGTGCAGCAGCGTAGACGATATCGTTATAGGGGCTGCTCTCGTTTGCAAAACGCTCGCCGTTGCGGTTGACCTTCAGGAAGGGCTGTGTACCGGGGTTGTACTGACGGATCTGACCAGGGAATGCTTTGCCGCCGAAGGCAGAGTCGCTTTCAACATAGCCTGCGTCAACGCCGGGAGCAACGATACCACGGTCGAACAGCATGGGGGCAGCCTCTTTATCGAGGTTTGCGCCGGCCCAGACAGCGGCACGGATGCCGTAGCCCTTATCGGACGGCGAGTAGGAGCATGCGGTCGTCACGCTGGTGCCCAGGGGGTCAAGCTGCTCCATCATGTAGGGGTTGCCGGGGTAGCCGCCGCAGGCCAGCAGAACGCCCTTGTTTGCATTGTAGCGGATATAGTGGTCATCCTCGGTGCTCTGTGCAATGATACCGGTGATGCGGCCGTCGCTGTTCTTTTCCAGCTTTACGAGGCTGGTCTTGAAGTCAACACTGTAACCCAGCTCTTCGATGTACTCCTGCAGCAGAACGTTGCGGGGCTTGCCGGAAGCGTTCTCGCTTGCCATGTAGTTGTGCTCCTGCACAGGGAACAGGTAGTCGGTGTTGTGCTCGGCATTCTCTGCAGGCCATGCAGCCTCGGAGCCGGATGTAAAGTCGCAGGTCCAGCCGTACTTGTCCTCCAGGATGCTGCGCATAAAGTCATGCATTGCGGCAGACTCGTCGATCCATGTCTTGACAACGCGCTGGTCACACTTGCCGGAAGCATAGCGGGAAATCTCACTCAGCAGCTTTGCCTTATCGGTAGCAGGCTCGCCTGCCTCCTTAGCGGCAGCAGAATCAATCGCGCCATACCAGTGACGGGTGTCCTGCACAGCGCCATTCTGCTCAACAACGCGGAAGTTCAGGCCGTTTGCAGCGGCATAAGCAGCAGCAAACATACCGCCGTTGCCGGCACCGACGATCACGATATCAGTATCAACCGTCTCGGTGATGGCAGCCTCATCCACATTGGGCTCGGTGCCCAGCCAGTCGTTCTCATCGCCGGTAGGCAGCTGTACAGAAGTGACAACAACCTCGCCCTTAGCCTGCGCAATACAGCTCTTAGCTGCCTTCTTGACAGCATCAGAGGTAATGGTCGTACCGGAAACACCATCGATTTCGGCAGAGCCTGCCTCGAGCAGCTGCTTTTTCAGCTCGTCTGCTGCGGCTGCACCGTAGGATGCAGTCTCACCAGAGGTATCAACGACAACATCGGTGATAGCGCTGTCAGAGAAAGTCATTGTGACTTTAACGGTAGAGGAGATGCCCTCAGCAGTACCCTCGTAGGTACCGGGGGTGTAGGTGCCTGCCACACCGGAGGCTGCGGTGGAGCCTGCAGCGCTGCCTGCCTTCGATGCGGAGTTGCAAGCAGCCAGGGCGCCGGCGGTCACGCCGGACATCGCAGCTGCTGCTGCGATTTTCAGAAAGCCTTTGCGCGAAATCTTGTTCATAGCTCGTGGTGTCCTTTCTTCCTTTTGTGTCTCTTCCTTCTTATCCTAACCCATCCTGCCGTTCTTGGGGCAGAATGGCTCGTTCGATAATAATTTAACACAAAGTTTCTGCCATGTCTATTAAGCTTTTTTAAATTTTGGGTTTATTTTTTTGGTGTTACGCGGCCGCAGCCTCCTTTTTAGTGCAGATATCGTTATTTTATTATCATTTTCAATCACAAAAAACGCTGCTTATTTAAGTTTACTTAAATAAGCAGCCGTTTTTGCTTATCGATTATTAAATCATAAGTCGTATCTTTGTTTTATTGCCCCTCGGGCTGAAAAATGTACCCCTTTCCCCAGACATTTTTCAGGTAGACAGGCTTTGCGGGGGCAGGCTCGATTTTTTGCCGCAGGTTGTGGATATGTACCTGCACCGTGCGCACATCGCCCAGGCTGTCTCTGCCCCAGATTTTCTGGTAAAGCTCGTTCGCCGTAAAAAAAGTATTGGGACAGCGGATAAACAGCGCCAGAATGCGGTACTCCATATCTGCAAGATGGATGCTTTTTCCGTCATGCTCTACACAATGCCGGTTTGCATCCAGCGTAAACGCGCCGCAATGATAATTGCTGACGTTCGGCTCGGCGGCATCCATCTGTACACGACGGATATTTGCCATGATGCGCGCCAGCAGCACCTTATTATGATACGGCTTTGCCAAAAAGTCATCGCCGCCCATCTCCAGCGCACGCACAATTGTATCCGTGTCATCCAGACAGGAGGTAAAGATAATCGGGCAGTGGTGCCAGCTGCGCAGACGCTGGCACAGCTCAACGCCATTGGTATCCGGCAAAAGGATATCCATCAGGATAACATCAAAATGTTCTCTTGCGCAGCTCAGTGCATCGCCGCCCGTTTCTGCACAGACAACCTCAAAATTTTGCTGATTTTGCAAAAAATAGCGCGTCGTGTCCCGGATCACAGGATCATCTTCCACCAGCAAAATGCGAATCATGATGTTTGCTCTCCCCTTTTCAGCCCAGATTTGTTATACTTAATATACCTTATTTCCAGTCAATTCTCAACCTGTTTCGGAGGGTGCCATGGACAAGCGTGTCAAAAAAATCTCTGGTTCATTTATAGCGGTCCTTACGGCGGTTTGCATTGCACTGTGCGGCTGCCTGGTCAATCGGCAAAACGTCCCACTGCAAAACGGCGGAACGCTTACCGACACTATGACGGCTGCGGGGGTGCGCCTGTACGGCTGGAAGCAGCTTGAGGACAACCTGTGGAGCTTTTCGATCCGTGCTGAGCCGGGTCTGGGCGAGCTGATTTTATGCCGCACCGGTGACGCCCGCTTTACAGCGGACTCGGATATCGCACCGGATGACCTTGCTGCGCAGCCCGAAACTATGCAACTGGTTAGCTCACAGGACGGCACGCTGAGCCTTTTTGCGCTGTGCACACGTGAGCCGCAGTGCTGGGTGATGAGCCCGCTGTGTGCTCAGACCGGCAACGCAATGCGTGCGCTTTTGCAAATGGTTTCGCTGGCTTTTTTTGCGACGCTTGCCGCCACCATCCTTGCGCTTTACCACTACAAAAAACAGCCGGAGCTGCGATATTTTTTGCTGTACCTGTCTGTTCTGTTCGTTTGGGGGGCTATTGTCGCCTGCTTCCCGAGCGGGTTGCAGGGCTGGCTGCAAAGATGTCTGCGACTCTTTTTCGCTGTCATGATCCTCGCATCCGCACTTTTGTCCGCTGTACTGCTGTCTCTGCCATGCTCTGCACGGTGGGTCGTGCCTTTGTCAGCAGCATTTTTGGTGCTTAGCTTTTTTGCGCCTTCCATCCTGCGCTTCAGCACACTTACCGCCGGCATGTCTTTTTGCCTTTATCTGCTTATCCTTGCATATTACAGCGATTACGAGGCCGCCGGGCTGCTGCTGTTTCCGTGTGCGGTCACAACAGGGCTTCGTGTCTGGGCACTGCTGCCGAATTTAAGCATCTACCCTGAGTGCTACACACTCTACCTGCTGCGCTGTTCGCGCCTATTCGACATCCCGTTTGCGCTCGGCTGCATGACGTTTGTCTGCCGCCGTTTTGCGCTTCAGTTCGACCGCACCGAACAGCTTGCCAGGGAGCTTGACACACGCGTTATCGAGCGCACAAAAGCGCTGACCGAGGAGACCGAGGCACGCAAAAGCATGATGCTGAATATTTTCCACGACCTGCGCAGTCCGCTTTTTGCTGTGAGCTGCGGGCTCGAATCACTTGCAAATGCCCCGGAGGCACTGCCTGCCCTTTTGCCCACGCTGCAGCAGCGCATAGACTTTGTACGCCGCATGACAGAGGATCTCTTCCTTGCTGCAAAGCTGGAGCAAAAACAGGTGATGCTGAACGAGGACCGCGTCGAGCTGGGCGGCGTAGCTGCTCTGGTCTGCGATGCCTGTCAAAGTGAGGCAAGCAGAAAAGGCGTCCTGCTCAAATTTACCGCCTGCGCCAAGCTGCCGGTTTGGGGTGACGAAACACGGCTGGAGCAGATCATACAAAACCTTGTCACAAATGCCATCCACTATACACCGTCCGCCGGGGATATCACGGTAAGTGCCTATGCTGAAAACGGCACAGCATGCGTATGCGTGGCAGACACAGGCTGCGGCATTGCAAAAGAGGATCAGCCGGCCGTTTTTGACCGCTATTTTCACACAACTGCCAGCAACAAACACGATTCTACCGGGCTTGGGCTTACCATTGCACAAGAGCTTGCGCACCTGCACCATGGCGAGATCACGCTTACAAGCGAGGTCGGCAACGGCAGCCGTTTTACCCTGTGCCTCCCTCTTTTGGAGCAACCACAAGCCGACCCGTCATGACGCTGGCTCTGTTGTACTCGTAAGCGTATTTTCTACCGTGCGGATGCACATACCTGTGGTTTTGTCCCTGTAAAACATCGTAATTTTTTGCGGCTGATTATCTTTGGATGCATAGCGCCAGGAATAGACGTAGAGTGTTACATTCTTGTCTGCACCAAGTGTGATAGATGTGTCACGTTGTGCTGCATCGGGGTCGGTATAATAGTTAAAAGCGTCGAGCTTCTCGCCATCAATTTCAAACCAGAGGACATCCTTATCTATAAAAAGCGTCTCCGCCGGCGTGATATTGACCACGCATGTAATATACCATACATCCGGTTTCGGATCGAATTTGTTATTACGGTATTCCTCACTTGCGGCGTTAAAGCTGACGGTTGCGCTGCCTGTGTGTATTGCCTGCCGGAACGGCACGCTTGTTTGCGCTATGACCGAGCCTGAGCCCGTGCCCGCACCGGAGCAACCCGACAGCACTGTACAGGCAAGCAGCAATGCCGCAAACGCAAGCTGCGGGAGCTGCTTAGAAAATCCTCTTCGTTTTGTCTGCATCATTGCGTATACACCCTCCATCCGATATATGTCCTTTGCGGCCGGTGAACCCTTGCTGTAGTCCATGACATACACGGGTAACCATAGCATGAAGCAAAACGGCCTGTCAACACGGCAGCGATATTTTTAGCGCAATCACAAATTCAGCAGCGCAAAAACTGTTATTGTGCCGAATTTTTGCAGCAAAAAAGACCGTTGCGCAAAGCAACAGCCTTTATATGCCTGTATTAAATTACCAGAGACGAATCACCTTGATCACACCCTCGGCCTTGTCCCGTGCAAGCTCCAAATGGTGCTGCAGTGCTACCGCCGCACCGTCCCAGTCGCCAGCCAGACCTGCCGTCAAAATTTCAAGGTGCTCTTCACAGGTTTGACCCTGATTGATCATGCTCACCTTGCCGGTCATAATGCGGAAGCGTGTGTTCAAACCCGTAATGCGGTCGTATGCGGCACGCAGATACTTGTTTGGCAGTGTGCTCATCAGCATTGCATGGAACTCGTCGTCCGACTCGCAGAAGTCCTCAATGTTCTCCGGATGTCGCATCAGCTCTGCAAAGCGCTCCAGCTCCTCGACCGGGATGCGGTCGCCATAGGTGCGCAGCGCATACGGCTCTACCAGCAGGCGCATCTCAAACATGCTGTGCACATCCTCTTCGGCGATGCCCGACACCATCAGACCCTTCTTGGGCAAAATGGTGATCAGACCCTCCTGCTCCAAACGCCCCAGTGCGTCACGCATCGGGGTGCGGCTGATGTTGCCCATCTCTGCGCAAAGCTTTTGCTCGTTCAAAAATTCATTGGGACGGTATTCACAGTTCAAAATCTTTGTCTTCAGGTATTGATATGCCTGCAGCTTCAAGCTCGGTTTTGTCTGTGGTTCCATCTCTTTCATCCTTCAAACACTCCCATTAAACTTATCCGTTATCCTATACGGCAGACGAGACCGCCGTTCACTAAAAAGCAGCCTTGTATTTTTTCTGTGATGCAAGTTTCCCTCGCTGTCTATTATTTCACAATACAGCATACAATACAATAGTTTCCGCTCAACTTCGGCGCGTTTTCTGTTTTCTCCAAATTTTATTTAGTGATTTTGCTAATTTTGACCAATGTTTTTTGTGCTTGTTGTCAGTTCAACCTCTCGTACGAGCATTCTTTTTGCATCAAACAGCGAAATATGCTACAATACAGGCAGCGATGGCAAACAGCAGAAGGAGTGTTCTTTTTTATGGCACGCAGCGATGGCTACAACACAAAAACACGACAACTGATCCTGGATTATCTGATCAATAATCGTCAACATGCGGTCAGTGCATCTAATATTCTGGAGCACCTGGAGCAGCAGGGGGCAAGCCCCAACCCCACAACCGTATACCGCTACCTGGACAAGCTTGCCGGGGAGCAGCGCATCATGAAGTATGTTGCCGACAAAGGCGAGCGTGCCGTGTTCCAATACGTTGACGAAGGCCGGCACTGCCGCCAGCATCTGCACCTCAAGTGCGTACAGTGCGGGCGCATTTACCATCTGGACTGCCATTTTATGGATGAAGTGCGTACACACCTGATGGCAGAGCACGGGTTTACGCTGCAATGCGATGGCAGCGTGCTGTATGGGCTTTGCCGTCATTGCGGCGCAGCGCAAACCGCATGTGTGCAGACTGACGAAAATTCGTGTTCGCATGTTGACACGACCGAAAACGAGTGATACAATTCACTTGACAAAAGCTTTGACCGGGAAAAGTACGGTTCAAGGGTTCTCTTGCAGAGAGTGCGGGCAGGTGCAAGCCGCACAGAGGACCGAGCCTGAACGAACACCCGTGAGCTTCTCCCTGAACCTGCATAGCGGCAGTAGGGGCAGACGTGCGCCGCTCGTTATCGCGACAGTGCTTTCAACGGGGAGAGCGCACAAAAGTGACTGACACAGGTTTATGTGTCGGTAATTTAGGTGGCACCACGGATACGGCAGCATATTCGTCCTAGTTAGTGGGATGGATGGCTGCCGTAATTTTTTTGCATTAAAATGCTACAAAAAGAGGGGTAAGAAGTATGTGCTGTGTAATGGGCTATACCGGGCATGACCTGAGTGCCGAAAAATTCAAAGAATACCTGATGCGGACCGTATCACGCGGGCCGGACGACCAGCGTGTCGTGGAAGGTCCTTATGGTCTGATGGGCTTTGGACGTCTTGCCATCATGGGGCTGACGCCGGAGGGCATGCAGCCCTTTTACCGCGGCGCCGACTGCGTGGTATGCAACGGCGAGCTGTACGGGTTCCGCTTTGAAAAAGAGATCCTGAAGCGGGCCGGCTATCGCTTTCGATCAGACTGCGACTGCGAGATCCTGCTGCCGCTGTACTACGAGTACGGTCTGGATATGTTTCGCCATATGGACGCAGAGTTTGCATTGATCATGTACGATTCCCGCAAGGATCGCCTGATTGCCGCCCGTGACCCTATCGGCATTCGCCCGCTGTTCTACGGTTACTCCAAGTCCAGCCATCAGATCGCATTTTCCTCCGAGATGCAAAATTTGATCGGCTGGTGCGATGACATCCGCCCGTTCCCTATTGGCAGCTACTACTGCGACGGACGCTTTGTGCGCTATGAGGATATTGCCGACGTCCCCGCCCCCATGCAGGACGATATGCCGACGATCCTGACAAACATCCGTGAAAAGCTGGTTGCCGGCGTTGAAAAACGCCTGGATGCAGATGCTCCTGTCGGCTTTTTGCTTTCCGGCGGTTTGGATAGCTCTCTGGTATGCTCCATCGCTGCAAAAAAACTGCAAAAACCCATCCGCACCTTTGCCATTGGTATGGATACCGATGCCATCGACCTGAAGTATGCCCGGCAGACTGCCGATTACCTTGGCAGCGAGCATCACGAGATCATCATCAACCGTGATATGGTCATCAACAGCATTGAAGAAGTGGTGCGTCTGCTGGGCACATGGGATATTACCACCATCCGCGCAAGCATGGGCATGTACCTGCTGTGCAAGGCTATCCACGAGCAGACCGACGTGCGCGTGCTGCTGACCGGCGAGATCTCGGACGAATTGTTCGGCTACAAGTACACCGATTACGCCCCCACCGCCGATGCATTCCAACAGGAGAGCCAAAAGCGAATCCGCGAGCTGTACATGTACGATGTGCTTCGTGCAGACAGGTGCATTTCCGCCAACAGCATCGAAGCTCGTGTGCCCTTTGGCGATTTGGACTTTGTGCGTTACGTCATGGCCATCGACCCCGAAAAGAAGCTGAACACCTACGGCAAAGGCAAATATCTGCTGCGCAAGGCCTTTGAGGGCGACTGGCTGCCGCCGGAGATCCTGTGGCGCGAAAAAGCCGCCTTCTCTGATGCTGTCGGTCACAGCATGGTGGACGATATAAAAGAGTACGCCGAGAGCCTGTACACAGATGAAGAATTCCAGATGCGCCGGGCAAACTATTCGGCACATTGCATGCCTTTTACCAAAGAGAGCCTGCTTTACCGCGAGATTTTTGAAAAATACTACTGCGATCAAAGCAGAACGATCGTCGGCTTCTGGATGCCCAACAAGGCCTGGCCAAACTGCAATGTCAATGACCCATCAGCTCGCGTGCTGGCAAACTACGGCGCATCGGGCGTATAAGACAGCATTCAACCAAAAAAGCGGAGCTCTCGTTGCATTCTGAGAGCTCCGCTTTTTATTGATTATCGTTAAAAATTATATCCTGATCTTCTGCGCAGCACGGGCAACAGATGCAAGCAGCGCTACAAGGCGCTTTTCGTCCATAAGGTCACAGTACCGGGTGAACGTGTAGTAGCACCCCTGCAGGCAAAACGAGAGCACAACATTGCGCACGACATCCGCCTCAAAATCAGGATCCGTCTCAGAAATATAGAGACGCATCGCCTCCTCAACACGGTTGATGAACAGACCTTGCCTCGAGCCGGAAAAAATCGTATTGACTGCTTCTTTGTTTTCCATAAAGGTGCGGAACATCTCACGCGTAAGCCACTCGGTGCGCTCGCTCACATCATTCGATGTCAGCTGCGGCAGGCTTGCGATAATGCGCCCTACCAGCTCATCTTCGATTGCATTTGCAAGTGCGTAAATATCCTGATAATGCGCATAAAAAGTGGATTTATTGATGCAGGCAAGGTCGCACAGCTCCTTGACCTTGATTTTTTCCAGCGGTTTATGTGTGCGAAGCTGCATGAACGCTTCTCTTATAGCACGCTCCGTTTTTTCAATGCGAATATCCAGAAAATCCACCTCTTTTATATTTTGGTATGATATCCAACCTTTTTCCAGTTTCGTTCATAGACAAGCCATAACAGGATTTTTATACTATTTGCAATGGCACTGTAAGCGGATGCGCATTACTACTTCTCATACAGGATGCCCTTTTGCGCAAGCTGTTGTTTGATGCGTTCAAAGGTCTCACTGTCCGGGCAATGCAGCGTATGCAGATGTACTCCGCCCGTCATGCGGCTGAGCAGACTTTCCGGTGCAGTGGCTGCATGACGCAAAAAATTGTCCGCATCGTATCTGCTGGCAACGTTCAGGTTGCCGCGCAATTCGCCGTAAAGGCTGTTTTCAACAGTGACATCAACAACGACCCCGCCCTGGTCAACCACAGTGTACAGCTCTGCACGCAGCTGTTCCTCCGTGCTGTGAATGCAGGCAAGGATACCCGTATAGCCTCTGCTCACTGCGTGGAGCTGATAGCCTCTCGGGGTTGCGTCAATGTGCTCACCACCCGCACGCAAAAGGGCAACATCACCCACCACAATCTGGCGCGAAACGCCGAGCGAAGCAGCGAGCGCGCTTGCACTGAGCGGCTCCTGCGCATCGCTCAGTTTTTTCAAAATCAGTTCTCTGCGCTGTGCTGCGTTCATTGTATGACAGCCTTCCTTTCGCCTGCGGTTCAACCATCTCGTCCGCAACTTATTGTAGCAAAAGTTGCCCCGCTATGCAAGCAAACGTTCAGCGCTCCAGCTGCAAAATCGTGGCATAATTGGATGGCAGCTGCACCTGCATGCGCCCCCATTCGATCTTTACATCGATATCACGGCTGCCTGCGCAATCTGCCAGCAGATCCTTTGCGGCGGCGGCCTCTACCGGCAGCTGAAACTCCAGCTTTGCGGGCAGGTCGCCGTTGTTCATTACAGCAATGACCGCTTTGCCGTCCAGCACACGTGCGTATGCATAGCTTTGTGTCGTGAGATGCAGCTCCTTCACCTCACCATAGCTCAGTTCAGGCAGTTCCGCCTTCAGTCTGCCCAGCGCGGCATAAACGCTGGTGACAGGATTGTTTTCCTGTGCATCGGCGTAATCCGCCAGGTCAAGACACGGACGCAGCGGCCAGTCACTGCCCCATTCTTTTTTGCCCTCAATGCCAAATTCTGAGCCGTAATATATAGACGGAACGCCCCAAAGCGTATATACTAGGATTGCAATATGTCGGATGTGATCCCGATTGCGCAGCTTGTTCGGCAGTCGCTCGACATCATGGTTGTCCGAAAAGCTGTACAGGCGGGTATCGTGGCACAGTCCCTGCAGACGGCGCATGGTGTGTGCGATTTCAAAGTAATTGTGGTCATTATGTCCGCTCCACAAACCCTTGTGCAGCTCGTAATTGGTGACAGCGTGCAGCATTTCCGGGTTTGCCCAGCGGCTGTAGTCACCATGGATTACCTCGCCCATCAGCCAGAAATCAGGTTTGATCTCGTTCGCAAGCCGCCGCAGACCGCGCATAAAATCAAAGTCCAGCACATCCGCAGCATCCAGACGGATGCCATCGATATCAAATTGCTCCACCCAGAAACGGATCGTTTCAAAATGATAGCTCTGCACCTCCGGGTTGCGCTGGTTCAGCTTGACCAGCATGTTATAGCCGCCCCAGTTGCCATAGCTAAAGCCGTCGTTATACTCGTTGTTGCCCCAAAAGTTTACGTCACAAAACCAATCACGGAAGCGTGACCCCTCCCGGTTTTCCTTCAGGTCACGGAAGGCAAAAAAGCTGCGCCCGACATGGTTGAAAACGCCGTCCACAATCACACGCTGTCCGCGTGCATGACAGGCACTTACAAAATTGCGGAACTCCTCGTTTGAGCCGAGCCGCCGGTCTACCCTGCGGTAGTCCACGGTATCATAGCCGTGCGTTTCGCTTTCAAACAGCGGTCCGATATAAATCGCTGTGCAGCCGATTTGTGATGCGTGAGCTGCCCATGCATCCAGCTTTTGGAATGCACCAGGCACAGCCTCGCCGTTATTTTCGTGTGCACAGCCGCACAGCCCGAGGGGATAAATGTGATAGAATACCGCTTCGTCATACCAAGCCATCTTACATTACGCTCCTGTCATTGCTTTGATAAGTTTCGGCCGCCGGTGAGGACGGCAACAGGGCTAGTATAACACATTTCCTGCGATAATGTCGATTTTGTCCATTTTTTTGTGAGATTATCATTTCAAATCATCGTCCTTGACGAGAATTACTTTGTTTTCTTGTGGGGTTTGCCGAAATACCACACCATAGAGGTCAACCGTATCGCTTTGCAGTGCTGAATTTACAGATAAAAAGGAGAGCTTTGCATGAATTTCCCAGCCATTCCCAGCAATTTTTTTAGTGGTGACTGCTTTGATGCCTACCACGTCCTCGGCGCACATCCCTTTACCTCACCCGAAGGCACAGCAGGCTGGCGTTTCGCCGTTTGGGCACCCGGCGCCACAGCCATCGAGGTATGCGGCGATTTTGACAGCTGGGGCGCCGGCGTATCCATGTCAAGGGCAGAAACAGGCGTTTGGAGTGCCTTTATCCCCGGTCTCGCTGAGGGCGAGCTGTATAAATACCGTATCCACGGCGCAGACGGCAGTGTGGTAATGCACAGTGACCCCTATGCCTTTTCCTCCGAGCTGCGCCCCGGTACGGCAAGCCGCCTGGCCAAGCTTGACTTTACGTTTGATGACTCTGCATGGATGGAGCGGCGCGACAAATGCCGCAACCGACCCATGAATATTTATGAGATGCACGCCGGCAGCTGGAAACATCGCCCCGGCGGCAAAGAGGCGGACGGCTCGGACGGCTGGTATGATTACGATGAGCTTGCAAAGGAACTTATCCCCTGGCTGCTTGAGCATCATTTTACGCATGTGGAGCTGCTGCCGCTGGCAGAGCACCCCTTTGATGGCAGCTGGGGTTACCAGAACACCGGTTATTTTTCGGTGACAAGCCGCTACGGTACACCCAGACAGTTTGCACGTTTTGTCAATGCCTGCCACCGCATGGGCATCGGCGTACTGATGGACTTTGTGCCGGTGCATTTTGCCGCAAATGCGGACGGTTTAGCGCGCTTTGACGGCACATATCTGTACGAATACGACAGCGATGTAGGGCACAGCGAGTGGGGCACCTGCAACTTTAACTATTACCGGCGTGAGGTGTCCAGCTTTTTGTGCAGCGCCGCCGGCATGTGGATGGACGTCTACCATTGCGACGGCATCCGTATGGATGCTGTTTCGCGGGCACTGTACTGGCAGGGCGACCCCAACCGCGGCGTAAACGAGGGTGCAGTAAACTTTTTGCGCAGCCTGAACCATGGGTTGAACAAGCACTGGCCCACCGGCATTTACATGGCAGAGGACTCTACAAACTTCCTTAAGGTCACCGCACCCACACGCTATGACGGTATCGGCTTTGATTACAAGTGGGACATGGGTTGGATGCACGACACGCTGGACTACTTTGCAACGCCTTTCGGCGAGCGTGTAAACAGCTATGGCAAGATCACGTTCAGCATGCACTATTTTTACAACGAGCTGTACCTTTTGGCATTGAGTCACGATGAAGTCGTGCACGGCAAAAAGACGATCATTGACAAAATCTGGGGTACCTACCCAGAAAAATGTGCCCAGCTCCGCACCCTATATTTTTACATGTACACTCATCCCGGCAAAAAATTGAACTTTATGGGCAACGAGATCGCTCATTTCCGTGAGTGGGACGAAAAACGTGAAATGGACTGGGACCTGCTGAAATATCCCTTCCATGACAGCTTCCAGAAGTATTTTTCCAAGCTGAGCCTCATCTATGCAACCGAGCCCGCCCTGTTTGACGGGGAGTACAACCCATCCTGCTTTGAGTGGGTGGCAAGCGAAAGCCGTGACGAGGGCGTCTATGCATGGCTTCGCAAGGGGGGCGGACGTACCGTGCTGTGCGTTATGAACACACAGGATCATGCTCACAAAAAATTCCCGCTGTACCTCAAATTTCCCTGCGCCGCAGAAGAGGTTTTGAACACCGAAGCCTCCGAGTGGGGCGGTGCATTGAAGGGACGCCGGAAGACAAACCTGCATACTACAGATGGCGGCGTATTCGGGCGTGATTATACATTGTCGGTTGATCTGCCCGCCATGGGCAGTTGCCTGCTGCAGCTGACGCCGGAGCCCCTGCACCCGGACGCTGCTCGTGCAAGCGCCAACAAAGTGCTTTACGGCGGGCGCGATACAGCACACACCGGTCATGTGTCCTCTGCCAAAAAAGGCTGACACATGCAAATTCCTGTCCGATTTGCTATTTTATGACAAAAATATCCCGTCTGTTTAATTTCAGGCGGGGTATTTTATTTTTTGCACCCCTGTCAGCTAGACGTTGCTGTGTATGTTTGCTATACTAGCATATAGCGTTTTTTCTGATTTTCGGAGGTTTGTTTTCATGCTTTCTGCTCCGTCTTTTTTGCGCAAGGCGCAAGGTTCTGCCTGCAATAAGATTCTGCTCTGTGTCGCTGCCTTTACCTTGGCAGTCGCTGTTGTGTCTGTTGTCGCTTCCGGCAGTGCAGTCGTTTTCCCGCTGATTAGTCTTTGGTGCAGCACGGCATTGTTTACAGCGGTGCTCCTTGTTCTGCGGGTTGCTAACGTCCGCCTTGGGCGCTTCCACTGTGCTGTCCTTTTTGCCGTGTGGCTGGCAGCCATTCTTTACTTTTATTGGGCACTTCACCGTCGCGCATTTATATACTATTGGGATTATTCCAATTATATCAACAAACAGTACACAGCCGAGGCAGCCTTTGCGCAGGGTACTGTTGCCGGACTGCGCAATATTTTCGGCTCCTTCGCGGACGACTATACTAATTTTATCACCCTGTTTTTAGAGTTTCCGTTTTGCCTCACCGACCATACCGGTGACAGCTTTGCTTTCTGTCAGGTGTTCAGCATCCTGCCCGCAATTCTGGCAGCGCTTGGCGGTCTTACAATCAAGGTCGGGCAGATCCTGCACATTAAGCAGCACCGCCGTTTCTTTGTGATCGGGCTCAGCCTTACCGTCACCTACCCCTTTTTGCGCATGAGTGCCATGCTTGCACAACCCGACTGGTTCGGTCTGATTTTTGCGTTTTCAATTTTAACACTGACACTGGATTATCGTTTTGCGCACCCGGAGCCTGTCCGATATATCCTGCTGTTTTTGTCAACCGCTGCGGTCATTCTGTCACGCCGCTGGTACCTGTACTTTGTTGTCGGTTATTATTTTGCCTACGCTGCTCTGGTATTTGTCAGCAGTGCCCGCACAGCACGTGCCGGCGGACAAAAGCAGGCGCTGCGGCAGGTGATCAACCTTATCCTGTTTGGTTTGCTGTCGATGGCGGCGATGGTCGCACTGCTGTGGCCCATGGTGAGCCATATACTCAGCTACAACTATGCCGAGCGCTACTCCTACTACAATGGAGGCGGCTTTGCGGCAGAGATCTACCTGCAATTCTGGCGCACAGGACTGCTGAACTTTATTTTGGTCGGACTGGGACTGTGGCTTTGCCTTAAGCAAAAAAAGCTTTTCGCCCTGCCCTGCCTTGCCGGGTTTGAACTTTTGCTGAGCATGCTGCTGTTCACCCGTGTGCAGAACACCGGGTCGCACCAGATGCTGCTGTTTTTACCGGGATGGTTTGTACTGTTTTTGTGCGGTGCCGCCGCCTTGTCAGAGCAATTAGACAAGCATCGCAAAATCAAGCTCGGTTACGTTGCATTTACGCTGGTTTTTGCTGTTTCGGTGCGATGCTCGCCCCTTACCAACGTCGCCTTGCCGGATTTTGTTATCGATCATTTCCCGCTCAAGGCAGCCGCCGAGTTCGTGCGTCTTGATAAACTGATCTACGATCGTCAGGATGCAAGTTCGATCTGTGCGCTGTCCGACTGGATCGATGCGCATTGCAGCGATGATGAATTTGCATATATGATTCCTCACGATCTGCTGTACAACGCCGACGACTTCATAAACTGCCGCCTGCCGGAGCGTGAGCTGCAAGACAAGTTGATCGGCGGCTTTTCTGTCCCCGGCACACACAATTTCCCCATGCAGTTTTTTGAGGCAAAGTATGTTCTGACAGCCGACCCGTTCCCGCAGACGTTTGTAGGCAACGGTGAGCTCTCCGGTCGTTTCAATGATTTGTTTACCGCTGTGCGGGAACAATATTTTGATGCCGTTGCCACCTTTGATATGGGCAACGGAACAACCTTTACCGTCTGGCAGCGCGCCAAGGAGGTTACCCGCGCAGAGGTCGAATATTACCTTGAGGCCTTTGCCGCAGAGGACGAGCAATACCCCGAGATGTTTTCCCAGATCGCTGAAAAGTGGCTTGCGGAGCGTGGACTTTAACGCTGCAACGAAAAAGCTGCGTATTAAGGAGTAATGGAAGTATGGATCAAACACACAACCCTCAGGCTGCGGTCACACTTGGACAATACAAGGGGCTGCATTACACCCGCCGGGTGCGCCCCGTTACCGACAAAATGATTGAGCAGGAGCTGCAAATTATTGCACGAAGGTACGCTGTCTACCAAAAAACGTCTGCCCCCGCTGTGCGTGAGAACCGTGTCACGCTGGATTTTGCCGGTTTTTTAGGCGGTCAGCTGATCCCCGACAGCAGCATGAACGGGCTGACTGTGATATTGGGCAGCGGCAAGCTGATGCCTGCCGCCGAGCAGGCGATTTGCGGGCATTGTGCAGGCGAACAGTTCCGGTTCGATTTCACCTATCCGGACAGCTTCCGTGTAGCGGAGCTTTCCGGTAAAACCGCACAGTTTGCAATCAGCCTGCACGAGGTGGAACAGCTGCAAATACCCGCCATTGACGATACGCTTGCACAGCGGCAGGGCTTTTGCGACTTGTCGGCACTGCGGGACGCAGTGCGCTGTCGCAAAACACAGGAGCATCAACGGAATGCCGACCGCATCGCCGGTGCCGCCCTGTTAAATACTGCCGGACAAAACCTGACAGCCGTACTGCCTGAGGCAGAGCTGGACAGACTTGCCGAGCAGGAAATCCAACAGTTAAAAAATCGCCTGCTGGCCGGACCGTTATCGCTGCAGGATTACTGCCGAGTCAATCACACGACCCTGCGTGCACTGCGGGCCGGGTACCGAAAAAAGGCCGAAGAGCAAATGCGTGCCAGACTTGCCGTACAGGCAATTGCCGAGGCAGAGCACCTCGTAGTGACCGATGCGGAAGCAGATGCCGAATACGACCGTGTCGCAACAAAGCGCGGCGAAAGCATTGAGCAGCTCCGACGCACGCTTACACGGGACACCATTGTCAACGCATTGCTGACCCGGAAAGTGCAGGACTTTTTGATCGACCACGCCGTGCTCACATCGGCAGTGGAAAAGGAGTGATACCATGAGCTTTTTTACAAAGGCTGCGATGGATGCGCTGATGAAGACCACCCATCCCGAGATCAACCGCCGTCAGTGCTATAACCTCCACCCGCACCGCAAGCCGTGCACGGCCTGCAAGGATATCTGCCCATACGGCGAGCAGATTTTTACACGCCCAAACCTTGTCAAGGACTGGGAGCCATGCACCGAGTGCGGGCTATGTGTTTCCGTCTGCGCAACGCAGTGCATTTCACCCTCACCGGAGCAGGTCGAGCGTGATACATCCCCCGCAGACAGTGATGAAGAGACGATATGGATCGGGTGCGAGAAGAGCACCCGACAAAACACGGTAAAGCGTGCCTGCATTTCCGCTTTGAACTGGGAGACCCTTGCATACCTTGCCTTGAACAAAAAAATCGTTCTGGACCTGACCCCTTGCGGTGAATGTGAGAACGATCTGTGTGCCGAGCAGCTCCGCAAAGAGCTGACACGCCTTGTCGAATTTTTCGGCTCTGCCCTGTTTGAGGCACGCTTCAGCCTTGCCTATCAGCCGGAGGATCACCCGTACCATAAGCGTGAACTGAGCCGCCGTGAGATGTTTGAACACGTAAGTGCCGGGTCGAAGCACGGCACACGGCAGCTGCTGCGCATGCTGCCCGGTCTGCGGCAGAACGACGACGCCTCCTCTGATTTCCGCCTGTTGCTGCACCAGAAGACCAAGCAGCTGAAAACAGCTGAAAACCCGCTTCATTACGGCTATTACCTGCCGAACATCACCAGCAAATGCTATGGCTGCGAAAAATGCGCAAAGTCCTGCCGTGTCGATGCATTAAAGCTGGAGGACATGCCGGACGGGAAAACACGTATTGTGATCACCCCCTGGAAGTGCAGTGAATGCGGACTTTGCGTTTCCGCCTGCTCAAACCATGCCATCGACGGCATGAAGCTGCGCCAGCTGACCTCGCTTGGTCCTGTCAGCATTTATAAGTGCACAAAGGTACTGTGCAAAGAGTGCGGTAAGCCTGTCGCACCCGACACGCCGGAATTGCTGTGCTCGGTGTGCCGCATCAAGGCACGCACCAAAAAGCGTCAGGAGGAAGCCGCCGCACGTGCCAAAAAACTGCGTGAGGAGCGTGAAGCCAAGAAGGCGGCAGAGCAGGCAGCCGAAGCACAGGCCGCTGAAAATGCAACCACCATCGAAAGCGTCGAATCTGCCGGCGCCGAGACCGCTGCAAGCGCTTTGATACACGATGCCGCACCGGATGCATTGGCTGCGCCTGTACTTCATGCCACGGCGCAGGACGGCACTGCGGACTCATCGACAAAATAATGCCTTTGCGCAATATTCTGCCCGTGATCGACAGATGTGTTTCCACAAAAACAATTGACGTGATGCAAAAACAATGCTATACTGACTCTGTACCATTTTTTGGTTATGTGCTGTTACAAAGGGGTAATGGACTTTGTTCCGTTACCCTTTTTTCGAAACAGAGACGTCTGCTGATGGGAACGGCAGGCGGTTTGGCCAAAAAAAGATCAAACAAGAACGAAAGAGGGTTTTCATGATGAACAATACGATTAGCCGCCGTCAGTTCCTGAAAGCAAGCGGCCTGTGTGCTGCAGGTGCCTGCGCGGCCGGCCTGCTGAGCAGCTGCGGCAGCTCCAGCGCTTCCTCCGGTGCTTCTGCATCTGGTACCGGTTCTGACAGCTCCAGCTACCGCATCCTGTACTCCAGCCAGCCGTCTACGCTGAACTACCTGACCACCGCCTCTGATTTGGAGATGCACGTTGGCGCAAACTGCGTGGACACCTTGGTCGAATACACCAACAAGGGTGTTATGCGCGAGGGTCTGGCTACCAGCTGGGACTGGGATGCCGATACCCTGACCTGGACATTCCATCTGCGCGATGAGAACTGGGTCAACAACGAGGGCGAGGTCGTTGCGCCCGTCACCGCACAGGACTTTGTGGATGCCATGAAGTATGAGCTGACGCCGGACTATGCAGCCTCCAACGTAGGTCTGATCACAGGCTACATCGCAGGCTCTGAGGATTACTACAACTACAACGTCTACCTCAACAATGCCAACAACAGCGTTGTTGATGATGATGGCACCACCTACACCGTTGACGCAAGCGGTGTTGTCACCGTTGCCGCACCGGATGCCGAACCCGAGACCTATGAGCCTGTCGATTTTGATTCGGTCGGCGTCAAGGCTGTGGACGAGCACACACTGACATACACCCTGACCTACGACTTCCCGGGCTTCCTGAGCCTGTTGTGCTACCTGCCCTATGAGCCTGCCTACGGTCCTCTGCTGGAGGAGACTGGCGACCAGTTTGCCACCTCTGCCGAGACCACTTACAGCTGCGGTGCATTCTATCTGGCAGAGTACGAGTCCCTCGAGACCTGGATCATGAAGAAAAACCCCGAAAACTACGATGCCGACAGCGTCTACATCGATACCATCGACCGCATCTACAATTCCGAGGCCGGCGTCAACGGTCCTGAGATGATCAAGCGCAGTGAGATTGACGAGGCCACCATCGGCTCTGACATCCTGGATAGCTGGCTTGCTGACGATGCTACCAAAAATCTGGTGTCTATGGATCGTCCCAACACCAACTACACCTACTTCTACATGTTCAACTTTATGCCCTTCTCTCACGAGTTTTCCAACTGGAGCGTCGAGGGCGTAGATGACGAGTACGAGCCGGAAAACTGGGCGAAGGCAATCAACAACACCAACTTCCGCAAGGCTTTCCTGTACGGCATCAACAATGCCGTCACCCTGGCTGTGGCTGCACCCGAGGGCTACGATGGCTATAAGCTGAGCACCATTACCCCGCCGAGCTTCTGCGCAACCAATGACGGCGTAGACTACACACAGTGCGGTGAGCTGGCAAACATCAGCGAGTTTTTTGATGAGACCAAGGCAAAAGAGTTCCGTGATGCTGCCTACGAGGAGCTGACCGCTGTCGGTGCAACCTTCCCCATCAAGGTGCAGCTGCCCTACAACCCTTCGACTGCAAACTGGGACAAGCAGTGCCAGATTTTCAAGCAGCAGCTTGAGGGCGTGCTGAATGATGGCGTCGACTTTATCGACGTCGTCATCACCGAGGGTCCTTCCGACAGCTTCCTGTCTTCTGTGCGCCGCAACGGCAAATTCGAGTTCCTGCTGTGCAACTGGGGCGCTGACTACTCTGACCCCGAGACAGAGACCGATCCCTTCTACCAGGCAGAGGGTACGCGCGGCATGCGCTATGCCTACCTGCGCACCGGTGTTGAAGACGGCTTTATCACCGGTGAGACCGCCGATACTATTATGAGCTATATGACCGCCATTGAGCAGGCAAAGCAGATCACCGACGACATCGATGCACGCTATAAGGCATTTGCCGATGCAGAGGCTCTGCTCATCAACAATGCTCTGGTCGTACCCATGGGCATGAGCGTCCCCGCTTACCTTGCTACACGCCTGAACTATTGGGAGGGTCAGTACGCTTCTACCGGCTTCTCCAACAAGCGTCTGAAGGGAATTCACGTCCTGGATCACTACATCTCCATGGAGGAGTACGAGCAGAACCGTGACGCCCGCTAACCCGGCATAGGCACTCTGATACCCTGTGCAGCCGCCCGCTGTGCGGGGTATTTTGTTTTGCTTCTCAGAAAACATTTTTATAAATATTCGCAAATCGCTTTTCAAAAATGCGATTTTGTTGTATTCTATACCTATGCCGTCTAAAAAATATAAAGTGGACAGCAGTTATCCGTTGAAAGAGGGGTGCGCACACAGATGCTGCAATATCTTGCAAAGCGAATCGGACGCTCGATCCTGACGCTGTTCATCATCGTCACCATCGTGTTCTGCCTGCTGCGGCTGATGCCCGTTGAAGGCTACTTTGCCAACTACGAAAAAATGACCGAGGCTCAAATTCAGGCCGGTCTGCAGTCCATGGGTCTGCTCGACCCGCTGCCGGTGCAGATCGGGCGTTTCTGGGTCAACGCCCTGCACGGTGACTTGGGCGTCAGTCACATTTATAAGATCAACGTCTCCGTCACCAGCATTCTAGCAAAAAAACTGCCGATTTCCATCCGGATGGGTGTTTATGCCATGCTGCTCAGCCTGGCGATCGGCATCCCCATGGGTTTGTTTATGGGGCGTTTCAAGGGACGCTGGCCGGACAAGATAGGTACAGCTATCATCGTACTGATTCAGGCTGTGCCTGCCGCAGTGTACTACCTGTATATCCAGATGTACGGCACCACCGCACTCGGTGTGGGGTTGCTGTTTGACGCGGACAACTGGCGGTATTATATCCTGCCTGTGTGCTCTATGAGCCTTGGCAACATCGCCTTTTATGCCATGTGGCTGCGCCGCTATATGGTGGACGAAAGCAACAAAGATTACGTACGCCTGGCGCGCGCCAAGGGCGTAAGTGAAAACGGGATTGCGCTGCGCCACATTTTCCGCAATGCTATGGTGCCGCTTGTGCAGTATATCCCTTCCGCATTTTTGAACACCGTTGTCGGCTCTATCTACATCGAAAGCCTGTACAGCATCCCCGGCATGGGCGGTTTGCTGGTCACCTGTGTGCAGCGCCATGACAACACCATGGTACAGGGCATTGTTTTGCTCTATGCATGTGTCGGCATTATCGGTCTGATTTTGGGCGACCTGCTCATGGTATTGATCGATCCACGTATCAGCTTCGGCAAGAAAGTAGGTGGTCGCTAATGCTGTTTCGTATCAAAGAGCAAAAAGCACGTCAGCTCGAGGACGCATTGAACCGTCAGCAGTCGCTGGATGGTACTGCGCAGTGGGCTGACCTGCCGGAGGATGAGTTGTTTACCCCTGCCGGCTTCAGTGAAGAGCAGGCAGAGGCGACAGCCAGCTCCAACTACAGCTATTGGGGCAGCACCTTCCGCGCGTTTTTCAAAAATCGTGTCGCCGTTGCGCTTTTGATCGCTCTGATCGCTGTCGTTGCATTCGCCTTCCTGCAGCCGTATCTGCCGGGGCAGGCGGACGCCAACCTGTGTCAGATCGACCCCTCTACCGGCATCCAGTACCGCAACATTGCGCCGGGCGAAAACGGCTTTATCTGGGGCTCCAATGCCATCGGACAGGATCTGTGGGCCCGTATTTGGGCAGGTGCACGCACCAGCCTTACGATTGCTTTTTTTGTCGCATTGATCGAGGCCGTGGTCGGCATCACGATTGGCGTGCTGTGGGGCTATGTGCGTCAGCTCGACTTCTTTTTCACAGAGCTGTACAACATCTGCGATAACATCCCCTCCACGATCATCCTGATTTTGATTTCGTACGTGGCAAGCCCCAGCATCCAGACCCTGATCCTGGGCATGTCGCTCACCGGATGGATTGCCATGGCGCGCTTTATCCGCAACCAGATTCTGATCATCCGTGACCGTGACTATAACGTCGCCTCCCGCTGCCTTGGCACGCCGACGCATCGCATTGTGCTGCGCAATCTGCTTCCGTACCTTGTCTCTGTCATCATGCTGCGCATGGCGCTTACAATTCCGTCCGCCATCGGCAGTGAGGTGTTCATCACGTACATCGGTCTGGGTCTGTCCGTCGAGACACCCTCTCTGGGCAATCTGATCAATGACGGTCGCAAAGTCATGATGCAGGCGGGTCTGCGCTACCAGCTGCTTTACCCCACGATCATCCTGAGCTTTGTCACCATTGCGTTCTATCTGATCGGCAACGCATTCTCCGATGCCGCCGACCCCAAGAACCATTTGCAGTAAGGAGGGACGGTTACTATGCAGCAAAATCAATTGATCCTCTCCGCACGCAATGTCAACATCAAATTCAACCTGCGCGGCAGAGTTCTGCATGCCATCCGCGGCATTGACCTTGACCTGTATCACGGCGAAGTGCTTGCCATCGTCGGCGAGTCCGGCTCCGGCAAAAGCGTCTTTACAAAATCGTTTATGGGCCTTTTGGACGCAAACGGCTCCATCACGGATGGCAGCATCGATTACTACGGCGCAGATGACGGGAAGCCTGTCTGCCTGTCCTCTTTGAAAAAAGAGAAAGACTGGCTGCGCATCCGCGGGCACGAGATCGCCATGATCATGCAGGACCCCATGACCAGCCTGAACCCGCTGAAAACCATCGGTGAGCAGATCATGGAGGCGGTAGAGCTGCACCAGGGGCTGAAGGGCAAGGCCGCCAAGGACAAAACCCTTGAGTATCTGCGTGATGTCGGCATCACAAACCCGGAAGTGCGCTTCAAGCAATACCCACACGAGTTTTCCGGCGGTATGCGTCAGCGTGTCGTAATTGCCATTGCCGTGGCATGCAACCCGCAGATCCTGATCTGCGACGAGCCTACAACAGCATTGGATGTGACCATTCAGGCACAGATTTTGCAGCTGCTGAAGGCAATGCAGGTCAAATACAGGCTGACGATTGTACTGATCACGCACGACCTCGGCGTTGTGGCAAACATCGCCGACCGTGTTGCCGTGATGTATGCAGGTGATATCGTAGAGATCGGCACCGCAGATGAGATCTACTACGACCCCCGCCACCCTTATACCTGGGCTTTGCTGTCCAGCATGCCGCAGATGGGTATCAAGGGCGAGGATCTGTTCAATATTCAGGGCACGCCGCCGAACCTCTTTGCCGAGGTGCGTGGGGATGCATTTGCGCCCCGCAACCCGCAGGCCTTGAAGATCGATTTTGTCAAGCGTCCGCCGTACTTTGATGTCTCTATGACACACAAGGCAAAGACCTGGCTGCTTGACCCGCGTGCGCCTAAAATCGAGCCGCCTGCTGCTGTAAAAATGCTGCGAGAGGAGGGGCTGCGCTAATGGCTGAAGAAAAAGAAGTTCTTGTAGAGCTGAACCATCTGGATATCACGTACGGCTCCGGACGCAAGGCCTACCGTGCCGTGCAGGACGCCAACTTTAAGATTTACAAGGGTGAGACCTTTGGTCTTGTGGGTGAGTCCGGCTCCGGAAAAACCACGATTGGGCGGGCAATCATGCGCATCCTGCCCACATCCGGCGGCGAGATCCTGTACAAGGGACAAAAGATCAACGGCAAAATCAGCCGCGAGCTTGACAAAAAAGTCATCAAAGAGATCCAGATGATCTTTCAGGACCCGCAGTCCTCACTGAACGAGCGCGCAAAGGTGAGCTATATCGTCGGCGAAGGGTTGATGAATACCCGCCCCGATCTCTCTGCCGCAGAACGCGAAAAAAAGGTGCGTGACACCCTTTTGGAGGTTGGCTTGCTGCCGGAGTTTGCCAGCCGCTTCCCGCATGAATTTTCCGGCGGTCAGCGTCAGCGCATCGGTATTGCCCGGGCACTGATCGTTGAGCCGGAATTTGTCATCGCAGATGAGCCGATCAGCGCACTTGATATGTCCATCCGTGCGCAGGTGCTGAACCTGCTGCGCCTACTGCAAAAGACACGCGGCATCACCTACCTGTTCATAGCACACGACCTTTCCGTCATGCGGTATATTTCAGACCGCATTGCTGTTATACACAAGGGCAAAATCGTTGAGCTCGCGGATGCCGAAGAGCTGATCACACATGCAATTCACCCCTATACACGTAGCCTGCTGTCCGCGATCCCCATGCCGGACCCGCGGCATGAGCGTGACAAAAAGCTGCTCGTCTATGACCCTTCCATGCACGATTATTCTGTCGAGCAGCCGCAGTGGCTTGAGCTGCGGCCCCGTCATTGGGTACTGTGCAACAAGGCCGAAGCCGAACAGTGGCTGAGTAACAATTAAGACAAATCCCTGTGCATCACCGCACGCTTGCCGCATATACGGCGGCAGCAGATGATACGCAGGGATTTGTTGCAATATGCACAGGGCTTTACTACAAATTTCACAGTATGTTTATTGACATTCTTTTAACGCTTATTTAGAATTGTCTGTATGGGCTTATAACTTTGTACAAAACCCATCCATGAAAAGAGAGGATCGAAATTATGAGTGAGACCACTCCTGTGTATGCCTCCGCCACACGGCCCTGGCTGAAGTACTATGACCCAGCCGACATCGGGCTGCCGCAGCCTGCCTGCACAGCTTTTGAATATGTTTGTCAGCGCAACCGTCAGCATCTTACCGAAACTGCAATCGAATACTACGGTCGCCGTTTTACCTATGCTGATTTTATCGTCAACGTAAAAAAGACCGCAGCAGCCTTCCGTGCTGCCGGCGTTAAAAGCGGTGATATTATCACAGTTGTCAGCGTAATGACGCCCGAAGTTATTTATGCCTTCTATGCAGCCGATATGGTAGGTGCCACACTCAATCTTGTTGACCCCCGCTACAGCGCTGAGGGTATCCACGAGTACATCACAGAGGTCGACTCGCATCTGCTGATTTGCCTGAGCGTCGTTTACGACCGCTGCTATCATGCAGCCAAACATACCCATGTGGAGCAGGTTCTGGTGATTTCACCTGCTGATTCTTTGCCGATGCACATGGCGGTCGGTTACCGTCTTACCAATCCCGACAAAAACCACTACAAATCAAACGTCATTCACTGGAAAAAATTTATCGCCGCCGGTGAGGGGCAGAGTATCGCATCTGATCCATACGACCCGCAGCATGCCTGCGTTGTGGTGCATACCGGCGGTACAACCGGTTCACCCAAGGGCGTTATGCTCACAGACCAGAATTTCAATGCGATCGCACAGCAGTTCGGCGCATTGCACAAGCTATTTGCGCGTGGGCAAAAGTTGATGAATGTCATGCAGCCGTTTATTGCCTACGGGTATGCCTGCGGTGTTCATCTGCCGCTGTCTCTGGGTTTGAAGGTTATTATTATCCCGAACCTTGACCCCACTTTGCTGGGCGTGCTGGTGTGGAAGCACAAGCCCGAACATATGTTTGGTGTGCCGGCGCATTATCAGCAGATGGCAAACTCCATCGTCCTGAAAAACAAAAATCTCTCGTTCATCCGTAACTATGCCGCAGGCGGTGATGCGATTACGGTCGGTGCCGAAGAATCTGTAAACAAATTTCTTGCCGATCACCATGTGGAGTACCCGCTGGCAAAGGGCTACGGCATGACAGAGGTCTGCTCTGCCGCAACGGCGGCTACCGGCATTGCAAACAAGGTTGGCAGTGTTGGCATCCCGCTGGTGGATACCCTGGTATCTGTTTTTGAACCCGACACCGATACCGAGCTGCCCATCGGTCAGCGCGGCGAAATTTGCATCAGCGGTCCCACCATCATGAAGGGTTATTACAACAAGCCCGGCGAGACCTCCCAGATCTTGAGCCGGCACGCCGACGGACGTATTTGGGTGCACACCGGCGATATCGGCTACATGGATGAGGACGGCTTTGTATTTCTGGACTCGCGCATCAAGCGCATGATCATTCGCCATGACGGCTTCAAAATTTTCCCGTCTATGATTGAAAACGTCATCAGCCGGCATCCCTCTGTCAAGCAGTGCTCCGTTGTCGGCTGCACCGACAAATCGCATGTGCAGGGACGTCTGCCCTTTGTTTATGTGGTGATCGACCCGGACGAAAACAAGAAGAAACGTCAGATCTTGAAGGAGCTGCGCCAGATCTGTGCAGAAGAACTGGCAGAATATGTTCAGCCCGCAGGCTACAAATTTGTGTCCGAGCTGCCGCTTACGCCCATCGGCAAGGTGGATTACCGTGCTTTGGAAGAGCAGATTACACCGCGTGACTATTGATTTTTGATGTATTTCTCTTACACAGGGGTCAGGCTTGTGCCTGCCCCCTGTATTTTATTGTCAACAGGTGCTTTCTTTGTGCAAATGTCCATGATATAATATTTGTAAACAAATAATAAAGGCCGCCTTTTTATAAAGACAGCCGTGAGAGGACTTTTTATGGGGATTGCAGTAATCGGCGCTGTGTTTGTGGACATTAAGGGGTATCCGCTTTCGACTTATATTCCGGGCGGACGCAATGCGGGACGCGTAGTGCAGGTGCACGGCGGTGTGTGCCGCAACATTGCAGAGGATATCGCAAATGTCGGCCTTCGTCCCACCTTTGTCAGCCTTGTGGACGACACCGGGAGCGGCCAGGAGGTAATTGACAGGCTTGCCAGCCGCAACGTGAACACACAGTACATCCGACGTGTGACGGACGGCATGGGCACATGGCTTGCGGTGTTTGACAACGACGGCGACGTTTGCGCGTCCATCTCCAAGCGGCCGGACACCCGCTCATTAACACGGCTCTTGACCGACAACGGTGATGAGATTTTTTCATGCTGTGACAGCATCGCGATCAACCTTGACCTGGAAGAGGAAACGCTCCAGCCAATCCTTCACTTTGCAAAAAAATACAACAAGCACGTCTACGCTGCTGTTTCCAACATGAGCATCGCCGCCGAGCGCCGCGCCTACCTGCCGCAGATGGACTGCTTTGTATGCAACCAGCAGGAGGCCGGGCTTCTCTTTTCAGATGACTACGGGCACATAACGCCGCAGCAGATGTGCACGGTACTTGCAGCCAATGTGCGCGAGGCAAACATTTCCAGCATGGTGGTAACCATGGGCGATCAGGGGGCAGTTTATGCAACCCTCCACGGCGAAAGCGGCATCGTGCCTGCCAAAAAAGTCGACGTCGTTGATACTACAGGCGCAGGCGATGCATTCTTTTCCGGCACTGTCATCGGGCTGACCTACGGCAAGAGCCTTGCACAGGCCTGTGATATCGGCAGCCGTCTTGCAGCTTCGGTCATTTGTACGCTGGACAACGTCTGTCCGCACTTTGCGCCATCTGAATTCGGTCTTGCAATGCCTGCTGACAATTAAACCGACAGCTCACGCTGTAGCTGCTCCAGCTGCTCAAATGTATACAGACGGTTCAGTGCCTCCAGCAGCTCTTTTTTGGACAGGCGGGGCGGCAGACCGAGTGCTTCCAGCAAAGCAGTCTTGCGCTGTGCTGCGCCGGCCGTACCGGAGAGACCCCACTCATATAAATCGGTGTAAGTGATTTTTCGTCCTTCCTGGTGTGACTGTGATGCACCCACCTCTGCCCCCAAAGCGTCACGCAATGCACGCAGAATCAGTGCATCCTCCACACCCTCCACGCCAAGCAATCCCTCCTTGCCCGGCTGCGGTTTACGTTTTTCCTTGCCATGGATCGCCGGCACATATGCCTGCACCACATTTTTCTCCCCTACAAGGTTTGTGATGTAATTGCGGATCCGAAAACCCGCAGCGTCCGAATCGGTAAGCAGGATCAACCCGTTTTTTTGCGCCAGAGCCTTAAAAAGCTGCTGGCGCTTTTTGTCTTTATAGACAGCAAACCCATCCGTCATAAGGATCATCGCATCCGTCAAATGCGCAAGACGGGCCGCGTCGTACTTGCCCTCAACGATCAAAACACGCCCTGTATGGATCATTTCTGACATCAGCGTGCACCTCCTGCCATTGCCAGCCGGCACAAAGCTGTTTCCAGCAGGGTCTGTCCGCTGACCGGCTGGCTTTTCAGACACAAATCCAGCTCCAAAAGGATCTGCAAACAGTTTTCAAGCTGTGACAGCGTATAATGTGCAGCTGTTTCTGCCGAGCGCTTCAGGCGGAATTCATTGCCCTTGTAGCCAAAGTCGCTAAATACCGTGCTGTAATTCTTTCGTTTTGCCTGTCCAAGCTTTACACGATACAAATCTATGTAGCTGCCAATCATCGCACCTGTGATTGCAATCGGCTCCTGTTGCAGCCGCAAAAGTGTTTGCAGCTTTTTACAGGCACCTGTTGCATTTTTGGCGGTTATCATGCGTATCATTTCAAATACATCTGCATCCAGGCTTACAGTGCCCATTTGCGCCACCATTGCCGCAGTAACAGTCTGATACCCAGCCAGGGCGCACAGCTTGTCCACCTCATTTTCCAGTAAAAACGGGTCCTCGCCGCAGCGCTCCAGCAAGGCCGATGCCGCCCCCTCCGGCAGGCTGGTGTCCTGTGCCTTCGCGCGCTCGATCATCATGGTTTTCAGCTGATGAGGCTGCGGCTTTGCCAGCTCCTCAGCATAGCCCAGCTTTTTACACCGGTCGATCAGCTTTTGCACACCTTTGCCAAGCTTCAGCTTATTGCGCTCAAGCTCAAACACACTGCCAATGACCACCACCGCATTTTCCAGACTGGCAAGCGTATCGCACAGTTCTTCCAGATCTTTTGCACCGTAGGCAGCCGGTACAAGCTCCGGCATCACCACAACACGGCGTGTGCCAAAAAACGAGATCGTGCCTGCCGCCATAATCAGCTGCTCAATTTCCGGCGCAGCGCCATCCAGCACTGTTGTCTCTTCATCACTGTCCGCCGCAAGGATGCGCACCGCCGCAGCTACTGATTGCCGTACCAGATATCGCTCGCTGGAATAAAAATAGTAGACTGGACAGCCCTTATCCGCCAGCTGCCGCAGCTTTGTTTCTGTCGCCAAACGTACCCTTCTTTCTATGTACTTTTATCATCCGTTTTATCATAACACATTTTTATGCTAATAAAACACCCGCTGCCCACCGCCGGGGCGCAATGCAAGCGCACTCGGCGGTTGTGCGCTGTCACTCATCCAGTCATATCGCTTCAGCCCCAACACACCATCGTATCGCACGGCACCCGGCTCAGCAGTTGAGGCGATCAGCCAATTCGCCTCCAATGTCTGCGCCAGTTTCACATTTCCGCTCATTGTGACCAGCGCATACTGCCCGACATATAGCCGTACCAGACAGCCGTGCGCCGTGCGCAAAACCTCCACCTGTGCCGGCGTGCATATTTTTTTCTTCACATCATAGGGCTGCATCCGGGACGCTTTTATGCTTTGCTGTGCCTGCAGCGTGCACTCTGTTGCCGGGTCTGTGCGCAGGTCCACAAGCAGCTGCACCTGCTGCACGCCACGCCTTGCAAGGATCGTTTCCACCGACCTCTGTGCAGCAGCGCCACCACGGAAAAGCACAATAGCGTTTCCGCCCTGCGTAACCACGACAGCGGGAGTATTGCTGTTTCCTGCCAATTCCACATGGACGACGTCGCAGCTCAAAGCGTTGCCAATGCCCACTGCAAACACACCTGCAAGCAGTATGCAGGGCACAGCGCCGCGCAAAGGCAGCCGCCAATGCCAGGCAAGCAGGCAGAGACCGATCAAAAGTAGGCACACGAGCGCCGCATATGGTGTGTCAAACCACAACTGCGCACCGGGCAGTGAGGATATTTTAAGCGCCCACAAATTCAAAAGCCATGTAAGCACATCCGCAATGACAGAAATACCGCTATGCAGCAGCGTGATTTGTGGCAGCAGTCCTGTAAATGCCGCTGCAAGCCCCAGTATCAGCAGGGGCTCCAGCATCCAGAGAACGACCACACTGGAAAGCAGCCCGTACAGACTGACACACATACCGCGGAGCACAAGCACCGGAAAGGTTGCCGCCGAGGCACAAGCGGCAATGCACAGGCTCTCCCAAAGACCCCAAAGTGTTTTTTCAATTTTGCGCGCCGGCGCAGCTTTTTTATTGTGCGGTGCTTTTGATGTAAGCACCTTATCACAAAAGGAACGGCTGCGGCGGGCACATTCTGCACCCGCCAGCGTCCCAACGACAGCCGCAAACGAGAGCTCAAAGCCGACATCGCACGCAGCATAGCAGTTGCCGGCAGTCATCAGGATACCTGCCGCTGCAAGTGAAGTCAGCGCATCCGGCGCACCATAGATCCAAACACCTAAGGCGCTGATCCATACTGCGACAGCAGCACGAATCACCGACGGGGTAAAACCCGTCACTCCTGCCAGCAAAAGCGCCAGAAGCGCCCTGCACACCGCACCTGTGCGTCGGCGGCGATAACTGCGCTCTCGTCTGCTGTACGGCAGCAGACCTGTAAACATACTGCCGCACAAAATCGACACATGCATACCGCTGACAACCAGCACATGCGACAGACCTGCGGCACGGTATGCACCGCTCAGCGTACCTGAAATCAGACTGCGGTCTCCTACCGTCATTGCCGTTAGCACAGCGCCCGTATCCTCCCCCATTTTACTGCAAAGGCTTGCGCTAAGACGCTTTTGCAGCCGTGCCGTGCATGCACGGAAGCTGCTGCTTTGCCCCAGCACCGCAAAGTCCTTCCGGTATTCTGCCATCAATGCGATCCCGTCGGCATAGGCATCCATACAGGCGTCCTGCTCTGGTTTGTTTAGGATAAATTTGCCGGTAATAATCTCCCCTGCCTCGCACGAGGGCAGGCTGACGCATTCCGCCAAAAAATCCACCTCGTCGCCGTTGATATTTTCCACCTGCAGCACCGCATCCACCACGCCTGCATAGTATCCGTCCGAGACGCTGCGCACCTGTGCTGTCACTTTAACCGTGCGGCCGGCATATTTTACACGCACCGCCTCCAGGCGTGTATCTGTTGAATAAACAGATGCACAGCCGCAAACGGCGCCCAACAGCAGGCACAGCGCAAACTTGCGTGCCTTTGGCGCAAGTGTAAGCAGCAGCAAAAAAGCCGCAAAAAAGGCCGCAAACGGCGTCAAAAGTTCCGTTTGCGGCGCAAAAGCACGCACCAACTCCACCCCGAGCATTCCTGCACAGAACACACAGAGCGGTCGGCGCATCATAATTTAGTGCAAAAACAGGGGCAGCGGCTCAAGGAAAATGATATCCTTGCGCTGTGCGGCATCGCCTTCTGCAAGGACAGCCGCCTTACCCACAACCGTGCAATCGGTCTGCTCAGCCAATGTCTCCAACGCCTTCAGTGAGCCGCCGGTAGAGATGACATCGTCCACAACAAGCACGCGCTTGCCGTTCATACGGTCCAGCTCATTGCGGTCAATCACAAGCTTCTGCTTACCTGCGGTGGTAATGGACTGGTCCTCCACAACAACAGGGTCGCTCATGTACAGCTTAACGCCTTTGCGTGCGCAAATATAGGGCTTACCACTCTGACGGCTCATCTCATGTGCCAGCGGGATACCTTTTGCCTCAGCGGTCAGAAGGATATCAAAGTCCGGGCATTTCTTGAGCAGCTCGCCGGCTGTGGCCACCGTCAGCTCAGTATCACCAAGCATGATAAATCCAGCAATGTCCATATGCTCATTGACTTTGCAAATCGTAAGCTCACGGGTCATACCCGCCACATGCAGTGTATATGTTTTTTTCATTTCAGTTACCCTCTCCCTGACACTCATACAGGCAGCTTTTCGCCGCCAAGAACATGAAAGTGCAGATGTTTTACCGTCTGCCCAGCGTCCTCACCAATGTTCGAGATCACACGGTAGCCATTGTCCAGCCCGGTTTCCTTTGCCAGCTTTGCAATCACTGCAAAAATATGACCAAGCAGCGCACCGTCCTCTTCTGTCAAAACAGCCGCAGAGGCGATGTGCTTTTTGGGGATGACAAGAAAGTGGACCTTTGCCTGCGGGTTAATATCGTAAAACGCAAGCACCTGCTCATCCTCATACAGCTTATTTGAGGGGATTTTACCCTCATTGATCATACAAAACAGACAATCTTCCATGGGAACAGCTCCTTCCTGTATGTCTTTAACGGGGTCTTTTATCAGCCAAGCAGCTTTGCTACGATTTCGTTTACAGCTGCAAGTGCCTCATCAATCTTGCTCTCATCCTTCAGACCGGCCATAGCAAAGTCCGGCTTGCCGCCGCCCTTACCGCCTGCGATGGCGGCAATATCTTTAACCAGCACACCAGCCTTCAGGCCCTTCTCCTGTGCGGGCTTGTTGACGGTAACTGCCATGCTGATCTTGTCATCTGCCTTGCCAACCAGGACAGCCACCACAGCATCCGATGCCTTATCGCGGATGGTGTCGCACATGCCGCGCAGCGTGTCACCTGTCGTGCCGGTAAAGTATGCCGAAACGACCTTGACGCCGCCGATTTCAGACGCTGCGTCGAACAGGTTTTGCACCTTGGATGCGGCAATCTTTGCCTTCATTTCCTCAAGCTCACGGCTCATGGACTTATTCTCAGCCATAACAGCCTCTGCACGTGCGGGCAGGTTTGCAACGTTATTGGCCTTCAGGATATCTGCCACCTTGTGCAGCATGCCCTCCTGCTGATTTGCGCGCAGCAGCAGATTGCGTCCCGTAACAGCCTCGATACGGCGAATGCCTGCCGCCACCGAGGACTCGCTGACAATCTTGAAGCAGCCGATTTGTGCCGTGTTCTGCACGTGTGTGCCGCCGCAGAATTCCGTCGACCAGCCCTCGATATCAACAACACGGACGACCTTACCGTACTTTTCGCCAAACAGCGCCATTGCACCCAGCTTCTTGGCCTCCTCAATGGGCATCTCGTTCACGGTGACGTTCATCGCATCGTAAATTTTATCGTTGACGATCTTTTCCACACGAGCCAGCTCGTCCGGAGTAACAGCGCTGAAATGCGTAAAGTCAAAGCGGGTGACGCCTGCATCCTGGTAAGAGCCCGCCTGATGGACATGGTCGCCCAAAACCTCACGCAGAGCAGCCTGCAGCAGGTGGGTAGCGGTGTGGTTGCGGCAAATAGACATGCGATAGTCCTTTTCCACCTGGGCAGTCAAAACATCTCCAACCTTGACAATGCCGCTTTCCAGCACACAGGTGTGGACATAGTAGCCCTTGGGCGTCTTTTTGACATCCAGCACACGCAAGGTGCACTCGTCGCTGCTCAGCATACCGTGATCAGCTACCTGACCGCCCATCTCAGCGTAGAACGGGGTCTTGTCCAGAACGACCAGCACCCCTTCTTTTGCCTGATCATCCGTAGAGATCGCATCGCTCAGGTTCTCCTCATCACTCAGCGCAACGACCGTGCCCTGATCTCTCAGGGTAGTATAGCCGCTGAACACGGTAGCCTCTGCGGTCAGTGCGCCGAACAGATCCTCGCTCCAGCCGGAGATGTTCTTTTTCAGGCGTTCAGAGCGTGCACGCTCCTTCTGCTTTTTCATCTCTGTGTGGAAGCCTTCCTCATCGATCTCAAGACCCTGCTCTGCAGCAATCTCCTTTGTAAGATCCAGCGGGAAGCCGAATGTATCATTGAGCTTGAACACATCCAGACCGCTCAGCAGGTGCTGATGTGCCTTTTCAAGCGTATCGATCATGTTGTTCAGGATGTTCATGCCGGCATCGATCGTGCGGGCAAAATTTGCCTCCTCTGTTCCGATGACCTTTTTGATGTATGCGTCATGCTCGCGCAGCTCGGGGTAAGCGCTCTCGCTGGACTGGATGACCGTCTCCACCAGGTCCACCAGGAAGGGGTGGTCAATGCCCAGCATCCGTCCGTGACGGGCGGCACGGCGCAGCAGACGGCGCAGCACGTAGCCGCGACCCTCGTTGGAGGGCAGAATGCCATCCGACACCATGAAGGTGCAGCTGCGGACATGGTCCGTGATAACGCGGATAGAAATATCCGTCTTGTCATCCTGCTTGTAGGTTTTGCCTGCAATATGCTCCACGTGGTGCAGCACGCTCTGCACCGTGTCGACTTCAAACAGGTTGCCGACACCCTGCATCACGCATGCCAGACGCTCCAGGCCCATACCTGTATCGATATTGGGGCGAGCCAGACGCTCGTAGTGACCCTTGCCATCCGCATCGAACTGGCTGAAAACCAGGTTCCAGATTTCCATATAGCGGTCACAATCGCAGCCCACGCCGCAGGTCGGCTTGCCGCAGCCGTACTCCGGACCACGGTCAAAGTAGATCTCCGAGCAAGGACCGCACGGACCGGAGCCATGCTCCCAGAAGTTGTCCTCTTTGCCCAGACGCACCATGTGGTCAGGGGCGATGCCGACTTTCTGTGTCCAGATGTCATAAGCTTCATCATCCTCTTCGTAAACCGAGATAAAAAGCTTATCCTTCGGGATTGCCATCCACTCATCGCTTGTCAAAAACTCCCATGCCCAGGGGATAACTTCATTTTTGAAGTAGTCCTGGAACGAGAAGTTGCCCAGCATCTCAAAGAAGGTGCCGTGGCGCGCGGTGATACCTACGCGCTCGATATCCGGTGTACGGATGCACTTCTGGCAGGTGGTCACACGATGGCGGGGCGGCTCCTCCTGTGCGAGAAACCATTTTTTCATGGGGGCCATACCGCTGTTGATCAGCAGCAGGCTGGGGTCGTTTTTCGGGACAAGCGGGAAGCTGTCCAAACGCAAATGTCCCTTGCCTTCAAAGAAGCTCAGGTATTTGTCACGCAGTTCGTTCAAACCGGTCCATTGCATAACTATTCTCTCTCCTCAAATAAAAACTGTATGGCAGACGGGCATCGAGCAAAAAAAGACAGCCTTCATCCCGACCAAGGGACGAAGGCTGTCTGAAATCAGCTCCGTGGTACCACCCAAGTTGCAGAAATATCTGCCGCTCCTGGCGCGCTAACGCTGCGCAGCGTCCGGCTACTGACCGGAAGCTCCGGGGCGGCATGAACCGTGCTCCAAACCGAAGCGCCTTACAGCCTGCGGGCGCTCTCTCTGGACGGTGGCGTGCACATTCTGACCCCATCATTGCCATCTGTCATAATCCATAGCGGCGAAAGACCTGCTCAGCCCTCCGCGTACATTTTGAATTATAGCATTGATATGATATTTGTCAACCGATTTGCGTAAAAAATCACGGCACCCAGATACGGTTGATCGCAACGACCAGGCCATTTTCGACCCTGAGCGTTGTATTTCCTGCGGTCCACGCACCGTCATCGCTCTGGATGTAATCATACACGTTGCCGTCACCGGTCACGACCACTGCGTCAGCATTCACATCTGCGGAGCTGTCGCTCAATTCAACATCCTGTGCCAGCGGGAAGGTAGCACTGCCAGCCTCGTAGTATACCGGGTAATCATCCATTGTTACCGTACGGTATACGGTGTCCTCCGGACGAAGCTCCAGCCCTCCTTCATCGATTTCTCCGTTGATACTGATTTCACCGCTTTCGTCCGTAACCATCGTTTCGATGGTCATTTCGGTCAGGCTGCCTGTCATCCCGTCGTGGGTATAAATGGTGCCGCCTACCGCCAGACTGGCAATATCGACCATATCATACAGGTCATAATCATAAACGCTGACCTCGCTGATGCTGTAACCGCCCTCCGTACTCACAACATCGCCCTTTTCAAAATAGACATGGTATGTCGCATCGCTCAGCGGGTCAGTGATCTCCTGCGCTGTCATGGGGTATACAGCATCGCCTGCCGCCAAAGCGGTCGATGAGGCAGCCGCCGTGGAGGATGCAGCACCCAAGCAGCCTGTCATAAGCACGCTGACCGCTATAACCGCAGCCGCAAAAAATGCCTTTCGATTCAATTTCATAGGTTTCCCTCTCTTCCCTTTCTGCAAATGCATCAAAGCCGATACATTTGGGTTATTATACATCGAAACCCTGTAAAATTAAAGACACTATTTTTAACTTCAACGTGCTTGACAGTTTCGGCACATATCATATAGAATAGCACTGAAACCGCAGTACAACACAAATTATTCCGCCGTGAGCACCGCTTGCGGCAGACCGGAGGATACGATCGGTGAAAATACTGAAAGTAAAATGTCTGGCACCGACACGCTTAGACAATTATCTGATGCAGCAATACCCAAAGCTTGGCCTTGGACGCCTGAACAAGGCACTTCGCGAAAACAAAATCAAGCTGAACGGGAAAAAGCAGCCCCTTTCCACCCGCGTGATGGCAGGCGACGAGATCAGGCTTTTTATTCTTGATGATGTGCTGGACGCTGAGCAGCGCACAGACGGTCCCGCATGGAAAAACGCACGATGCCCTGCTGAAATCGTCTACGATTGCCCACAGATCGTGGTGGTAAACAAGCCCGCCGGGCTTGCCGTGGATGGGCCGGAGGACGATACGCTTATCAACCGCACCCTGCTCGCTCTCAATAAAGCCGGCGAGTATAAAGAAAACGACCCGTACACTCCTGCGCTGTGCCATAGACTGGATACCGGCACCAGCGGCCTTGTCATCGTGGCAAAGAGCCCTGAGGCAGAGGAGCTGTTCCTTGCTGCCATCAAAAACCGTGACGTGAAAAAGACCTACCTGTGCGTCACCTTTGGGCGCCCCACCCCACCGGATGCGACCCTTGGCGGCTATTTGATCAAGGATGCCGACCGCGGCATTGTAAAAATCGTTGAGGACAAGCAGCCCGGCGCCAAAGATGTCGAGACGCAATACGAGACCATCGCCGTCTCGGGGCGACTGGCTTTGCTCAAGGTTCATCTGATCACGGGGCGCACCCATCAGATCCGTGCACATATGGCCAGCGTAGGCTGCCCCATCCTTGGTGACAGCAAATACGGCAACAACGCTGCAAACCGCGAGCTGAAGTTGAAGTATCAGGCGCTGTGCGCATGGGAGCTTGTCCTTCCTCGCTTCAATCAGCCTGCGTTTGCTTCTTTGAGCGGCAAGACCTTCCATGCGCCGAAACCGTGGTACTACAATCAAATCATCGATGGCACATTAAAATAAGAAAAGGACATTGCTATGTCGGTTCCAAAATACCATGAGCTGTACCGCCCCTTGCTCGCCGCTCTGCAAGACGGCGAGGCACACACCATGATGGAGGTGCGTGCAGCAGTCGCTGAAAATCTGCATCTCACCGGGGACGACCTTGCCGAAATGGTACCGAGCGGCACGCAAAGCGTTTTTGCCTGCCGCATCGGCTGGGCAAAAACCTACCTGCTCAAGGCTGAGATGATCGAATCGCCGCAGCGCGGCAGAATACGCATCACACCCTCCGGCGAGGACCTCCTGGACAGCAATGCGCCCATCAGCAACGCATTGCTCTCGCAACGCAGCACGGCGTTCCAACAGTTTTACCCGCACAAGTCTGCTCTGCCATCCGCAACGGATGATGACCGTCATGATGAGGATACACCGGAAACACCTCAGGAAACCTTTGACCGTGTTTACACGGTGATCAATGATCAGCTTGCAGATGATCTTCTTGCCGAGATTTTAGAGCAAAATGCGGCATTTTTTGAGCGTCTCGTTGTCAACCTGATGAAGGCCATGGGGTATGGTGACGGCTTTGTGACCAAGCTCAGCGGCGATGACGGAATCGACGGCATCATCTACGAGGATAGGCTCGGGTTTAGCCTGATCTACATCCAGGCAAAGCGCTGGCGACCGGATATCACCATCGGCAAGCCCGACCTGCAGAAGTTTGCCGGTGCTATGATGGGTCCGCCGAAAGTCGACAAGGGTCTTTTTATCACAACCGCAAAATTTTCGCAAAAGGCACGCGAATTCGCCGAGGCTCAACACATTATCCTGGTTGACGGCAAAAAGCTTACCGAACTGATGATTGAATGCGATGTAGGTGTCTCCACACAGAAGGTTTACCGCATTAAACGTGTGGACAGTGATTATTTTTTTGACAACTAAAAGCCGGCGCAATCCTTTTATATCAAATAAACAAGGCAGGGCTGCACCACATCGATGCGCCCTGCCTTGTTTGGGTTCTGGTTTTATTTTTCTTGAATCTGTTTCCCGCTGATATGCTCGATTTCAATCACGTATAACTGGACTGCTTTGCCGTCTTTTTTGATCTCTGCATCGATCAGTGCTTCGCTTGGGTAGTATTTTGCAGCAAGCTGCTTAAGCTGTGCCATAGCTGCCGGTGTGTTTTCCAGCATATGGCAACGCCCGAATACGATCGTGCTCTGCACATAGGGTGCCCACGGCTCATCCTTGATGCTCTCATTGCCGTAAACCGTAAAGCACACCTTGTTGCTTAACAGAAGTGCATCGTGCTTGTGCCCCGCTTTTGCACCATGAAAGTAGATTTTCTGCTCGTTGACATCGTAATAATAGTTGATCGGCATTGCATACGGGTAGCCGTCATCCCCGTTTACAGCCAGTACACCGCGCCTCTGCTGCAACAAAAGCTGCTGCGCCGCCTGTGTGCTGATTTCTTTTGTCTTTCTGCGGATCGGTCTAAACATCACATATTCCTCCTGCCGACACACGCCCTTTCGCATGCATCAGATTCGCACCATATCGGGCGTAATTTCGGCGATGCTGTGTGCGCCGGACTCTTTTTCATCATAGTCTGTTTTTCGTCATGCGTCAAGCGCTTAGTCGGTCGATTTATGCTTGCAAAAGATTTTTGAAAAAAAGCTTGACAAAGGTGTTTATTTCGGGTATTATAATTAGGCGCCGAGGGCAAATGCCTGGAGGCAAAACTTAAGATGTGGAAAGATGGCTGAGCTGGTCTAAGGCGCACGACTGGAAATCGTGTAACGTGTCAAAAGCGTTCTGGGGTTCGAATCCCCATCTTTCCGCCAAATCGCCCGGAGCTTTGTGCTTCGGGCTTTTTGTTTGCTTGTGAGCCTCTGCCATCTTTTTTGAAAGGGATCTCTGAAATGTCTACTGTTACCATTGCTATGCCGCGCATGAGCACAGATGCCGAGCTTTCCACCGCGCAGTCAAAATATGTTGAAAGTTTGATCCGTTCCAACGCAGCCGTTTGCTGGGTTGCCCTGGACGATCCGTCACAGGCTGTTCATCAGGCGATGGCGTGTGACGGCCTGCTTCTCCCCGGCGGAGGCGACATCGACCCTGTGTATTTTGGACAGCCTCCTCTGCCTGCCTGCGGCAAACCCAACATCCCACGTGATACCGTTGAGCCGCTGCTGTTGAAGTCTTTTCTCGCCGCAGACAAGCCGGTGTTCGCCGTATGCCGCGGTATTCAGATGATAAACGTAGCCCTTGGCGGCAATCTGTTTCAGGACATCGCACCCATTGCAGACTGTCCACACAACGATCACTGGGATAAAATCCACACCGTCACCGTGCGGCGAGGCACGTTGCTGCGCAGCATTTTACAGGCAGATCGTGTGACTGTCAACAGTCAGCACCACCAGGCAGTAGACAAACTGGCACCGGGGCTTATGGTAAGCGCCCTGAGTCCGGACGGCTTTGTTGAAGCGCTGGAAAAGCCGGACGCGCGGTTTTGCCTTGGAGTGCAGTGGCACCCGGAGTGGCTGAGTGCAGAGGACACACAGCAACAAGCTCTGTTTGACGCCTTTGTGCAGGCATGCCGTGTTTGATCGCTTGACTTTTCTGTGCGCTTTCGCTATGCTGAAAGCATTCTATCCATCTTTATTGCAATAGGAGACTTCTGCCATGTCTTACAAAAGCCGAAGAAGAAAACGTGTGCTCGTGCGTGTTGTCGGCATCGTGCTGTTATGCGTTTTGATCGTTGCCGCAATTTCCGCTTTTACCGTGTATTCCCTGTTGAGCCGGAAGCTCAACAAATTGAATGCCGGTGCAAGCTATGAATTTGACTATAAAATCACATCCACCACACAACAGGCTCCCCAGTTATTTACGATTTTGCAGGGGCTTGGGGGCGACAAGGGCACGGTTTCCGGCACGTACAGCTCCGGCACAATGCAGATGACGCTTGCTGTGCCGGATGCTAACGGAAACAACGCTGCTTTGACCCGCCTGTACATCAGTCCGGACGAGACGCTGTACGATGTCGGACAGCTGTACAGCAACCTGCGCTCACAAATCTGCACGGAAGTCCCGCTTGCGGGCATGCTTATCCCTACATGGGATATGGGCAACTACATCTCGCAGACACAGCTTGCCAGTGTTCTTGGCATTGATGACACGGCTGTTGCCCTGCAGGGCGTGACGACCTTTCAGGTAGACCTGCTCAAGCTTGAGCAAGTCAAACCGGAAAACGCCATGGACGGCTACTTTTATTTCCAGCTGAACAGCGCTGAGGCTAATGCCGATGCGCCGCAGCTGGTCGTGGGCGTGCAAAAGGATGCTATTTTCAAGGCAGAAACGCCGCTGCATCTTTTGCTGACCATCCCTGAGCATCAAGTCACAGTCGAGCTGACCGGCACACTTACCGCAAAGGATGTTGTGCTGACCGCCCCGGATTCCCGCTTGAATGACAGTGACGTTGACACGCTTGTCAAATTGCGTCAGACCATTGAGAGCGTTGTTGCGTTCGTGCAGGAAAATGCATCCGAAAGCGCCGCACAGCTGCAAACCGCATTGCAGGATGTCGCCGTGTGATAAGCCGCTCCCCCAGTGCATTTACCTGAAAAGCTTAAAAGGCAGACGCCGCGAGACGTCTGCCTTTTTTATCCTTATTTGTTTCAGCGCTCAAGAATGCGACCATCCGTAGAGAAGGTGACGACCTGCCACGGGATAAACTTGCCGCTGTTTTTCAGTGCCGTAATTGCGGCATGCTCCAAACCGCCGCAGCAGGGCACCTCCATGCGGAGTACCGTAACGCTCTTAATGTCATTGTTTGCAATAATCTGCGTCAGCTTTTCGCTGTAATCCACCGCATCAAGCTTCGGGCAGCCGATTAGGGTAATACGACCCTTCATAAATTCCTCGTGGATATTTGCATAGGCATATGCGGTGCAGTCCGCTGCAATCAACAGCTTTGCACCGTCAAAATAGGGTGCATTTACCGGGACAAGTTTGATCTGGCAAGGCCACTGACCAAGCTGAGACTGACGCGGTGCACTGGCCGCCGGTACAGTATCCGCCGCAGCCTTGGCACGTGCAAACGTACGCATTGCAGAGCCCGGACAGCTATGTGCAGGGGCATTTGTCATCGCCTTTTTCTGCTTATTGACAAGTACTGCCTGCTCATCGTAGGCAGCTGCCTCACGCTCCTCAAATGTGATGGCGCCCGTCGGACAGCCGGGCAGGCAATCGCCAAAGCCGTCGCAGTAGTCGTCCCGCATGAGCTTTGCCTTTCCGTTGACCAGACCGATGGCACCCTCATGGCAGGCGGTGACGCATGCTCCGCAGCCGTTGCACTTATCCTCATCTATGTGAATAATTTTGCGAACCATTTTCCATCCTCCTTGCTTTTTATGATGTAAGTATACTATAATTACGTCATCAATGCTGTTGTTATAACAACGGAAAAGAGGTTTTTATGCAAAATATCGTTTCGCCGCTGTTTGCTGGCCTCACGCCAGAGCAGGTGGAGCAGATACGTGCGGCAGGTTACCTGCGTCAAAAAAACTTTACACGGCACGAGGTCATTTTTCATGCAGGAAGTCATGTGCGGGAAATCGGCATCGTTGTACAGGGTACCGTACACATTGAAAATTCAGATTTGTGGGGCGGCAAAAGTATTTTGAGCAGCGTTTGTGCCGGGCAGGCCTTTGCGGAGACATATGCGCTTTGCAACGAGGCGCTTTTGGTAGACGCTGTTGCCGCCGAGGATTGCACGATCCTGTTTTTGAGTCTTGCTGCCTTAAACAGTCCGATGCATGCACCTTGGCAGGACCGACTGCTGCGCAATATGCTGACGGTATCCATGCGAAAAAATTTAAGTCTTTCCCAACGCATTTTTTGCACCACGCCAAAAACCGTGCGCGGCCGCCTGCTGACCTACCTTTCTGCACTGGCAGCAAAAAACAATTGCAACAGCTTTACCATCCCGTTCAACCGCCAGCAAATGGCGGACTATCTCAACCTTGACCGCAGTGCATTATCAAAAGAGCTATGCAAAATGCGTGACGAGGGACTTCTGGAATTTGATAAAAACAAGTTTGTCCTCAAACAGGTATTATAAGTGCAAAAAAGCCCGCAACCGACCGACACGCTTTACACGTCAAGTCGCCTGCGGGCGCAGCTGATTTATGCGCTGTTATTCTTTTGTTGTCTTTTTGCGGGTTGTGCTCTTGCGTTTTGCCGGTGCTTTTTCTGCTGCCGGCTCAACCGCCTTTTCGGGCACTTGCTCTGCCTTGGCGGGGGCAGTCTTTTTTGCCGGCGACTTGCGTACAGTCTTTTTTACCGGTGCATGCTCAGCAGCACCCTTTTCTTCCGGGGTTTCCTGAGCTGCTGCAGCCGGCTTTTTTGCACAGGGCTCGCCTGCCTCCTGCTTTTTTTCAGCAGGCTGTGCCGCAGGTTGTGCTGCCGTATCCGTGCTCGTCTTTTCCTCGACAGATGCGGTGTCTTCGGCCTTTTTTGCGGCACGCTTTGCGCGGTCCTTGACCTCTGTGATCGTCCAGCGCTGGTCAGCACCATCAGACACCTCTGCCCAGATTTGCAGCACGGCACCCACTTCGGCTCCCATACCCACAGTGTCTACACATCTGCCGCCGGCCCAGTTAGAGATCAGACGCACCGTGCCGTCCGGGTTTGCACGTACGCCCCAAACCTGCGAGGTACCGCCGACGTCCTCCCACAGGTGCAGCCACGTACCGTTTGACGTCCCTGTCATCATCAGATCCAGCAGCTTACCGCTGGCACGGTTGCAGATACGGTACATGCCCTCACCCACGCGGATAAAAGACCATTCCTGCTCCGGCTTGTGGTTGTACTTGCCAAGGCGGACGGTGCCGCCCTCTTTTGCAGGCTCAACGGCCTGCATCACATTGCCGGTGTGTGCGGCAATAATATAGTAGCGATCCGCCTCAATGAAAGTCTGTGCTACGGTTTTCATAAAGGTTCCCTCCTGTTTTGTTCATCCCGAACAAACTTCAATCAATTTCTTAGTTAAATGATACCACATATCGTAATTTTCCACAAGTTATTTCATTCCGCTTCGGCATTCTGCATAGAATCATTCCCTGTTTCGTCCGGTTTTTCACGTGTCCTGCGTCCTTTGCCGCTGTAGAAACGCATCGTTTATTGCTGGACTTTTTTCATCAATTCTATTATGATTAGACTTGAGATTATAACTATCATATATGTGCTGTCTGCGCTGCATCACAACGAATATAATGACAGCTGACAGGAGGTTTTTATGTCCGCTTCAAGCTCAGCATCAACGCAATCGCAATATAAAAAAATGACCGAGACGCCTGTCCCAAAGCTGATCCTCAGTCTGGCCGCACCAACGATCCTTAGTATGTTGATCACCAGCATCTATAACCTTGCTGATACATTTTTTGTCGGACAGATCTCGACCAGTGCTTCCGGCGCCGTGGGTGTCGTTTCCAGCATGATGGCGATCATTCAGGCACTTGGCTTTATGCTCGGGCACGGTGCCGGCAGCATTGTAAGCCGACGTCTGGGCAGTCAGGATACCGAGGGCGCAACACGCTTTGTTTCCACCAGTTTTTTCTCCGCAGTCTTTTTAGGCGCCGTATGCGCCGTCGCGGGGCTTTGCAACCTGCGCAGGCTGATGCTGCTGCTGGGCAGTACAGACACCATTCTGCCACATGCGTGCGCCTACTCGCGCCCTATCCTGATTGCTGCACCCCTGATGATGTCCAGCCTTGTGCTCAACAACACCTTGCGCTATGAGGGCAAAGCGAGCCTTGCCATGGTAGGGCTTGTGACAGGCGGCGTGCTGAACATGGCACTTGACCCGCTTTTCATGTTCGGTCTCGGACTTGGCACCGCCGGTGCCGGTATCGCAACCGCACTGAGCCAGAGCATCAGTTTTTGCATCCTGCTGTCCATGTTCCTGCGCGGCAAAACGGTCAGCAAGCTGCGCATTACGGCCTTTACGCACGACCCGCATGAATTTGCGCAGATCCTGCTTGCCGGTGCGCCCAGCTTTGGCCGTCAGGGCTTGAACAGCGTTGGCAGCATGCTGCTCAACATTGCCGCACGTGGTTACGGCGACGCAGCCGTGGCTGGCATGAGCATCGTTTCTCGCATATTTGTGTTCATGCTTTCCGTCGCTATCGGTGTAGGTCAGGGCATGCAGCCTGTGGCAGCCTTTAACTATGGCGCGCACAGGTACCGCCGTGTGCGTGCGGCAGCTATTTTTACCATGGAGGCCGCCTTCTGCCTGATTTGTGTTTTGTCCGGTCTGTGCTGGTTTAACGGCACCACTCTGATTCAGCTATTCCGGGATGACCCTGCGGTCACGGCCATTGCACTGCCCGCATTCCGTTATCAGTGCATCGCCATGCTGCTTGAGCCTGTGATTATCGTTACCAACATGCTGTTTCAGAGCACTGGCAAATCCCTGCGTGCAACACTGCTTGCCTGCTCACGCCAGGGCATCTGCTTTATACCGCTCATCCTTACTTTGCCAAATCTGCTCGGCATTACAGGCATCGAGCTGTGTCAGCCCATTGCCGATGTGCTCACATTTGCCTTGTCCCTGCCGTTTTTGCTGCATTTCCTCAATCAACTGGCACATATGCCCGAATAACGCTGAGCCACAGTGCAACATTTTGCGCTGTTATTTCGTATACTACTATGACAAGCGGTCACCGCAAACATCGCATCCTGTATGTCGTCGGCTTTATTTGACCGACTTTCGTATACTACTATGACAAGCGGTCACCGCAAACATCGCATCCTGTATGTCGTCGGCTTTATTTGACCGACTTAGGAGGGTCTATTTATGAATCGCATTGTTTTACGGCTTGGCAGTGCAGCACTCTGCGCATCGATGCTTGCTGCCATTGGCTGCGGCTGCGTTGCCAGCCCTGTTTCATCCGACTCATCCGCTCAGCAAACCGAGGCATTGCCCTACGACAGCTCACAACTCAATGACGGCAAGCTGCGCATTTTTTATGAAACGTATGGCTCTGCCAATTCTTCTGCCGTTTTGTGCGGCGGTGAAGTATTGTGCCGCGCCTCCGGCAGCGAAACACTCAGTCTCCTGCAAAACGATGAAACCGGTGTGTTTGAATACTATATCCGCACGTGGTCTGACACCTCTGCGCAGGGCGGACGCTGCAACACGATCTATGACAAGACCGGTCAGGAGGTTTACACGGTTGAAGGAAATCTCGCCTTTACTTTGTATGGTACGCGTCTGTCGATGACAGATGCCAGCTTCGATTCGTATTACAGTAAAGACATGCGGATGGTCGATTTGTCCACAAAGCAGGAAATCGCCTTGCCCGAGAATGCCTATGATTGCGTTGTTTGCGACGGCACTTATTTTTTTACCTGCTATAATCAGCCCCATGAAAGCATTGAAGAATCGGACGATTACTACCAAAAGATACATTGTGTCGCCTTGGATGCGGGCGGCAGCACAGTAGGCACCTGGGACGGCTGCTGCGCCGTGGAAGTCAGCTCCGCCTCTGATAAATGGATCCGGTTGATGGATTACCGCTATGATTTTTACTGCGACATCCTGTTTTGCCCCTCAACAGGTCAAACGCTGGAGGGCGACATCAGTTGGTGCAACGGCAGCTATGTCTGCGTATCCACATCCGATGATGATTCGTACCAGCTGCTGGATTTGTCCGGTGACTCACCCGTACTTGTGGGGGATTTTGACTGCAAGGTGACCTGTTACGCCCCCGGTGTAGCCGTGCTTTGGAATAAGAACAGCAGCAATTATCTTTTGTACGACATTGCCAGCGGACATGAGCAGGAGCTCTATGCCGAAAACACCGACTATTCTAATATTTTTACTGTCTATGGCACGGATGACAGCCTGAAAATCTATGACTTGAAAACAGGCGAACTTCTGCTTGATACCATCGTGGAACCCACTGAGGACATGGTCAGCGCCTGGATTTACAGCTCTTGCAGCAAGTATGCGCTGCTGGAGTGCTGCACCCGCACATCTGATGACGTTTTTGTTACCAGCCTGCGTTACTACGGCACAGACGGCACCGTGCGTGATTTGACCGAGACGACCGCAAAATACAGCAGCACCTTCCTGCTGGTCGAGGACAGCAGCGGACTGCCATATTTATACGGCCTTTACACGGGTGCGGGCGGCGCTGTCCTGTACGATGTCTTTGACAGCTACGGCAATGTACTCGTGCATGCGCTTAGCGAGTGCTGCAGTGCGGACATCTACCAGGCTTTGCCTGAGGGGGCTTTTATCGCACGGCGCGGTTTTGAGCAGGGCTGGATGGATATTGACGGAAACTGGATCTACTGCCAAAGCATCTTTACCATGGCAAGCGACGAATAAAACATTTGGGCATTCCGTAAAAAGCACGCTTTCTGCAAATACAAAAGGAGAACCTACTTATGAGGAAAATACATATTACACGACGCTCATTCCTGCTCGGGTTGGGCGCATGCTCCGCTCTTGCACTGTCCGGCTGCGTTGGCTCGGGTGAGCCCGGCAGCAGTTCTGCCTCTGAAACTGCATCCTCTGCACCTGCGGCAAGCACCGTTGAAGCAGAGCCCTTCCTTACACAGGAAGAATTCCCCGAGCTGGACGGCAGTACAGCATGCATACCGCTGATGGCACAGATGATGGCAGATGCCACCGGAATGGACCTGACAGAGGCGCAGAGCAGCATAGAGGTCAGCACAACAGCCGCCGCCTGGGAAATTTTTGGCCTGTATGAGGATGCTGACAACGCCGGCAATAAAATGCTTGTCGTCTACGAGGCACCCGAAAGCGTAAAAGAAGAGCTGAAAGAAGCAAATGCCCAGCTGGAGCAAAAGGCCATCGGGCGTGATGCATTGGTGTTTATCGTGAATGAGACAAACCCCGTATCAACCCTGACACAGCAGCAGCTGCGGGACATCTACGCCGGCAAGATCACAAACTGGAAGGATGTTGGCGGCAATGACCTTGAGATCGTTGCATTCCAGCGCCGTGAGGATTCCGGCAGCCAGACACTGTTCAAAAAGCTCCTGATTCAGGATGGTGAGCTTATGGATGCACCTTCTGAGCTTACACCCACTGAAATGGGCGATCTTGTGGATGGCATTGCATCGTACAATAACAGCGCAAACGCAATCGGTTTTTCGGTCTACTACTACATTGACCAGATGTATTCTCAGCCCGGCCTCCGCTTGATTGCAGTTGACGGTGTACAGCCCAGCAACGAAACCATCGCCAACCAGACATATCCGCTGTGCAACGAGTTCTATGCCGTCATCCAGGCATCCGCACCTGCCGACAGCCCGGCTCGAAAGCTTTATGACTGGCTGGACACCGATGCCGGCAAAGCCTGTATTACCAAGAGCGGTTATGTGTCAGCGCAATAAAACCTGATGCCATGACCATACCATAACGCACAAAAAGCCAGGAACGAGGCGGCTGCCTCATCCCTGGCTTTTTTCGTTCTGTTTAGCCGAACAAGCTGCCAAACCAGCTTGCAGCACCCTGTGCGATATCGCTGAGTGCGGTATCTTTTGTTGTGCTCGTGCCATCGCTCAGCATCGTTCCGTCCGGGTCTTGCACGGACCAGTAAGTCGAGGTGCTTGTCGATGCCTCCGAGACGGTGAAGTCGTTTGCAAAGCAGATGCTCTCACCGTTTGAATCAGTGACCTTGACCATGTAGGTGTACGTGCCCTCTGTCAGATCGCCAAAGACGATTTGACTGTCCACCGTCTTTATCGACCAGCTGGACGCCTCCGGTGCCACCGTCGTGCTCTGAATGATCTCGTCACTTTCATTCAGGATCGCCACCTGTACCTCGGCAAGCGTCGTGTCCGTTTTGGCCTTGATCAGACCTGTTAACGTCATGCCGCTACCCACATGTACATTGACAGGGTAGCGCAGGTTTTCAAAACGCAGCTCATCCGATGAATTGGTTGCCGCATTGTTGTCTGCGGCGATATACCAGTAGCAGGACGAGCGCTCGATCGTAACGCTGGTATTCTTCAACGGAACACGCCCGGAAGCAATGTTGCCCGCCGGGTCTGCACCATAGAACACGCCATCGGTGTAATCTGTCAGAAGCACCGCATGCGGCTGCGTACGGTCATACAGGACGATGCCCTCCGGGTGTTGCGCAAGCAGGTTGATCAGCATCTCTTTTTTGGCCTGTGTACCGCTCGGGAGCGTCGCATAGCCGACCTGCATATCATGGTAAACAAAGCTGTGGGACAGACCATTTGCCCATGCGGCAGGGCGTACATTGTTCTCTGTTACGCTGGTCCAATCGCTCAGACCATCCAGATAAGCACGGCGTCGCAGCATCATAGCCGCAGATGCCAGCGTGCAGGTACCGCTGCGGCTCTGCTTAAAGTAAAAGCCTGCATCCACCGTCAAATCAACGGCAAGTGCCCCCGGCAGGCACGAAACAACAAAGAGCACCGAGAGCAGCAGACTTATAAAGGCTCTGCGCGTTACCCCGGCGCAGTTCCGGTTCTTCACGGTCATGTATATCCTCCATGGTCATGCGTTGCGCAGCTGTCACAAAAGTATGCATCTATCCAAAGCCGAAATAAAACGTTCGCTTAAAGTATATCAATCTGTCATCATTTTGTAAATGTTTTTTTATTATTTTCTCAATTTCATCACGCTTTGTGAAACACAATTTGGGGATATACATAAAATCAAAAGAGACTTTTATAATCTTTTACAAAAAATCGCCCTCATCTCCTGACAAAGGATCACTGCTCCTGCCCATAGGCAGAAATGGTCACGCTGTTGATCGTGATGCTCTCAACCGGACACTGGTTTTCGTCAACACCAACCTGTCCAATCATGTCTACAACATCCATGCCTTCATACACTTGTCCGAATACCGTATCGGTATAGTCCAGGTACGGGGCGCCCCCTGCGGTCTGATAAGCTGCAATCACCTCTGCACGGTAACCGGACGCATTCATGCTGTCTACCAGCTCCTGCGTGACAGATTGCTCACCCGGCATCGTCTGCATAACATAAAAAACACTTGCGCATTCACCATTTGCATCTGTGCCTGCACACAGCGCACCGGAATAATGGTGCAGTGCATCTGTTGTTTCGACCGGGTAACGGGCGCCGTTCCAAATCGTGGTACCGTTTCCGTCTGCACCCTGCCCTGCACCGATCACAAAACTTGCCTCTACACGGGTAATCGTCAAACCGTTATAGTACCCGGACTGCACCAGCCCGATAAAATTGTCACATGCCTGCGGTGCCTGCTCAGGGAACAGCACTACTTTGAACATACCCTTTGATGTGTCGAAAATCGCAATCGTGTCCCCCTGTACAGGGTGCGTGAATTGCAGCTCGGATGACTCAACGGCAGGACGCTCGATGGTTTGCGTACTGCCGCCACCCGAAATCGGGACAGCACACCCTGCCAGCAGACCAGCCAAAGCCAAAACGACTGCAGCCAATTTAAATTTATGCATAAGGCATTCTCCGTTTCCAAAAACTGTCCATTGAAAGCCCGTTTACAAGAAACAGGCTTTGCTTGAATATTCAGGGTTAAGTATATCACATTCCCTCCATCAGTGCGAGGGTAAACACATGAAAATTTGCCTGTCTTTTCTGTGCGAAAAAGCATCTTGACGAGAAGAGAAAAAAACGCTACACTATAGGCATGACAGGCGTCTGATGCGCAGGCGCCATTGGTTTTGATCGTTATCCGATTTAGTCTGAATATACAGGAGAACATATTATGTCTGAAGAAATCATGACTCCGGGCGCTGAAGAGGAATATCAGCCCGACTTGATGACGCTCCAGGATGAGGACGGCAACGAGATCACCTTTGAGGTGATCGATGCACTGGACCACAAGGGTGTGCATTACCTTGCTGTCGTGGAATACGTCGAAAATGAAGAAGATCTTGATGAAGATGCGCAGCTTGTGATCATGAGCGTAGGCGAGGATGACGGCGGCGAATATCTGGATGTTGTAGATGATGACGAGGTGTTGCTGGAGGTCAGCAAGCTGTTTGAAGCACGCCTGAGCAACGATTATGACATCGAGTGATTCAACATAAATTACGTAGCGAGACTTCCTGCTCGGCGCGATTTGTTGCGGTTTATATGATCCTACTAATCATTCAACGGGAGCCCGGAGTTTTCCGGTGGATTGCAGACCTCCCCGTCATGGACTAGAGCCTGAAGGTTCGATGAGGGAGCGTGAATCCGGAAACAGGACACCCACCTGTCCGCAAGGGTAGGTTTGATTGACCGCAGACGACCGAGCGGGATCTTTTATAGTTCTCTGTCCACCGCTGGCTGCCTGATAAAAGCCGGTGTGTGGATTTTATTTTATCTTTTGTTTTTGTGTGTCTGTGCAAGTGTATGGAAAGGATGTGCATTGCGGCATGAAGTCTGAGCATCTGGTTGGTACTTCCATCCCACGTTTTACGTTTGATACCCCGACAACACCCGGCAACGATTTTTACAAGCTGTGCGAGGGCGATTTGCCTCTGGTCATGATTTTTCTGCCTGCATTCGACCATCCTGTCACACGCGAGTATATCACACGCTACCTGAAAACGTATCGTGACCTGCGCAACGTCCGTCTGGTATGTGTCGTGCGCTCCTCTGCGCAAAGTGTCGCAAACGTTACAAAAGGCGCCGACTTCCCGTTCACTGTTATGTGTGACGCACCCGGTGTGCTGTACGGTTACCTTGGTGTCGAGCAGGCTCGCGGCTTGTTGAGCTGGAGCTTTGCGGCAGGACGCATTTACAAAGAAGCACGCAGCTCCGGGTATCAGTACGACAGTTCTGCCCCGCAGATCTTGCCGTTGACGCTTGTTGTTGGGCATTTGGGCAAAATTCTTTTCACGCATTCCGGACGCAGTCAAACAGACATGCCTGAGGATTGCAAGTCGATCCGTGCCCTTGCACGGGCAGTGCAGAAAACCGCAGACGAACAAAACAGGGATCAATCCCGCAGCGTCAGCTCAGACGAGACGCTTACCCTGCCCGACCTGATTGGTTGGGAGGGGGATGCCTAACCGCATCACTCTTATGCATTGAAACAGCGCAGCAGACCGATGTGTGAAGTCTGCTGCGCTGTTTAACATTTTAATAGTTATTGAGTTTGCTCTGGATGACTGCAAAATCCGCCAAAGTCAACGCCTCCGGACGCACACGCGGGTCAAAGCCCGCCGCAGCAATCGCGGCAGTTACGCTGTCCTTATTCATGCCCAGTCCGCTGGCAATGGCGTTGGCCGCTGTCTTACGGCGCTGTCCAAATGCTGCACGTATCAAGGCAAAATAGCCAGATTCATCTTCAACCTGCACCGCCGGTTCAGGTCGAATTTCCATGCGCACAACGGCGCTCGTGACTTTAGGCGCCGGATAGAAGCTGCCCGGCGCCGCCGTGAACATCATGCGTGAGGTTGCATAGTAGCTGACCGCACAGCTGATCGCGCTGGAAGCACGTGTGCCCGGCGCAGCGGCAAGTCGGTCAGCAGCCTCTTTTTGTACCATGACGGTCAGGCTTTCGATTGGCAGTCGGTCCCCCAGCAACTTCATGACAATCGGGCTGGTGATGTAGTACGGCAGATTTGCGCACACGGCTACCGGCATACCCGGAAATTCCTGCTCAATCAGCGTGTGCAGATCAACTTTTAGTACATCCTGTAATACAAGCTTAAAATTATCCACATCAGCCATTGTTTCCGCCAGGAGAGGCGGCAGCCGCTCGTCTACTTCAATAGACACCACCTTACCGGCACGCCTGGCAAGCTCACGTGTCAGCACACCGATGCCAGGTCCGATTTCGATGACACCGTAACGTTTGTCCACACCGCTTGCGTCTACAATTTTAGGCGGCAGCCCCGGATTGATGATAAAGTTTTGTCCAAACCCTTTTGAGAGTGCAAAATCGTATTTTTCACACAGCGCTCGTATCACAGACAGGTCTGTCAGCTCTGCCATAGGGGGTCCATCCTTTCTTTTGCTGCAAAAAGCATCGCAGCGTCATTTACCGCAAAAAGACCTCCGGTCAGTACCGGGGGTCTTTTTATATTTTCCGCTCTTATTCCTCAACGGAATCGCTTGCCGCATCCTCCGAGGCAGCAGAAGATGCTTCCTGCTCATCGGCGTTCTCGCCGTCTGTCCCGGCAATCGAATCGGGCTCAGCTTCCCCGGCATCCGTCGAGCTTGCCGATGCGGCAGCATTCTCAGCCGCTCCCAGTGTAGAGGTGCCGCTCATCTGCTGTGCGGCGCTTACAGCGCGCTGCACCTGCGGGTCTGTCGAGGACGTGTAGTCATAGTAGAATGCAGCCTCTTCGGCGGTCAATGACCGCTCAACATCCACCGTAAGCCCGGTGCCGTCAAAGCAGGTATCGTCTCCGCAAATCAGCTTTGCTACCGTAATCACCACAGCACTGCCGTCTGACAGGCGCTGCGGGCTGCTTTGGATCGTACCCTTGCCCATTGTTGTCGTACCGACGAGGCAAGCGCCGTTCAATGTGCGCAGCGTACTTGCAAACAGCTCTGCCGAGCTTGCCGTGTTGCCATTTACAAGGCAGACCATCGGCAGCGAAATCGAGCTTTCATCGCTGCTGCCCAGAAGTGTGCGTTTGCCGTCCTTATCCTCTGCATAGGCAATCGTACCCTCTGGTGCAAGCAGATCAATGCAGCTGATCGCATCCTCTAAAATGCCGCCGCCGTTATCACGCAGGTCAAACACAAGACTCTGTGCACCGCTGGCCTTCAAAGCACGGATCGCATAATCCAGCTCGCTGGGTGTTGTCCCGTCAAATTGGCGAATTTTGACATACCCCACATCATTCAGCAGCTCATAATCCACAGTCGTGCTGCTGTAGCCGGAGTGTGTCAGCTCTGCGGTGTGAGATTCCGATGAAGTGTCCAGCCAGGTGACGCTTACAGTAGTGCCGGCCTCACCCTGCAGACGGCTTTGCACCGTTTCCACACTGCTCAGGCTCTTGACCTCTGTGTCATCGACAGCAGTGATATAATCGCCTACCTCAATGCCCGCCTCCTGCGCAGGGGAACCGGTGTAGACCTTTGTCACCTTAGCATAGCCGGTCTGATCAATACCAAGCTCCACACCAATGCCCATGATTTTGCCGTTTTGGATATTCAAAAGCTCGGTATATGCGGCAGCTGTGTAATAGCGTGCATACTTATCACCCGTACCCAGCAGATAGCCTGCCGTCAGGCGATCGTACAGCACCGTCTCGTCAATGGTGTAGTAGTCGTTGCTGCGCACATAGCGGTCTACTTCCGCAAGCTTAGTATACATGCTCTCCTTTTCTTTTACGCTGCTGACCGTGCTGTCAAACAGGCGCATCGCCACCAGCATCGTAACCGAGAAGGTCACGGTCATGGCAAGGATCACAATGGTGACTGCCATGCCGACTGTAATTTTACGGTTCATGTTCGACCTCCTTCCATCAAATCAACAGCATCATAACAACGCTGCCAATCACCGAAAGTGTGAACACACCTGCCAAAATAAGGCAGCAAATGCGCATTACACGCTTGCTTTTGCTTTCCTTCATACTGAATAACTCCTTAATTGAACGGAATATAGCTGCGGGGGTTTACTGCGTTTGCCTTACTGCCGCCCTTCCACACTTCAAGGTGCAGGTGGTTGCCCGTAGAATTGCCCGTAGAACCAACATAACCGATCAGCTCGCCCTGCTTGACATACTTGCCGGCCGTGGTTGCAACCGACCGCATGTGACCGTACAGGGTAGAGTACGCCGTACCGTTGGACATCTTGCCGTGGTAGATGATCACGTAGTTGCCATAACCACCGCTGGACCAGCCCGCTACCTGTACGTAGCCGCTTGCCGCCGCATAAATCGGCGTGCCGCCCGCCGCTGCAATATCAATGCCTGCATGCAGGGTGCGTCTGCCCGTGACCGGATTTTTGCGAGTTCCATACTCGCTGGAAATGCGTGTGTAACTTTTTAGCGGGCAGATAAAGCCTGCAAAGCTCAGCGTTGTTTTGCTGGCAGCGGCAGCCGCGATCTGTTTTTGAATCTGATTTTTGACCTTATCGTAGTTAAGCTCGTCTGACTCAATTGCCGCCTGTGCCTTCTGCTGTGCTTCCTGCGCCTCGGCAGCGCTCAGCTTTGCCTCCGCAATACTGGTATTCAGCTCACTCTGCTTTGCCTTCATCTGGCTGTTTTGCTCATCCAGATCCTTTTTTTGGCTTACAAGCGTTGCCTTTTGGTTCTCCAGCTCTGTTTTGGCATCTTCAAGCGACTGCTTTGCCGCTTTCATGTTATCCATGATTTCAGTGTCTTTGATTGAGACGTCCTGCATGACCTCACTGAACGTCAGCAGCTCGTACAGGTCGTTGCAGGCACTGAGCATTGCTATACTGCCACCGTCACGCAGCTCCTGCATCGCGGCCATATGTTTTTTGAAATCGCCCCACTGGTTCGCAATATCCGTTTCCTTCTGGGTGATTTCTTGCTCTTTTTGTGTGATTTTCTGTTCAGTCTCGCCGATGCTGTTTTGCACCTCGGCAATCTTTGTGCTCAACACAGCGATTTGGGATGAGATAACGGAGACCTTTTCTTTCAGCTCGCTCTCCAGCTCTTTTGCGACCTGCTCCTGCTTTTTGGCATCCGAAAGATCCTCTTTGTGCTGTTTGATAGACTTTTCCAGCCCGCTGAGCTGATTTTGCAGTTCAGTCAGATTTTTATCGCTGGAGGCCGCCATTGCCGGCAGCTTTGCCACGGATGCCAGCAGACAGATACAGGCAAGCCCCAGGCTCACCGCACGCACCATTTTTTTGCGTGCGCTCTCCGGCTTCAAATGGCGCGGCGTGTAGGCCGGTACCCCAAGCCGAAAAGGTTTTGCATGCATTGCTCTTTTCACAGGCCGCTCCTTTCTATCAGACGTTCAGATGCTTACGGATCGAGAACATACTGCCCAGACCGCCCACGAGCGCACCGCCGGCCAGGCTGTAGAAGATGATGGTCGACCAAACGTTTTTTACCGGTACAATAGAGTTGCCCATAACAAGCTTCCACACGCCGCTGAGCGTATCGGACGCCTGCACAAGATACGCATAGACGCCGATGCTGACCGCCGAGCTCAGCAGCCCTGCAATCAGACCGATGGTCAGACCCTCGACCACAAAGGGCAGCGTAACCAGTCCATTGGTTGCGCCCACGTACTTCATGATCTCGATCTCGCGGCGCCGTGCAAACACGCTGAGCCGGATGGTACTGCCCACCGTGATAACACTGACTACCATGAGCACAAGCACCACAGCCTGGCCGCCCTTGCTGACAGCCTGCTGAATCTGCACAAAGGTGCTTGTCATCTCAACCGGTGCAGTCACCTTTACCACACCGGTAATGGCGGACATTTTGCGGCTTAATGTCTGCATTTTGCTCAAATCACTGATCGAGACCTTGTAATTCGCCTTGAACGGGTTGTCCGTCTCAAACTCATCCCACAGGGAGGAGTAATCCTCCATGTAGTCACGATAGATATTAAGCACATCCTGCTTTGAGACATATTCCACATTGGTTATTCCATCCATTGCGGCAATCGTCTCGCCGACAGACTGGATCGTCTCATCATCCGCCTCCGGGTCAAGGTAAACGACAGTCTCGTTTTGCTGGCCAAGATAACTTACGGCACTGTCCACATTGACCTCTGCCAGCTGTGCGAATGCATTCAACGTCATGCATACGCCAAGCGATGCGATGCATGCAATGGTCATGGCCCAGTGCTTGCCCAGGTTGCGCACGCCGCGTTTACTCAGAAAGAAAAAAGTAGAAACTCTCATTTCAGCGCCGCCCCCTGTTCCATTGCCTTGCGCAGAAGCGATTCTTCCTTCTGCGCCGCATCAAAATCAGCCGCAGCAGTTCCCTCTGCAGGCGGCTCCAACGTACCCTGTTTTTCCGGATCGGCCGGTGTGTCCGAAACGATGCGCCCGTCCTTCAGGGTGACGACACGCTGATGGAAACGATGCACCAGCTCATGCTCATGGGTGACCACAAGCACTGTGGGGCCCATCCGGCTCACGCGCTCAAGCAGCTGCATCATTTCAAGGCTCAGCTCAGGGTCAATGTTGCCGGTAGGCTCGTCCGCAATGACAAGCTTGGGGCCATGTGCCAGCGCACGGGCTACCGCCACACGCTGCTGCTCGCCGCCTGACAGGCTGTCCGGATAGGCATTGGCTTTATCCTCAAGGTGCACAAGCTCCAGCATATAATTCACACGGTCGCGGATCTCCTTGCTGCGCACATTGGTCACATGCATAGCGAAAGCGACATTCTCGTAAACTGTCATCGTTGGGATCAGACGGAAATCCTGAAAGATGATGCCCATCTGCCTGCGCAGATAGGGCACCTTGTGGCGGCGCATACGGGCAACGTCTTTGCCTGCTACCAACACCTTGCCCTCGCTGGGCAGCTCCTCACGCAGAATCAGTTTGAGCAAGGTCGATTTGCCCGCACCGGAGTGTCCCAGCAAAAAGACAAACTCGCCGTCATCAATGTGCAGGTTGATATCCTCCAAGGCAAGCTTTCCGCCTTTTTTATATTCCTTGGAAACATGGAGAAAATCTATCATGTAATATTTGCTCCTGACATTTTTGTTATTTCACACACTGTTCATAGTCAAAAAGAAACCGGCCAGCATCGGTTGCGAGCGGCCGGTTCAAGTCCACCGGCAGAGCCGGGGTTATTTTAATATTTGGCCGGATTGTTGGACAGGTACTTCTTGACCATCAACGCTACCTTAAACACGATAGCGTCGTCGAACTCACGCAAATCCAGACCGGTAAGCTTTTTGATCTTTTCCAGACGGTAGACCAGAGTGTTGCGGTGCACAAACAGCCCGCGGCTGGTCTCGGAGACATTCAGGTTGTTTTCAAAGAAGCGCTGAATCGTGAACAGCGTCTCCTGATCAAGGCTCTCGATGCTGCCCTGCTTGAACACCTCGCGCAGGAACATCTCACACACCGTGGTGGGCAGCTGATAGATCAGGCGTGCAATGCCAAGGTTGTCGTAACGGATGATCTGCTTTTCGGTATCAAAAACCTTGCTGACCTCCATCGCAATCTGTGCTTCCTTAAAGCTGGTCGCAAGATCCTTGACGTTGGAAATCGGTGTACCAATGCCAACCACAGACTTGATGTAATGCTCACCAGACAGCGTATCCACGATGCTTGCCGCAAGCTTTTCCATGTCGGTACGGTCGATGCCCTTGCGGATCTCCTTGACAAGCACGGTGTCGGTCTCGCTGATGTTAAAGACAAAGTCCTTCTGCTTGTCCGGGAACAGGCTGCTGACTACGTCATAAGCAGAAATATCGCCGCTGTTCGTCACACGCACAATGAACACCACACGGGACACATCTGTTGCAAAATGCAACTCACGTGCCTTGGCATAGATATCGCCCGGCAGAATATTATCCATCACAACGTTTTTGATAAAATTGGCTTTATCGAACTTTTCGTCGTGATACTGCTTGATGCTCTGCAGGCTGATGGACAGCACCGCAGCAAACTGACCGGCTGTCTCGTCCGCGCCCTCAACAAACACCGCATAATCATTGTGCTTTGCACTCGTGAACTGCTGGTAGGTGTAGCCATCACGCACAAAGCGGTCGCCTGCCGTCAGGCGCTCCGTCATAAAGCCCTCACGTACTTCACCAATCAGGTTCAGCTCTGAGCAGGAGATCACCGTGCCCATCTCATCCACCACGCCGACCACACGATTGATCGCATCCTTCATCTGGTAGATCACACTTTGAAACACTCTATTGGCCATAATGGATACCCCTTTTCCTTCTTTGTGCAAACCGCAACCGCAGCAGCTTGTGATTTTTAACAATTTAGCTGCATTACAATCTATATTTTACACAAAAGAATTTACTTTTGCAACATATTTCAACAAAAAAAATTATTCTTTCTTGTTGAAATTTTCTTTCGGGGTCAATCAAGACCAAAAAAGCACCTTTTTGCGTGGTTCTGCTGTTTATTTTAGCTCTAAAATGTGATGTTTCTTTGAAATCAGGGTGAAAGATGCGCCATTCAGCCTTGGCGGATCCGCTCGAGCTCCTCAGCGGTCAACTCTCTCCACTGTCCGGGTGCAAGCGACTCATCCATGACCAAACCGCCGATCGCATCACGGTGCAAACCGTTGACACCCGCACCGTACACACCAAACATCCGCTTGATCTGGTGGTATACGCCTTGCCGCAGCACAACGCGCACTGTCAAACCATCCGGTGTCAGCGCCGTCACATCTGCCGGTGAAAGCGACGTGCCGTCCGCCAGTGTAACGCCTGCGGCAAAGCCCTGGCACATCTGCTCGGTAAGCGGTGTGTCGATCGTGACGGTGTATGTCTTGCAGACGTGTCGCTTTGGCGCAAGGATCTCGTGCGCAAACACACCGTCGTCTGTCAGCAGCACAAAGCCTGTGCTCGTCTTGTCCAACCTGCCCGCCGGGAACAGCTGTCTGCGCGGATAGGCATCCCCGACAAGATCCACAACTGTTGTGTCGCGCTTATCGGTCGACGCACTGACCACACCTGCCGGCTTATTCAGCATGATATATACAAACTTCTGATAGTTTAACGGCTTGCCGTACACGGCAACGGTGTCGCTGTCCTTGAGCTGTGTATCGCCCTTTTTGCATACCGCCCCATTCACGCTCACATGCCCCTTTTGCAGCATGGATTTTGCCTCGCTGCGGGTGCACTGTGCCGTTTCGGCAAGGTATTTATCCAGACGCATGGTCTGCCCTCCTTAAAACCGCCAAAAGGCCGCCGCATATGCGGCAGCCCTCCGGTGTCAATGATTCTGTATTTCGATCAAACGCTCAATGCCGCATGCTGCTCAACTGCATCCGGGTTTGCATCAAAAACCGGCTGCAGAACATTCGCAAGAAATTCCTCCACCTGCTGCGGTGCACGCCCGACAAAGTTTTCGGGCACAAGACCTGCAACGATCTCCTCTTTGGTCAAGCCAAAGGCGGCATCCGATGCAATACGGTCAACCATGTCGTTGGGCAAGCCTTCCTCTTTAACCTGCTTGCCGGCAGCGATGGCGTGCTGACGCAAACGCTCGTGCAGCTCCTGACGGTTGCCGCCCTTTTCCACTGCCTGCATCATGATGTTCTCGCTGGCCATAAAGGGCAGCTCAGCCATCAGGCGGCTGCGCACGACCTTGGGATACACAACCAGACCATCGGTCACGTTGAGCATGATGTTCAAAATCGCGTCCGCAGCAAGGAAACCCTCAGCCATGGCAACACGCTTGTTGGCGCTGTCGTCCAACGTACGCTCAAACCACTGCGTACCGGTGGTAAAGCTGGGGTTGAGCACGTCTACCATCAGGTAGCGTGCCAGCGCGCAGATACGCTCGCAGCGCATGGGGTTGCGCTTATACGGCATTGCCGACGAGCCAATCTGATTTTTTTCAAACGGCTCCTCCATCTCCTTAAAGTTTGCCAGCAGGCGCAGGTCCGTAGCAAACTTCATGCAGCTCTGGGCAATACCCGCCAGAGCATTCAGGATAAATGCATCCACCTTGCGGCTGTATGTCTGACCGGAAACAGGGACGACTGCCTGCGGTGCAAAGCCCATCTCTTCGGCGATCGAGGCATCTACCGCACGGATCTTATCAGCATCCCCTTTGAACAGCTCCATAAACGATGCCTGTGTGCCGGTCGTACCCTTCACGCCGCGCAGCTGAAGCGTTGCCAGACGGTGGTCGATCTCCTGCAGGTCCATAACAAGCTCATTTGCCCACAGCGTTGCGCGCTTGCCCACAGTGGTTGGCTGGGCGGGCTGGCAATGGGTGTAAGCCATGCAGGGCATATCCTTGTATTCCTCTGCAAATCTGGCAAGCTTTGCAAGCACACCGATCAGCTTTTTGCGCACAAGCTCAAGCCCCTGACGCATCACGATAATATCGGTGTTGTCGCCAACGTAGCAGCTGGTTGCACCCAGATGAATAATGCCCGCCGCTTTTGGACACTGCTGACCATAGGCATAAACATGGCTCATCACATCATGACGCACCAGCTTTTCGCGCTCGATGGCGATCTCGTAATTGATGTCGTCCACGTGAGACTCCAGCTCCTCGACCATTTCAGGGGTGATATTGGTCAGCCCCTGCTTCATCTCGGCACGCGCCAGGGCGACCCACAAACGGCGCCAGGTGCGAAACTTGTTGTCGTCGGAAAAAATATACTGCATCTCGTCCGATGCGTAACGGGTGGAAAACGGACTGATATAACGATCATGCTGTGACATTGGTTATTCCTCCAGCGTTTTTGCTTTATTGTACCATCAAACCTTAAAATAGTCCACGCCGCCTTCAAAGATCGGCTGGTACTTGTCGCCGGTAACGTTTTTATACAGATACTGACCGCTGCGCTCCGAGTGACCCATCTTGCCAAAGACACGACCGTCCGGGCTGGTAATGCCCTCGATCGCAAGCAGCGAACCGTTGGGGTTATAGCGCTGGTCCATAGTGGGCACGCCGTCCAGGTCGACGTACTGTGTTGCCACCTGACCATTTTTGACCAGAGTGTCCAATACATCCTGCGGGGCGACAAAGCGTCCCTCGCCATGGCTGATGGCAATTTCAAACAGATCATCCCGCTCGCACTTGCTCAGCCACGGGCTGCCGACAGAAGCAACACGGGTGCGCACCAGCATACTCTGGTGACGGCCGACCGTGTTAAAGGTCAGCGTGGGGTCAGTATTTGTGATCGGGCGGATGTCGCCATAGGTCACAAGGCCAAGCTTGATCAACGCCTGGAAGCCGTTGCAGATGCCCAGCATCAAGCCGTCACGCTGCTGCAGCAGTCGGCGTACCGCCTCTGTCACGGCAGGATTGCGGAAGAAGGAGGCAATAAACTTTGCACTTCCGTCCGGCTCATCACCACCGGAGAAGCCGCCGGGAAGCATTACGATCTGGCTATTGTCGATGGCTTTGACAAGAGCCTCGCAGCTTGCTGTAACATCGGCAGGCGTCAGGTTGCGGATGACGAGAATTTCCGGGTCAGCGCCGGCACGGGCAAATGCGTGTGCCGTGTCGTACTCGCAGTTGGTACCGGGGAACACAGGGATGATGACCTTGGGTTTTGCAACGCCAATTTTGGGAGCGGCAGGAGCCTTCAGGCTGCCGTTGATTTTCTCCACCGCAGAGCCCGCCCGGCGGTAAGGATACACCGGCTCAAGCTTCGCCTCCCAAAGCTCCTGCAGCTGTGCCATATCCAGCGTTTCGCCGCAAGACTCAAACATGTATTCCTTGGTGGTCTCACCCAGGATCTCGCCCACAGGCGCATCCGATGCCATTTCAAGGATCAGCGAGCCATACATTGGCGCAAACATTTCGCCCGTGGTTTTGTTGGTGACCATGCGGAAGCCGATGTGGTTGCCTACACCCATTTTGAACAGAGCCTCGGCAATGCCGCCGTAGCCAACGGAGGAAGCCGCTACGACACGACCCTCCTCAATGAGCTGCTCAGCGATCTTGTAATTTGCCTTCAGCGATGCAAACTGCGGGCATCCGCTCTTTTTGTCAAGCAGCGGGCGCAGCAGCACAACAGTGCTCTCCGGCTTTTTGAACTCGGTAGAGATCACACGGCTTGCCTTGCCGATCGCGGTGGCAAAGGATACCAGCGTCGGGGGTACATCCAGCTGCTCAAACGAGCCGGACATGCTGTCTTTACCGCCGATTGAGGCAATGCCGAGACCCATCTGTGCATCCAGAGCGCCCAGCAATGCGCCCAGCGGCTTGCCCCAGCGCTCCGGCGTATTGCCAAGCCGCTCAAAGTACTCCTGGAAGGTAAGGTAGGCGTCCTCATACCGGAAGCCGGAGGCCACCAGTTTTGTCACGCTTTCAACGACTGCAAGCCGTGCACCCACATACTGGTTCTGGCTGGTCAGGTAGGGGTTATAGCCCCATGCCATGCCCGAGCAGGTGTTGGTTTCGCCATCAACCGGCAGCTTTGCGACCATTGCATTCTGCGGGGTAAGCTGATAGGCACCGCCAAAGGGCATCAGGACCGTTGCGGCACCGATCGTGCTGTCAAAGCGCTCTGACAGACCCTTTTTGCTGCAGACATTCAGGTCTGCGACCATGCTCTTCATTTTCTGGCTGAAAGTAAGCCCTGCCCACTGCGGCTGCCACACCTGACCCTTTTCCACATGGACGTTCTGGTGCTTCTCTGCACCGTTGGAGTTAAGGAACTCGCGGCTGATGTTGACGATGGACACACCGTTCCACACCATGTTCAGGCGTTTTTCCTCCGTGACCTTTGCCACAGGGGTAGCCTCAAGGTTTTCCTGCGTGGCGATAGCGATGAAGCGGTCGACATCCTCAGGGGCAAGCGCAACAGCCATACGCTCCTGGCTCTCACTGATTGCCAGCTCCGTGCCGTCCAGTCCGTCATATTTCTTGGTGACCTTGTTCAGATCAATGTACAGTCCATCCGCCAGCTCGCCGATTGCAACAGACACGCCGCCGGCGCCAAAGTCATTGCAGCGCTTGATCATACGGCAGGCATCTTCACGCCGGAACAGGCGCTGCAGCTTGCGCTCGATGGGGGCGTTGCCCTTTTGCACCTCAGCACCGCAATGCTCCAGACTGCCAAGGTTGTGTGCTTTGGAGGAGCCGGTTGCGCCGCCGATGCCGTCGCGGCCGGTTCTTCCGCCCAGCAAAACGATCACGTCACCGGGTGCGGGGCACTCACGGCGGACATGCGATGCTGGCGTTGCACCCACAACTGCGCCGATTTCCATGCGCTTTGCAACATAGCCGGGGTGATAAATCTCGTCCACCTGACCTGTTGCCAGACCAATCTGATTGCCGTAAGAGGAATAGCCTGCCGCAGCAGTCGTAACCAGCTTGCGCTGCGGCAGCTTGCCGGGCAGCGTCTCACCTACAGGTGCAAGCGGGTCGCCTGCGCCCGTCACACGCATTGCCTGGTAAACGTAGCTGCGTCCGGACAGCGGATCACGAATCGCACCGCCGATGCAGGTAGCTGCACCGCCGAAGGGCTCGATCTCGGTGGGGTGGTTGTGCGTCTCATTTTTGAACAGAAACAGCCAGTCTTCATCCTTGCCGTTGACGTCGCATTTGATTTTGACTGTACAGGCGTTAATTTCTTCGCTTTCATCCAGGTTTTTCAGCATGCCCTGCTTTTTCAGCTCGCGGGCGCCGATTGTAGCAAGGTCCATCATGCAGCGGGGCTTGCCTGTGCGTCCCAAATCCTCGCGCATTTTCATATAGCGATCAAAGGCTTCCTGTACCACGGCATCGTCGATCTGCACATCATCCAAGATCGTGCCAAAGGTGGTATGGCGGCAGTGATCGGACCAATAGGTGTCGATCATGCGGATCTCGGTAATCGTGGGGTCACGCAGCTCCGAGCGGAAATAATCCTGGCAGAACTTGATGTCGCCAAGATCCATTGCAAGACCCTTTTCTTCCACAAACTTTGCGAGCCCTGCCTCATTCAACGCATTAAAGCCGTCCAGTACAGCAACAGCTGTGGGCACAGGGTACTCCATCTTCAGCGTTGACTTTGTCTCCAGGGCCGCCTCACGTGCCTCCACCGGGTTTATGACATATTTCTTGATCTCTTCGACCTGCTCTGCGCTCAATGCGCCCTCCAGCATGTAGACACGTGCCGAGCGCACCAGTGGGCGCTCGCCCTGGCTGATAAGCTGGATGCATTCCGCGGCAGAATCTGCACGCTGATCAAACTGACCGGGCAGATACTCCACAGCAAACGTTACGCCGCCCGACACCGGCAGCTCGTCGTATACATTGTCCACCGGCGGCTCACTGAACACCGTGCTGATGCACTGGGTAAACAATGCCTCATCGATGCCCTCCACATCATAGCGGTTAAGCAGACGCAGACCTCTGATTTCCTTAATGCCCAGCAGGGACACCAGCTCATTTTTTAGTCCGTTTGCCTCAACGTCAAAGCCGGATTTCTTTTCCACATAAATACGATATACCATCGGGAATCCCCCTTTTGATTTTCCAGGTTACAGCTGCTCTGCCAGTGCCTTCAGCGCACGCATGCCGATATCGTGGCGCTTATGCAGCTTTTCAAAGTCAATTTTTTCCGCCGCCTCATATGCATGGGTCAATGCGTTCGGCAGGCGGCTGCCCACGGCGGTAACACCGAGCACACGACCGCCGGCCGTGACCAGCTGACCATCCTCTGTGATTGCCGTGCCCGAATGATAGACCGTTACATTTTCCTCATCCGGGATCTGGCCGTTTACCAGACCGCTGATGGGCTTGCCCTTTTCGTAGCTGACGGGATATCCGCCCGATGCAAGGATCACACAGGCCGCCGCACCGTCCGAGAACTTTACTTCTGTCTGCTCCAGTGTACCCTCTGTGCAAGCAGTCATGACTTTGAGCAGGTCGCTCTGCAGCAGGGGCAGTACCACCTGCGTTTCAGGGTCACCAAAGCGGCAGTTGTATTCAATAACCTTCGGACCGTCCGGCGTAAGCATCAGGCCAAAGTACAGGCAGCCCTTAAAGGGGCAGCCCTCGGCGCTCATCGCACGGATCGTCGGCAGAAAAATCTTTTCCATGCATTCTGCAGCAACAGCCGGCGTGTAGTAGGGGTTCGGGGCAATCGTGCCCATACCGCCGGTATTCAAGCCGGTATCGTGATCATTTGCACGCTTGTGATCCATCGATGATACCATCGGCTTGACCACCTTGCCGTCTGTAAAGCTCAGCACGCTCACTTCCGGTCCGGTCAAAAACTCCTCGACCACAACATGGTTGCCGGATGCACCGAACTTTTTGTCCAGCATGATCTCTTTTACGCCGTCCTGCGCCTGCTGCTCGTTTTCGCAGATCAATACGCCCTTGCCCAGCGCCAAACCATCCGCCTTGATGACAACCGGATACTTGTTTTTTGCACGGATGTACTCCATGACCTTTTCAGGTGCATCGAACGTTTCGTATTCCGCAGTGGGGATACCGTATTTTTTCATCAGATTTTTTGAAAAAACCTTTGATGCCTCGATGCGCGCAGCAGCTTTGTCCGGTCCAAAGGCAGGTATGCCGACCGCTGCCAGAGCATCTACCATGCCAAGTGCCAGCGGGTCGTCCTGTGCCACAACGACATAGTCAAATTTCTCGGTCACCGCAAAGCCAACCATCGTTTCAACATCGGTCGCCTTGATATTCATGCAGCGGGCATCGTAGCCGATGCCGCCGTTGCCCGGTGCGCACCAGATCTCGCCGCAGTCAGGGCTCTTTTTCAGCGCCTTGATGATGGCATGCTCACGGCCGCCGCCGCCAACTACCAGAATTTTTTTGCTCATTGTCCTTCACCCTCCGGAATGCTGATTAGTGATGGAACAGCCGCAGGCCGCAGAAAGCCATGGCGATGCCATGCTTGTTGCAGGTATCAATGACCTGCTGGTCACGGATGGAACCGCCGGGCTGTACGATGGCCGTCACGCCGGAGCGCCGTGCACGCTCGATGTTATCGCCAAAGGGGAAGAATGCGTCCGAGCCAAGGCATACGCCGCTCACACGGCTCAGGTACTCTTTCTTTTCTCCCGCCGTCAGCGGTGCAGGCTGCTCGGTAAAGGTCTCTGCCCACACGTCATCGCCAATCACATCCTCCGGCGTATCGCCGATATAAACATCGATTGCGTTGTCGCGGTTCGGCTTGGTAACATCCGCACGGAACGGCAGATCAAGCACCTTATCCATGTGGCGCAGCTGCCAGTTATCCGCCTTCTGCCCTGCAAGACGTGTGCAGTGGATGCGGCTTTGCTGACCGGCACCGACGCCGATTGTCTGCCCGCCGTAGGTATAGCAGACGCTGTTGGACTGTGTATACTTCAGTGTGATCAGCGCAATGATCAGATCACGCTTTTGCTCCTCGGTCACATCCTTGTTTTCTGTGACCCAGTTGTTCAGCATGGTATCTGCATTGATCTGCAGCTCGTTGCGTCCCTGCTCAAACGTAATGCCGTACACCTGCTTATGTTCAATGGGGGCAGGGCGATACTCGGGATCGATGGCAACCACGTTATAGCCGCCCTTTTTCTTGCTTGCCAGAATCGACAGCGCCTCGGGCTCATAGCCAGGTGCAATGATGCCGTCCGACACCTCGTGCTGAATCAGCTTTGCGGTCGGTACATCGCACACATCCGACAAAGCGATCCAGTCACCAAAGGAGGACATGCGGTCTGCGCCGCGCGCACGGGCATAGGCGCATGCCAGCGGCGAAAGCTCGGTTTCCTGCGCAATGTGGTACATTTTGCGTTCCACATCCGTCAGCGGCAGACCCAGAGCTGCGCCCGCCGGCGAAACATGCTTGAAGGAAGCCGCCGCCGGCAGTCCGCAGGCTGTTTTAAGCTCCTTGACCAGTTGGATGGAATTGAGTGCATCCAGAAAATTGATGTACCCGGGTTTGCCGTTCAGGACGGTGACGGGCAGTTCAGAGCCATCCTCCATATAAATGCGGCTGGGTTTTTGGTTCGGGTTGCAGCCGTACTTCAGAGCCAGTTCGTTCATAGATGCATCCTCCTCAATTATTTTCCTGCTCTGTGCGCAGCATCTCCAGCTCCTCAGGCAGCAGCTCAGGCTCCTCGGGGTCTTCCAGGTCACTGTACACCGCATCATACTTGTTAAAAATCATATCTCCGCTTTCGCCGCTTTCCAGGTCAATTACGCGGGCAAACAGACTGACCTTATTGTCCTGGTTCAGGCTGCTCCACAGTCCCTGTGCAAAATCGCCGATCGTGCGGGGGCAGGCAAAGCGCAGCGGCTCACCCTCAAAGCTCGGGATCGGGTTGCCGTTGTGCTTGTACGTGCTGATAAAATGTCCTTCGCCGGCCACGGGCTGCGGGTAATCGAAGAAGTAGCGCTGCACACTGCTGCCATTGCCGTCTGCCGACTTAAGGATGCTCATCTGGTAGCTGCCATCCTCGTATACCACAGCAGAGATGCGGGGCGTGTAGTTGGGCTCGTCCGGCTCAAAGGTGCGTGTGCGCAGTGCATCCGCAAAGCTTGAGCCACGGCTCATCATGTTGTAAATCGTGTCCGTCTGGTCACCGTTGGTCACGATGTGTGTCTTGCCCAGCGTGAGCACCGGGTTATAAATGATCAGACTGGGGTCTTCCAGCTTGTCGGGGTCCGCTGCCATCGTGCAAATACCGCCGCGCTCCGGCACCGGATCAAACACACGGTTGCGGCTGTTCTCGCTGCGCCCCATAATAAAATAGCCGATAAACATCTGCCGTCCGTCCGGTGCCATTGCAACCGCAATGCCGCGTCCCGGGTACTCGTTGGATGCCAGATACTCGTTCAGGTTGATTTTTTCCATATTATTCTACCTCTCCGCTGCACAGCATAGCCACCGCCTTCGGCAGCAGCTTCCACTCAGCCTGTTCCATTACACGCTTCTGCAATATTTCAGGGGTATCTCCGGGCAGGATATCGACCGCCTTTTGCAGCAGGATCGGTCCGCCGTCGCATTCCTCATTGACAAAATGCACCGTAGCGCCGGTCACCTTGCAGCCGCGTGCCAGGGCTGCCTCATGCGGGCGCAGACCGTACATACCAGGGCCGCAGAACGATGGGATCAGTGCCGGATGCACATTCAGGATGCGGCGGGGATAAGCCGCAATTACACTCGGCCCCAGCACCGACAAAAAACCTGCCAGCACGACCAGGTCGATTTTGTGCTCGTGCAATACTGCCAGCAGCGCCGCATCAAATGCCGTGCTGTCGGCATAGTCCTTGCGGCGCACAACGCATCCCTCTACGCCAGCCCTGGCAGCACGCTCCAGTGCATACACACCGGGTTTTGACGCTACCACCAGCGTAATCTTGCCGTTCGGGTTTTCGCCGCGTGCCTCACTGTCCAGCAGTGCCTGCAAATTTGTGCCGCCGCCGGAAACTAAAACCGCAATGTTCAGCACAGCTCAACACCCTCGCCTTCTGCAATCACGCCCAGACGGTATGCATCCGGTTCTCCATTCGCATGCAGAATTTCCAGTGCCTTGTCTGCCTGCTCTGCCGGTACCGTGAGCACCATACCGACGCCCATATTGAAGGTATTGAACATGTCATGCTCAGAGATATCGCCCGTCTTCTGCATCAGGCTGAACAGCGCAGGTGTGCGCACATCCGCCTTGTTGATGCGGGCACAGCAGCCTTTTTTCAGGCTGCGGGGGATATTTTCGTAGAAACCACCGCCTGTGATATGGGAGATGCCGCGCACATCCACCTGCTCAAGCACCTTGAGGACCGGCTTGACATAAATTTTGGTCGGCGCAAGCAGCGCATCACCAAGGGTTTTGCCGCCCAGCTCTTCCGGGGCGGTCTTCAGCACATCAGGGTTGCCATCAATATCAAAAATTTTACGTACCAGCGAAAACCCGTTGGAGTGCACACCGGTAGAGGGCAGCGCAAGGATCACATCACCGGGGGTCATGGTATCGTTGTTCAAAATCTTTTCTTTGTCTACAACGCCAACCGTAAAGCCGGCCAGATCGTACTCGTTCTCCGGCATCATGCCCGGATGCTCTGCGGTCTCGCCGCCCACCAGGGAGCAGTCTGCCTGAATGCAGCCCTCTGCCACGCCCTTGACGATCTCCGCAATCTTTTCGGGGATGTTGCGTCCGCACGCAATGTAATCAAGGAAGACAAGTGGCTTTGCACCTGCACAGATCACATCGTTGACGCACATAGCAACGCAGTCAATGCCGATGGTGTCATGCTTATCCATGATCATGGCGATTTTCAGCTTGGTGCCGACGCCGTCTGTGCCGGAGATCAGCACCGGGTGCTTATAGCCGGTGCAGTCAAGCTCAAACAAACCGCCAAAACCGCCCAAGCCGCCGATGCAGTGCTCGTTCATCGTGCGAGCCACATACTGCTTCATCAGTTCTACAGAGCGGTAGCCGGCAGTGATATCAACGCCGGCTGCTGCATAGCTTTCAGAATAGCTCTTTTCCATCTTGTTACTCTCCTAACTTCTTTTCGTTTTCAGGACGGTCGTTCAGGTGACGTTCATGGATATCGGTAGAAAGCACTGTCTCCGGTTTTACGGCATACTCGCCGGTAAAGCAGGCTGTGCAGAACCCGCACTTTGCATTTTTTGCAAGCTTTACCACGTGCTCAGTCGACAGGTAGCCCAGCGTATCTGCGCCGATGATCTCATTGATCTGTTCGATGTTGCGCCCGGTCGCAACCAGAAGCTTTTGATCCGGGATGTCCGTACCGAAGTAGCACGGATATTTGAACGGAGGTGCCGAGACACGGAAATGCACTTCCTTTGCGCCGGCATCGCGCAGCAGGTTGATAATACGTGCCGATGTCGTACCGCGGACGATAGAGTCGTCCACAAGGACCACGCGTTTGCCGCGCACAGTGCTTGACACAACGTTCAGCTTGATGCGCACGCTGTTCTCACGCTGTTTCTGGCTGCCCTGGATGAAGGTGCGTCCGATATACTTATTTTTGATAAACCCGATGCCGTACGGGATGCCGCTTTCCTGCGAATAACCAAGTGCAGCATCCAGACCGGAGTCGGGTACGCCAATGACCACATCCGCTTCAACAGGATGCTCCTGTGCAAGGTAGCGGCCTGCCTGTTTGCGTGCCTCGTGCACCGAGCTGCCCTCGATCACGCTGTCCGGACGGGAGAAATAGATAAACTCAAATACGCACATCTGTGTATCCTTGCTGTTGCAGTGCGTACGGATGCTGCGCAGCCCCTCTGCCTTAGAGTCAGCAACGACGATCTCGCCGGGCTCAACATCACGCAGCAAGGTTGCACCCACAGCGTCCAGTGCACAGCTCTCGCTGGCAAACACATAGCCGCCGCCCGGCAAGGTACCGATGCACAGCGGGCGGTAGCCGCGCGGGTCACGCACGGCGATCAACTTTGTGGACGACATAATGACAAGGCTGTAAGCGCCTTCAAGCACATCCATCGTCATGCTGATTGCCATCTCGATACTGCCCGACTTGAGTCGGTTACGGGTGACAAGGTAGCAGATGACCTCGGTGTCGGATGAACCATGAAAAATTGCGCCCTCGTTTTCAAGCTTGGTGCGCAGCTCGATCGCATTGGTAAGGTTGCCATTGTGGCACAGCGCCATCGTGCCGCGGCCGTGACGAACGATCATAGGCTGTGCATTTGCACGCACACGGCTGCCGGCAGTCGCGTACCGCACATGACCGGTCGCCATACGGGCACCCGGCTTTGCAACCGATGCCAAAACCTTCGGGGTGAAAACTTCGTTGACCAGCCCCAAATCGCGATGACCGTTGATCACGCCGTCATCGTTTACGGCAATGCCGCAGCTCTCCTGCCCGCGGTGCTGCAGCGCATACAGTGCCGAATAAGCCGCAGCAGCAACATCCTCCGTCCCTGCGCGGTCATAAATGCCAAAGACACCGCATTCCTCATGCAGCGAGTATGTAAAATCAGACATTCGTTCTCCTTTTGACTAAAGCCTTATCTGTCGCAGACCGTCCATTGCGTAAACCCGGTTACAGTGCCGCGATTTCTGCCTGCAGCTTTTCTTCCTTTGCTGCGATCTGTTTTTCCATCACGATACGTTCCGACTCCAGCTTTTCTGCCAGTGTGTCATCGCTCAGGGCAAGAATTTCCGCCGCAAGCCAGGCGGCATTTTTTGCGCCGTTCAGTGCAACGGTTGCAACCGGAATACCACTCGGCATCTGGACCGTAGCCAGCAATGCATCCAGCCCGTCCACCGCACCGCCCTTCATGGGGATGCCGATCACAGGCAGTGTCGTGTTTGCGGCAAAGGCACCTGCCAGATGCGCCGCCATGCCGGCAGCGCACAGGATCACGCCAAACCCGTTCTGCTTTGCCTGTCTTGCAAACTGAGCCGCCTGTGCCGGCGTGCGGTGTGCCGAAAGGATGTGTGCCTCGAACGGGATGTCCAGCGCTTTGAGCTGTGCGCACGCTCCCTTCACGACAGGCCAGTCACTGTCCGAGCCCATGATCACTGCCACTTTACGTACCATCGTTGCTATGCCTCTCTTTCTATTCCTAAACCAAACAAAAAAGGCTGCGGTGCAGCTACACCACGGCCTTAATTTACACATTTGCGCTCGTTGCACGCACACAGGGCTGCACGATGTCCCTCACACCCGGATGCCACGATCTGTTTCGTGTTTTGAAACAATTTTTCCTGCATGAAAGGCTTCCTCCGCATTCTCTGTGCTTGTACCCTCGCAGCGGGCAGAGACGACCTGTAAAGCCGTCTACGTCCTTGTTATGCATACAGTTTACGGCAAAAAAAACGCTTTGCAAAGACTGTCTGTGCAATTTCTACCTTGTGTTCTCATGCCGACAAAAAACTTTCAAAAGTTTTGTGCAGTTTCGCCACCAATTTTCTTTTGTAGTATGACTTATATTTTTTGTAAGTTTCGTGTAAGATCGGTCCGCACCGGTCAGAAGATAATATGTGCCGTTGTTGCCCTGGCAGCACGAATCAAATCAGCCGGAGCACAGCAGATCTGCGTGCCAATGCGCCCGCCCGAAACATAAACCATTTTTTGCGATAGAACGCTTTCATCAAACACCGTCGTATACTGCTTTTTCATTCCCACCGGGCTGCAGCCGCCACGAACGTAACCTGTCACCTTGTTGATATCTGCCACATGGATCATTGCAACATTTTTTTCGCCGACACTGCGGGCTGCCGCCTTAAGGTCCAGCTCTGCCGCCACCGGGATGACGAAGACAAAATAGTTGCGGCTTGCGCCCTGTGTAACCAGTGTCTTATACACCATTGCCGGGTCCTCGTTAAGGCTTTGTGCCACGTGTATGCCGTCAACGGCCACACCCTCCTCGTGAGGGTATTCGTGCGCCGTATACGCAACCTTTGCACGCTCCAAAATGCGCATCGCATTTGTTTTTGCTTCTTTTCCCATTTTCAGATTTCCCTTCTCCTGCTTACGGACTGCACCCTTATTTTAGCACACCTGTGCGGATGAAACCAGCCTTTGACGCAAACTTATCGGCGCGCGGTAAGCGGGTGCCTTTTGCATAATTTTAAGAAAGTTTGATTTTTCTATTGACTTCAGAACAATGAAGTGATATCATAACCTCGCACACTTCAGGACAATGAAGTTCGATGTCCATAACTTACGGCAACGGAGCCGCTCTCCCTGCCGGACAGCCAAAGCTCGGTAAAGGAGAAACTGCTATGATTATTGTATTGAAACAGGATGCACCCGATATTCAGGTGCGCGAATTTTGCCATGAGTTGCAGGAAATGGGCTTGCAGATCAACGACTCAAAGGGCAGTGACACCCATATTCTTGGCCTGATCGGTGACACGAAAGCCATCGCGGAGAGTTGGGTCATGGCAAACCCTGTCGTTGAGACGTGTCGCCGTGTGTCTGAGCCTTACAAAAAGGCAAACCGCAAGTTCCACCCGGATGACAGCGTTGTCGATGTGAACGACGTCAAAATCGGCGGCGGTAATTTTGCCGTGATTGCCGGCCCATGCAGCATCGAAAGTGAGGAGCAGATCACTTATTGTGCGCAGCGTGTCAAGGCTGCGGGCGCTTCACTGCTGCGCGGCGGTGCTTTTAAGCCGCGCACCTCGCCCTACTCCTTCCAGGGAATGCGCAGTGAGGGGTTGGACCTGCTCAAGCTGGCGCGCCGTGCCACCGGTGCGCCCATTGTCACCGAGATCATGAACACCGAGCATCTGCCCCTGTTTGAAAACGTTGACCTGATCCAGGTAGGCGCGCGCAATATGCAGAATTTTGAATTGCTAAAGGCAGTCGGACGCCAGAAAAAACCGGTGCTGCTCAAGCGCGGGCTTGCGAACACGCTGGAAGAACTTGTGATGAGCGCAGAGTACATTATGGCTGAGGGCAACGAAAATGTTATCCTTTGCGAGCGCGGCATCCGTACTTTTGAAAACAGCATGCGCAATACGCTTGACCTTGCCGGTGTGGTGATGCTGCACAAAATGACCCATCTGCCTGTTGTTGTTGACCCCAGTCACGCCTGCGGTCATGCATGGATGGTACCGCAGCTGGCTAAGGCTGCGGTTGCAGCAGGTGCAGATGGACTGATGATCGAAGTACACAATAACCCTGCAAAGGCAAAGTGTGATGGCGCACAGAGCCTGACACCGGATGCATTTGATGAGCTGATGCAGTTTATTTCAAAGGAAGTTGAATTCTTCGGCAAAAAGATGAACTGATTGCTGTATTACGACAAACAAAGCCTGACCGAACAAAAACGGTCAGGCTTTGTTTTATCCTTCTTCATCTTCCCAAATCGGCTGTTTGCCGGCCGGGGAGTGCTCAAACTCAACCGTTGCGAGCGCAAGTGCAAATACACTTTCCGCACCGGCTGCCATCAGCGCCTGTGCGCAGGCTGTGGCGGTTGCTCCGGTCGTGATCACATCATCCACCAGAAGCACACGCTTACCCTCGACATCCTCTGGTTTTTGCACACGAAACGCGCCCGCCACATTGAGCAGCCGCTCGTCCAGCGGCAACCCGGCTTGATGGCGTTTTTTGCCGGGAGATGTGAGCAGCTGTGCTTCCAGCGGGAGCTGCAGTGCCTGTGCGAGCGGTCGCGCCATAAGCTCCGGCACATTGTAGCCGCGCTGCCGGCCGGATGCCGGCACAGGCACGATACAGTCGTACCCGAGGCTGACGCCTGCCACAGGCTGCGGCACAGGCTGCGAGCCGACCATTTGAACTTCGCTGCCAAACGCAAGCTGTGCAAGCGAAGTACCAAGCTCTACCGCGACCCATGGCTCCCCCTCGTACTTTGCACGCAATATCGCACGGCGTACGCATTTTTTGTATTCAAACGGTGCAGCCGCACCAACAACGTGATGCAGGTAATGCTGCTCACCATTCAGCCGCATAACCGGCTTTCGGCGCAAGGACTCACGCTCAGGTGCGCATTCCTCACACGCAAAGACACTGCCGAGCACCCTGCCGCAGAAGGGGCAGCGGCGCGGGTACACAATGCCGCGCATGTTGCGCAGCCATATACGTGGTAAACTGTAATACTGCATCAGTCGTTCTTGACTGCAACGATCACACGGATCTGCTTGCCTGCGGTACAGCCGAAATTGTCATACCAGCCAATCAGCTTATAGTCCTCCGAGTTTACAGACGTCAGACTCGTCACATAATACTGTCCTTTGTACCACAGGTACACACAGGTGTTGTCTGCTATCTCGTAGCGGGTACCGTCCGACATAGCCGAAGCAGCACCCAGCTTATCAATCCGGCACGGCATCAGCTGAACCATTGCCTTGACCTCGCCATTGATTTCTTTGCGGACGGCAATGCCGCCTGCCAGTACCGGATACTTAATGGACGTCGCGTATGCGGTATAGCCGCCGTTTACATAGCACAGATACGTTGCACCGCTGCCGACAAAGCCGAAGATGGTTTCAAACGGCTCACCCATCAGCTTGCCGATCTGCGTAAATGCAAGACTTGTGAGCTGACCGGTGCTGCTTGTCAGACGGCTCCAAACCGTACTGAGGATGCTTCCATCCAAAACGCCCCACAGGATCTCGCTGGTAGTGGGGACAAGAATGTTGCGCAGACTGGAGGCAACCTCTGCAGCCGTGCTTACCGTACTGTCAGCAGTGGTATCGCTGGAGCTGCCCGAGGAATCGGAAGAGCCGGACGAGTTGCCGGAAGCGGCAAGCTTTTTCACGATTTCTGTGACAGAGCTTGCATTCGTTGCAATTGTCTTGATATCATCCAGCACACCGTAGTCCCACAAGTCGCCGGTGACATCGTTGAGGATCAAACGGTCGATTTGCCCCTTGTCGTTCAGCGTATAATAGCGCACATCAGAGCTTTTTAAGTTTACCCCCGATAGGCGGCTGGGACGAACAGTCCCAGCCACACCCTCCGATGTTGTATCCAGAATTTCCACATCATCGGCAAAGGCATAATCTCCCAGCGACGTTGCGGACTCGTTAATGCTTCCACTCAGATTTTTAGAGCTGATCGCTGTAACATTTTCGCCGTCCGAATTCACATCGATCCGGACAAGCCACCCTTTCGGGAAGTTCAGGTCCTTCGCCACATTCACCTGACGGCTCACGCCATCCGTACAGCTTACCGTAACGACCTGTGTGACATCTGCGCCGTTTTCTTCAACCAGCGAACGCAGCGAGTCTGTCACAACACCGTAAAAGACATTGTCCGCTTCTTCGCCCGTTACGACATCCGCCACAACGTTGTTCATGCCCAAAAGCAGCGTGACGACCTCGCCCACACCGCCGCCGTTGAGGCTGGAGACCTTTGAGGCCGCTGCCGTTGTGCCAAGTGTGTAAGTCTTGCCGGCCACCGTAACCGATGTAGGCGCACTGGCGCTGGGCAGCACTGCGCTGACACGACCGGCTGCACGCTTGGTATAGATCCATACAGTCTGCAAACTTTCGCTGTAGTAGTACACATCGTACTTATCCAGCTCAGCCGATTCAGCAGTCTTGTCGTTTCGATAGACTTTTTGCGGGGTAAAGGGCAGCTGCGTGTTATCCCCTGCTACATATGGGCCGGACAGACTGCTCATCATAACAGAGGACGTGTCCACCTGGCCGTTTGAGACTGTAAAGCCCAGCGTTGTACCATAGGTGCCGCCATTTGCTGTGTTTGCAACAAGCGCATTGTACATCAGCAGTGTAATGTCATCATACGTCATCTGGTCGCCCTGCTTGCGGTCCATATAGCTGCGCAGGCCAATCTCGTTTGCTTTGTTAAGCTGCGCTGTAGGGAATGCCCCTGCCAGGTCTGTCATCTTATAGCCCAGAAGCTTCAGCACAGCCGTACACGCTTCCTCCAGCGTGACCGCCGAATCCGGACGGAAGGTGCCGTCGGTATAGCCATTCAACCAGCCCTGCTGCACAGCAATGCGCACGTACGGTGCCCACTGCGACGTATTCTGCACGTCCTTATACAAGGTGCCGACCGTACCTTGTGAGGCAACGCTTTCACGGTAGCTGGAAAAACATACCAGCATTTTTGCAAAGGCGCCGCGTGTGACGAGGTCGCTCAAATTGTTTGCCTGGTCACTGCTGATGGCGCCCAGGGTGATTGCTGTCTGAACAGCCGAGTTGTTGCTTGCGGCGCTTACCGCGGGCACCAGCACAGAGAATGCGATGCTCACCGCAAGCAGGAGTGCGAGGAGACGTTTTTTCATAGTCAATTCCCTTCTTTGCTTCTCTATCTCTGCGGGAGGGTCAATATCAATCATACCGCAGTGCTTCAATGGGGTTAAGACGTGCCGCGCGCAGCGCCGGCAGATAGCCGAACAGCACGCCGATGCCGACGGAGACGCCAAAAGCGATCGCGACCGAGTTGAACGACGGAATCACCGTTATGTTTCCTATATCGGCAGAGCTTGCAATACTTGGCAGGATAAACTGGTTTGCCAGCTGCGAAATAAAATAGCCCATCACGATACCGACCACACCTCCAAAAGCGGACGTGATGCCTGCCTCCACAACAAATTGCCCCAGTATCGTGCGCTCTTTTGCGCCCATCGCCTTGCGGATGCCAATCTCACGGGTGCGCTCTGTAACAGACACCAGCATAATATTCATAATGCCGATGCCGCCGACAAGCAGCGACAATGCGGCGATACCAGCCAGCACCAGGATGATCATGTTGACCATCTTGTTGGCCTCCTCCAGCCACGTGCTTGCACTGTAAATGTAGTAGTTGTCGCTTTTCAGGATATCATACAGTTCGGTCTCCAGCATAGCCTTTGCATCATTTGCATAGTTCTCATCTACCAGAATGCCGAGATACGAGCCGCTTGTTGCGCTTGAGCGTGTCAGGCGCGTAGCTGTTGTGTAGGGCAGATAAATGCAGTCGTCCTCGCTGCCCTCCTGCATGACCAAATTTTTTACCTTAGCGCTAAGCACACCGACAATGCGGAACTTGTTTGCACCGATCTTCAGTGTCTTGCCCACACCGTTGCCGCCAAAGGCCACACGGTTGAGGTAGTCGCCGATGACGCACACCTGCTTGTTGTCCTCAATATCCATATACTGCAGGCCGCGCCCTTTTGCGACGGTAAAATTTTTCATCTGGGTGTATTCTTCGTTTACACCCATAACAGTGGTATACTGGTACTTCTTTGTACCGATCTTTACCGTGCCGGTGAAATCGACCTGCGGCGAGACATTGCTCAGCAGATCCGAATGCTTTTCAAAAATCTTGTACATGTCATCGACCGACACCCAGCGCGACCCGGATTTGTAAACCGAGATGTTCAGCGTATTTGTGCCCATCGATGCAAAGCTGTCACGGACGCTTTGGGTCATGCCGTTGCCCAGACCAACGATAACAATGACTGCCATAACGCCGATGATAATACCAAGCATCGTCAGAAATGTGCGCAGCTTGTTGCTCCACACGTTCCGGATGGCTTGCCGAAATGTTTCAAGGATCATTTTTCGCCCTCCTGTACCGCAGGACGCTCCGCAGATACAAATGCGGACTGCACTACCGCCTGCGGGGCATGAGCATCGCCATCGTATACAACCTTGCCGTCTTCCAGACGGATGATGCGCTCTGCCTGCACCGCAATCGAGTTGTCGTGCGTGATCAGCACCACGGTATGCCCCTGACTGTGCAGATCCTGCAGCATACCGAGCACCTCACGGCCGGTATGCGAGTCCAGCGCACCGGTAGGCTCGTCCGCCAGAATAATTGCCGGGTTGCGCACCAGCGCCCGTGCGATCGAAACACGCTGCTGCTGACCACCGGAAAGCTGATTCGGTTTGTTCTTCAGCTTGTCGCCCAGGCCAACCATCGCCAGCACTTCCTTTGCGCGGGCGTGGCGGACCGAGCCGGGGACACCTGCATAAATCAGCGGCACCTCCACATTTTCCAGCAGGTTCAGACGCGGCAGCAGGTTGTACTGCTGAAAGATAAACCCAAGCTTCTCGTTGCGGATCGCCGCAAGCTCATTGCGGCTCATTTTGCCCACGTCACGTCCGTCCAGCCGATAGGTGCCAGCAGTCGGCACATCCAGGCATCCGATAATGTTCATGCAGGTAGATTTGCCCGAGCCAGACTGACCCACAATGGCTACAAACTCACCCCTGTTGATCTTCATGCTAATGTGATCTGCCGCTTTTACCGTGGTATCGCCCATATGGTAAAACTTGCAGACCTCATCAAATTCTATCAGAGCACTCATCTATGCCCTCCTGCATCAGTAACCGTAATAGCTGTCGCTGCTCACCGAGCTCGGGTCGTAGCCCACATGATCCTCGGCAGTCAACCCGCTGACGATCTGTGTGTAGTCATCATCGCTGACACCCGTCCGAACTTTAACGTAAACATAGCCGTCCGGGGCTGTCAAGCTGGTATCCTCATTTACGGCGCTCGGCGAGTCCTTTGTAACCAGCACATAGCCGCCGCGCACGACAGCGGCATTCGGCACAACAAGAGCATCGCTCGCCTCTTCGATCACGATTTCCGCATTTGCATTCATGCCGGGACGCAGACCGGTCGTCTCATCAATGTGGATCGTGATCGGGTAGGTCGTTGTGCCGCCGTTCGTACTGCCTTTCATCGACACACGGGTCACAACACCCTCATAAACGCTGTCCTCCACAGCATCCGCTGTGATTTTTACCTTTTGTCCGACTGCCAGCGAGCTGACCTGCAGCTCATCGACATCGATGTTCATCTCCAGATAACTCAAATCGTAAATCGTGCAAAGCTCGGTGCTTGCGGTCACAGCATCACCCAGCTTTGTCTTTTTTTCAATGATGGTGCCGCTGATGGGCGAAGTAATGGTATAATTTGCCATCGTATCCTGCAGGTTCTGCACCGAAAGCTCCTGATTGCGCAGCGACTCGCTTGCGGACTGAATGGACTCCGTCAAGTCGTCACCGGTAATTTCAAGGATGATATCGCCCTCTTTTACCGCACCGCCCTCACGCACATTGATTGCGCTTACGGTGCCTGCGCTCAGCGTTGTCAGGGTGCGCTCTGCCTGATACTGAAGCGTTGCGCTGCCAATAGAGCCGATGCCGTTGATCGTTGCCGTTGCCGCCTGCGCTGTCGTAAGGCTGCCGGCATTTTTGATCGTAATCGTAACCGTGCGGGTAAGCAGATTGCCCGTGCTCAGCGCATCCGTGCCCGTCACATTCGAGATCGTGCCCTCCACTGTTTCAAACGTGCCGTCCAACGTTACAACCGCACTCTGACCCACACTGAAGTTTGCCGCATCCGCTGCCGGAAACTCAAGCGACAACGTCATTTTTGAGCTGTCACGCAGGATGACGACTTCTTGTCCGCTGGTCACATCATCGCCCTTGGCGACCTTCAGCACGCTTACCGTTCCGTCCACTTCCGCGCGGACGTACTGGCGCTCTACAGTCTTTTCGTAATTGCGCTGGCTCTGCTGCAGCTGGATCTCCGCCTGCTCAAGCTTTGTCTTTGTGTCGGAGGAGTCGACCGTGTACAGCACAGCACCCTCCTCTACGATGTCGCCTTCCTCAACGCCGCACGTCAGCACCTTACCGGCTACAAGCGACTTCACGCTGTAGGTGTTTGCCGGGTTCAGTGTGCCGGTACCGCTGAGGGTATTGGTAACATCCCGTGTTTCAGGCGTTGTCTCCACATAGCTTGTATCCACATGTACGGTCTTTTTTTCTGATTTGCGCACAAAAACAAAGGCACCCACTGCTGCAATGCACACCACAGGAATGATCCATTTCAGGTGTTTTTTCCAGCCGCCGGACTGCACCTTGATCCCTGTGCCGGGAGCATCGGCAATTTCGCCGGCTTGATCCTGTGTCTTTTTCTTCTTCCAATTCAGAGCCATTTCTACTCTTATCCTCCCGATGTTGGATTTCCGCACAAAGGCCGCAAAAGCGCCCAGCCTTTTCATCGAACTATAACAATAGTGTATCACACTTTTGTTCAATAAACTAGTATCTAAACTTTTCAAAGACCATTTTCAGCAAAGTTTACCGCATTTTTCACAAATGACACCCGCAGATCAATCGAATCAAAAAACAAAAAAGAACTGCCCCCGTAAAGAGGCAGTTCCTGTATAGTCCTTTATACGCTTAGGCTTTAAGCATTAGCCTGTGCAGCAGCAACAGCACATGCAACCGTAGCGCCAACCATGGGGTTGTTGCCCATGCCGATCAGACCCATCATCTCAACGTGCGCAGGCACGGAGGAAGAGCCGGCAAACTGTGCATCGCCGTGCACACGACCCAGCGAGTCAGTCAGGCCGTAGCTTGCAGGGCCTGCGGCAACGTTATCCGGGTGCAGCGTACGACCTGTGCCGCCGCCGGAAGCAACCGAGAAGTACTTTTTGCCGTTTTCAACAGCCCACTTTTTGTAGGTGCCTGCAACCAGATGCTGGAAGCGGACAGGGTTGGTGGAGTTGCCGGTGATGGAGCACTGGACGTCCTCCTTCTTCATGATGGCGACGCCTTCCATGACATCGTTTGCGCCGTAGCACTTGACAGCTGCGCGCTCGCCGTTGGAGAAGGGAATCTCCTTTACGACATTCAGGGTCTGCGTGGGGATATCATACTCCGTCTGCACATAGGTGAAGCCGTTGATACGGGAAATGATGTAGGCGGCATCCTTGCCCAGACCGTTCAAAATGACACGCAGAGGGGTCTTGCGCACCTTGTTTGCGGTACGTGCAATGCCGATAGCGCCCTCGGCTGCGGCAAAGGACTCGTGACCGGCAAGGAATGCAAAGCAGGTGGTGTCCTCGCTCAGCAGGCGGGCACCCAGATTGCCGTGACCCAGACCGACCTGACGCTGCTCAGCGACAGAACCAGGGATGGTGAAGGCCTCCAGGCCCTCGCCGATGGCCGCAGCACACTCAGCTGCGTCCTTGATGCCGCGCTTCACGGCGATTGCGGTGCCGAGCGTATATGCCCAGACAGCGTTGTCAAAGCAGATCGGCTGCACACCGCGCACGATCTTATCGCAATCAATGCCCTTAGCGAGGAGCATCTCGTTGCAGGCGTCCAGAGACTCCAGACCATTAGCCTTCAGGCATGCCTCAATCTTCGGCATGCGGCGATCCATAGATTCAAAAGTTGCCATGAGTTGTTCCTCCTCTCTTATTCCTCACGCGGGTCAATGTACTTGACCGCACCCTGCTCAGCGCTGAAGCGGCCGTAGGTGCCCACGTTCTTCTCGTATGCCTCGTTGGGGGTCTTGCCGTGACGGATGTCCTCCATCATCTTGCCCAGCTTCACGAACTGGTAGCCGATGACTTCGTTGTTGGCATCCAGAGCCAGCTTGTTGATGTAGCCCTCAGTCAGCTCCAGATAGCGCACGCCCTTCTCTTTGGTGGAGAAGATCGTACCGGTCATCGAGCGCAGACCCTTGCCCAGGTCGTCCAGACCTGCGCCGATGGGCAGACCATCCTCAGAGAAAGCAGTCTGGCTGCGGCCATAAACGATCTGCAGGAACAGCTCGCGCATTGCCACGTTGATAGCATCACACACCAGGTCGGTGTTCAGTGCCTCAAGGATCGTCTTGCCGGGCAGGATCTCGCCTGCCATAGCAGCAGAATGGGTCATGCCGGAGCAGCCGATGGTCTCCACCAGAGCCTCCTCGATGACACCGTTTTTGATGTTCAGCGACAGCTTGCAGCAGCCCTGCTGAGGTGCACACCAGCCCACACCGTGGGTGTAGCCGCTGATGTCCTTGACCTCATAGGCCTTGACCCATGCGCCCTCTTCGGGGATGGGAGCAGGACCATGCTTAGGACCTTTGGTGATCGGGCACATATTCTGTACTTGCTGCGAATAGGTCATAATCATACTCTCCTTTTTGACAAAATGTTGCTTTACGGTCAGCACAGCCGCCTTTACCCTCAGCTGCTGCGCTTCCGTCTGCTTTGACCGGGTGCGCTGCTCTCTTTCAGCGCCTGCACCGGTACTACCACGCATGGTTTAATTATAGAGAATGCCGCCGCATTTTGCAATAGATTTTGCGCAAAATTGCCGTATTTTCTCGGCGGTTATTCACGTCTAACCGTCACTTTTCTGACAGCCGTGCCTCTGTTCGTTACATTTTTGTCAAATTTGACAGTTTTATTTCCGCCCGCTGTTTTTGCTCCTCCCATTTGCCTTTGAGAACATGTTTTATGCTGGCATCCGATCTGCCCGCTGCGGTTGACAATCTGCTGCAAACCTATATAATGTAAGTGTTCTTACTATAAAAGCCCTTTCGCGCGCTGATGTGATGCAAAGAGGCTTCAACGTAAAAGAGAGGGATCTTACATGAAAACGCAAGCATTGAAGGGTATGCGTGATCTGCTGCCCGCTGAGCAGACCCTGCGTGACCACATTCAGGGCAAAATCCTGGAGACATACCGTGCCGCCGGTTTCGAGCGCATTTCCACCCCCATGCTGGAGGATATGGAAAACCTTGACAAATCCGACGGCGGCGACAACCTGAACCTGATTTTCAAGGTGCTCAAGCGCGGTGACAAGCTGACCGCCGCACTTGACAGCGGCGATGCAAAGCAGCTCTCCGACATGGGTCTGCGCTACGACCTCACCCTGCCGCTCTCCCGTTTTTACGCAGCCAATAAGGATAAGCTCCCGCACCCGTTCAAGGTCATACAGACCGACCGCGTATTTCGTGCAGAGCGCCCGCAAAAGGGACGTCTGCGCGAGTTTGTACAATGTGATATCGACATACTGGGTGACGAAAGCCCCAATGCCGAGGTCGAGCTGATCGATGTGACCACCCGTGCCCTGCTGGGCATCGGTTTTACCGGTTTTACCGTAAACATCAACGACCGTCGTATCCTGCGCGGCATGCTGGAAAGCATGGGCTTTGCGCCGGATACGCTGGACTCGGTCTGCATCACCTTTGACAAGATGGACAAAATCGGTGCGGAGGGTGTCAAGGCTGAGCTGACGGAAAAACAGCTGCCCGAAAATGCGATCAACGCATTGGCTGATTTTATCGCCGCCGGTACCGTTACGCTGGACGCCGTGGCTGCACGCTGTGCGGACCCTGCCATCGCCGACGACCTGAAATATGTGTTATCCACCGCAAGCAGCATAGCAAACGGACGCTACCAGGTGGCGTACTGCCCCAGCCTTGTGCGCGGTCAGGGCTACTACACCGGCATGGTGTTTGAGGTGACCTGCCCGCAATTCAGCGGTGCCGTTGCCGGCGGCGGACGTTATGACAACATGGTCGGCAAATTTTTGGGCACACAGGTGCCTGCAGTCGGTTTCTCCATCGGGTTTGAGCGCGTATGCGGCATCCTGCTGGAGCAGGGCTACCGGATCCCCGGCGCAAAGCAGAAAATCGCCCTGCTGTACGGCAAGGACGCCGACTTTACCGCCGTACTGAAAAAAGCCGGGCAGCTGCGTGAGAGCTACAACGTCACGACGCTTGCGCAGGGCAAAAAGCTTGGCAAGCAGCTTGGTCAGCTTGAGGCATCCGGCTTTGCAGGCGCTGCCTTTATGGACAAGGACGAGATCAAAATTTTTGCACAGCAGTAAATTTTGCACATAAAATGTTTTTACAGCAAAAGCTCCCGACCTGCAATGAGTCGGGAGCTTTTGCTGTTTCAGGCGGTATGCACCGGCTTTTTTGCGTTTGGATAAACAAGCTCCATACGGGCGTCATCAAAGTGAGCGTCAAGGTAGACATCTATCACGCTGTCGGCGGCAATGCCCTCCATACGGGCGTTGTACCGTGCAAGTGCCAAGCCGGATACCACCATGTTGACTGCCATAAAAACCGCGAGCAGCAACGTCATCCATACACGGACATGGCAGCGCATTGCATCCATAATTTTTTCTACAAGAGGATAGCCGTAGCGGATCCATACCACGGCTGCGATGCCCCAAAAAAGACAATACAGCAGGTTGATACGCCCGCCAAGATTGAAACGATAGCCGCTGTAATCCCAGAAGATAACGCCAAACAGCAGCTCACCCACGGCGCTGCATACATATTCGTACACGCCGCCCATGACCACACCAAACAAAAAAATCCTGCGGTCGCTTTGCTCATGGTTCTGCCGCAGCAAAATCGACGACAGCACAAGTGCAAGCCCCCATACTACACTGAACGGCCCCCAAACCAGGCTTGAGCGGCTCATCCAAACACCAGCCGTAACGCGGCAAAACAGCGTCTCTACAATATCGCCGAGAAATGCACCGACCGTGAACAGCCACAACAGGTCAGCTGCGTTCAGCGGACGCACAGCCGCTTTGACGGGCTCTGGGCGGGCAGCCTCCGGGTAGGCATGCTGAATACGCCTTTCGACATGCGCCACAATGCGCCGGTGCAAAGACACCGAGCCTTGCTCAAGCCTTTCGTTCAGCTGCTCAAGCCGTGGATGCGATGCCGCATAGCGGCCGACCAAAACCGCCGAGCTGACCTGGTCCAATATAGCCAGCACCAGGGCGACCCAAATTACCGGACGAATCAGCCAGGACGGCAACAGCCGATACACCCACAAAAGCCAGCCGTTTGTCCACAGCACGCTTGCCATGCCAAGCAGTCCCCACAGCAGCGAATATTGCAGACAGACGTAGCCGTTCAGGTTAAAGCGCTTTGCCGAGTAGTCCCACCACCTGCGCTGATGCAGCCGCTCGAGCAGTTTTGCCGTCAGCCACTCGACCACCGTTGCATCGACGGCACAGCCTAAAAACAAAAATACCGGTGCCGCCCTCAAATCTGCAAAGCCGACCGCAAGCAGTACCGCCGTAAACCCGTAGACAAAGCAGAATGGACCTGCCGCCATACCACGGCTTGCAAAACTTTTGCCTTTTATGGTTGCGACGACCGTCTCGCCCACCCACCCCAAAAACGAATAGGCAAGGTACAAAGTACTAAGCGTATAAAAATCAAGTTCCATATTTATTCCTTTTCTGCCGCAATTACCAGTAACATGCGCTTATTCTATCTTAGTCCGTGTTGTTTGGCAAGCACAGATACAAAAGGGACCCCGTACACCGTGCAGGATCCCTAAAAAAGTTTTGCTTACCGGTCAAGCAGGTCGGCTGCTTCACATACGATCGCCTCACTGCCGCAAATCAAAAGCCCGCGACGGGTATTGGCATGCGCCTGTTTGACTGCCTCATCAAGGCTTGCGCACATTTGCACATCAAAATGGAAGCGTGCCTTCTGTGCAAGGCGCTCTGTCAGCGCCTCGTCCACACTTTTCGGTGTGACAAGATACACCTTGTCGAAGGGACTGTCGCTCATGCCAGGCATCGTTGACTTGTCTTTTTTCTGCTCGTCCGGTGTAAGACCGCACTCCAGGGCGGAGAAGAACGCCTCCGCACCTTCCTCCTCCGCAAGGCCGACGACAGCGCTCATGTGCCGCACCTTTGCCATGTTGAAGACATGGAGCAAAGCCGCTGCCTGCTGCGGCGTCCGACACGCATCCAGAACGACCAGCGGCTTTTGCGAAAGGATCCGGATGCTGCTGCGGTTTTCGACTGTTTCCAGGCCAGTCAGGATCGCATCGTCACCGATTTCAAAGCCTTTGCGGCAAAGGGCGAGCGCAAGCTCGACCGCCATAGCCGCATTGCCGGCTGCCAGCTTGCCGGGGAATGCCAGCGATACCGTATAGCCGCCGTAATCCACCCTGCTTGCAAACTTTTCCGCCTCCAGAAAGGTGATGTCCTCTGCATCCGGCACGACCAGCTCGCAGTCGCACCTTCCTGCGGCAACGATCAGCTCGCTTAAAACAGACTTTGCCTGCTCCGGTGCCGTAATGCAGATGCCGCCCTTGCGCATGACGCCTGCGGCCAGCGCCGCAAGCCGCTCGATGGAATTGCTTACGCCATCCGGTCCGATTGAAGTGACAGCGCATACGGGCATCAAAGGCAGTGCCGCTGCAAGCCCGGCATCCGGCAGCTCGACAACAGCCGCCTTGCAGTCTGCTGCGGCAAAGCAGGCTGCCGCAGTCGCCAGCTCAGCCGCTTCTCTTGGCAGCGGGGCGGCATCGGCGAGGCTGTGCGCCGCCTCCCCCAGCAAAACAGGGTCTACCGGTGCTTCACCGACGATAATGCGGGAAGAAAGCGGCCCGCTCCCTGCACAATACACACCCGCATAAATACCGGCGGCACGCAGGATAGACGCCAAAAACTGCGCAACTGCTGTTTTGCCTGCTGTGCCTGCCACGCCGATAAACGACACCTGCTTCACCTTGTCCGGCAAAGCCGCCTGTACTTGCTCGACAGAGGCAAAGCCCTCCGGCAAAGCGGCAAAATACTGGTTTGCCTGTTCGATGGTCATTGCATATACTCCTTGTTCCGATGAAAAAAGCAGAGACGGATCAACAGCAGCAGGACAATGGCGGCGATGATCCCTGCCAGTATACCGGCAAAGTCAAGCCAGACATCCGTCACCTGACTGCTGCGCCCGGGTGAGTACAACTGGATCGTTTCATCCGCCAGCGCGGTAAGCAGCCCGCCGAGCATTGCCCAGCAGGTGTAGCGGACAAAGCGTCCTGTATATGCCCGTACGCAGAGCATCAGCAAAAAGCCCTCCAGCGCAAATTCGCAAAAATGAGCCAGCTTGCGCACGATGCGCTGTGTCAAATGCTGTGCAATGCCGGGCATACCCAGACGCACCAAAACCCTTTGCAGCAGCGACATGGCATGACCGCTTGCTCCCTCCGACACAGCGCCGATCTTCATGGAGTTTGAAAAGATAAATGCGATGCAGCCGATCAGTACGGCGGTAAAAATCACCCGCCAGACAATGACCCCCAGTGGGGGACGCTCAAGCCTTTGCTCCGTTGCTGTTCTCCTCTCTGCTGCGGACTTCTCAGCCCAAAGCCCGGATGCTCTGCTCAATGTTGGCAAGCTTATCCTGGCTCTTTGCAAACTTACCGCGGATCTCTTCCACAAGAGCCGCAGGTGCACGCTCTACAAACTTGGGGTTTTCCAGCTGATTTTTGAACATATTCAGCTCTTTTTCAGTCTTTGCCTTCTCTTTGTTCAGGCGTGCAAGCTCTTTATCACGGTCAATCAGCTCCATCATGGGGATAAAGCCGCGTGCCGCATGGGTGGATACCTGCACCATACCGTCGGTGCTGCCCTCGTACTTTTCAGTAAAGGTCACATCCGTTGCAAAGGCAAACTTTGCCAGGTATACCTGTGCCTTTTGGAACGGTGCGGCGTCTGCCGTCTCGATGATCATGCTGGTCTTTTTGGCAGGGTGCACATTCATCTCGGTGCGCATAGTACGGACAGCCTTGATGTAATCCATCACCTTTTCAAAGGCCTCTTCCTCCTCTGTCCAGTTGTGCGCCTCGTCCACAACAGGCCAGCTCTGGGTCATGATGGTTTCCGCCGAGCCGGGCAAAGCCTGATACAGCTCCTCTGTGATAAACGGCATGAACGGGTGCAGCAGCTTCAGCGCCTTGTCCAGCACGTACACCAGCACACGGCGGGCGGCATCCGCCTGACCCGCGTCGCCGGAGTTCAGGCGCGGCTTTGCAATCTCGATAAACCAGTCGCAGTACACGTCCCAGATAAAGCTGTTGATCTTAGCAGCAGCCAGACCCAGCTCGTAGTGCTCGATGTTGTCCGTCATTGCACCGGCGACCTGATTGAGCTTTGTCAGCACCCACTTATCGCTCATATCCAGCTGATCATCCGCAGGCAGACCCGGCTCAAAGTCCTCCGGCAGGTTCATCAGCACAAAGCGGGTCGCATTCCACAGCTTATTTGCAAAGTTGCGGGCAGCCTCCACCTTCTTTTCGCTGTAACGCATGTCGTTGCCGGGGGTGGAGCCGTCCACCAGCATAAAGCGCAGAGCGTCTGCGCCGTACTGCGCAATGACCTCCAGCGGGTCGATGCCGTTGCCGAGGCTCTTGCTCATTTTGCGTCCCTGGCTGTCACGCACGATGCCATGGATGCATACCGTGTCAAACGGTGCCTTGCCGGTATAAGCCAGACCGGAGAAGATCATGCGGCTGACCCAGAAACCGATGATATCGTAGCCCGTTACCAGCGTATTGGTGGGGTAAAAATACTTCAGGTCTTCGCTGTCCTCATTCGGCCAGCCCAGCGTGCTGAACGGCCACAATGCCGAGGAGAACCATGTATCCAGCGTATCCGGGTCACGTGTCAGCTTTGTGCTGCTGCAGCGCGGGCAGGCACAAGGCTCGCTTTTTGCCACAACAGTCTCGCCGCAGTCGTCGCAGTACCATGCAGGGATCTGATGACCCCACCACAGCTGGCGGCTGATGCACCAGTCACGGGTGTTCTTCATCCAGTTCATGTAATTTTTGGTAAAGCGCTCGGGCACAAATTTGATCTCGCCTTTTTCAACGCTTTCGATTGCAGGCTCTGCCAGCGGCTCCATCTTGACGAACCACTGCTTGGAAACCATCGGCTCAATGGTGGTATGGCAGCGGTAGCAGGTGCCTACCTCATGCTTCAGCGGCTCGATCTCCTTCAGGAAGCCGCCCTCCTTCAGATCCTCCAAAATCGCCTTGCGAGCTTCCATTGTGGTCATGCCTGCATATTTGCCGCAGTCCAGCACATACGGCTCGTTGACAGTGTTCTTACCGGCTGCAAACAGCGCATCGGCGGCAGCCTTGTCCGCTGCACCGGTCATATGGCCGTCATAGGTGAACACACGCACGATGGGCAGGTTGTGGCGCAGACCGACCTCAAAGTCGTTGGGGTCGTGTGCCGGCGTGATCTTCACGACACCGGTGCCCTTTGTCATGTCGGCGTGCTCATCGCACACAATGGGGATCTCTTTGTTCAGCAGGGGCAGCACAACATGGCAGCCGTGCAGGTGTGCATAGCGGGGGTCGTCCGCATTGATGGCAACTGCGGTATCGCCCAGCATCGTCTCAGGACGGGTGGTTGCAAGCTCCAGCTTTTCGCCTGTCTCCTTGACAGGGTACAGCAAATGCCAGAAGCTGCCGTCCTTTTCTTCGTATTCAACCTCTGCGTCGGAGATGGATGTATTGCAATGCGGGCACCAGTTGACCATGCGGTTGCCGCGGTAAATCAGTCCTTTATCGTACAGACGTACAAAGACCTCACGCACTGCCTCTGAACAGCCGTCATCCATGGTAAAGCGCTCACGCTGCCAGTCACAGCTGCTGCCCAGCTTTTTCAGCTGGCTCACGATGCGGTTGCCGTACTTTGTCTTCCATGCCCATGCACGCTCCAGAAAGCCGTCACGACCGACCATTTCCTTTGTCAGTCCCTCAGCGCGCATCGCCTCCACGACCTTTGCCTCTGTTGCGATGGATGCGTGGTCTGTACCCGGCACCCACAAAGCAGCGTAGCCCTGCATGCGCTTGGTGCGGATCAGGATATCCTGCATGGTGTTGTCCACGGCATGACCCATGTGAAGCTGACCGGTAACATTCGGCGGCGGCATCACAATGGTATAGGGCTTTTTGTCGGGATCTGCCTTGGTGTGGAAATAACCGCCGTCCAGCCAAAACTGGTAAATCCGGTCCTCCACCTGGCTGGGATCGTACTGTTTAGCAAGTTCTTTCATATTGTCCTCCCAGACTGATTGTCGCGTGGGGTGCAAAAAAGCCGCCCCACAGAAATAAACTTCTATGGGACGGCTGTTGATCACCGCGGTACCACCCAAATTGCGCACGACACAGCATACGCCTCTTGATACCCCTGTAACGTGAGGCAACCCCGGAGACAGCTAACACAGCTTTGCTCACCATCTCTGCTCAAAAGCGACAGCACAACGCACAGCCATACCGGGCTTTCACCTTGTCCCGGCTCTCTGCATGGTCGTCACGATGCGCACTCTTTCTCAACGCATTTTGCAGCATCTGTGCAAAAACACAGACGTTATAATAAGATAATATAGCTTTTTTTCCGTGCTTTGTCAATCATCCCGCAGGATATCCCGGCAGCTCTTTACAGATTTTTACCAAGGACCTCTGATTTCAGCCGTGCGATCAGGGTCTCCATCAGTGCAACGCGATTAAACGGCGTCATCAGGTAAAAGCCGTCCGAATAAGGCAGCGCCTTATGTGCCATTTGTATCGAGACCTCCAGCCCGAGCGCCTCGCCTGCGGCACGGTCAAGCCCTGCAAAGCGCTCAATGATCTGGCTGTCCACATGGATGCCATTGATCTCGTTTTCCATAAAAATGGCATTGCGCTGGCTGACGACAGGCATAATACCCGCCAGAATTTTGACCTTATCGCCAAGCGTTTTCCTTGTCAGCTGCAGGTTTGCCAGAGCCTGCTCGGACAGCACCGGCTGCGTCAGAAAGCCGCTCATACCGTTTGCCGTTTTTTCAACCGCACGTCGCAGCTCTACCTCAAAATTCCGTGCATTCAGGTTTAAAGCGCCGAATACCGTCATGGCAGATGGCATCTCACGGTCCTCGCCTGCCAGCGAAATGATATACTGGGCCAGCTTGCGGGAATTGAACTGGTAGACATTTTTTACTTCATCACGCTCAGCTGTGGGGATCGGGTCGCCCGTGATCGCCAGCACCTCACGGATGCCCTCCGCATAAAGACCGAGAAGCAGTGCCTTTGTCGCATTCAGGTTGCGGTCACGGCAGGTCATATGCGGCAGACAGCACAGCCCAAGCTCACGGTGCACACGGCTTGCCACCAGCGACGAGTCCATGCGTGCACGGGCAATGGGACAGTCCGCAATGGTCAGCAGGTCCGCACCCGCTGCCTGCAAACGTGCCGCGCCGGCAAGGTAGTCTGTCAGGTCAGCCACCTTCGGCGAATCCAGCTCGATGGCGATTACTTTTTTGCCCGCATTCAGCTTGCGTAAAAAGGCGTCCTCTTTTTCAACATTTTGTCCCTTGTTTGTGGAAAGCGTCTCTACCTGTGCCGCCGTCTGCTGCACCGGCTGTGCGTCGACCAGCTTACGCAGAGCGGCAATGTGCGCCGGCGTCGTGCCGCAGCATCCGCCCAGGATGCGCACGTTTTGCCCCGACAGGCGCATCAGCTCCGAGGCAAAATACGCAGGTTTGCCCTGATACCGCACCTGTGTGCGCGTTACGACCGGATACCCCGCATTCGGCATCACGGAAAGCGGAAGAGATGTTTTACCGAGTTGCTGCACCAGCGCACGCATAGCGCCCGGCGCAGAAACGCAGTTCAAGCCGACGGCATCCACCACACCGCACGCCTCCATCCGGCGCACAAGCTCCCTGCAGTGCAGACCCTCGCGCGTATAGCCATCCGGCAGAACCGCAAATGAGACCAGCACAAATGCATCGGGCACGATGCTGCGCAGCGCTGTTACAGCCTGTGCGATCCCGGTGTCCGAGCTGAGGGTCTCGAACAGATAGTTTTTTGCGCCAAGCTGCGCAAAATGTTTTGCTACTGCGGTATACACCTGCGCTGCCGTTAAGCCCTCGGTATCCGGGGCAGGACCAATGTCGGCAAACACTGCCGCACGGTCGCCTGCCGCTTTGCATGCCAGACGCCAGGCTGCATCGACCAGCGCCTGCCAATCGGGCTGATGCGCCGCAGCCAGCCGTGGCAGCGAAAAGGTGTTGGTCTTGATCGCATCCGCTCCTGCGTCAATATAGGTACGATGTACCGTCAAAACCCCCTCCGGGTCTGTCAGGTTTGCCTGCTCGCAATCCGTGCCGGGCTTTGCCTTGTAATAAGTACCCATGCCACCGTCAAACAGCAGTGTCCTATGCTCTAAAACTGCACGCACATCCATGGTCATATTCTCCTTTACCAATCAGAGTAGCCGGAATCAAGTTTAACGTAGAACGCCTGTCCGGTCAAGCATTTTGTGCAAAAAGCCAACACCGAGCCGTACAACAACAAAAATCCCCTCAAAAGCAGGGCTAGACCATGCCTGAAGGGATTTTTGTTTGGAGAAAATGAAGAAAAAGATAATAGCGATTTGATCAGGGCTTACTTTTTAGCTTCGCCCTCAGGGAAGATGATCTTGTTGACAAAGAAGAAGATCACCATCGAGATGCCGCCGTTGAGCACGGTGGTGCCGATGTTATAGATGAAGTCGGGCACCAGCAGACCGGCCACAGCAACCCAGATACAGTTGATGGAGTTGACGATGCAGGTGATGATGCAGAACGCCACGACATACCATGCGATCTGCTTTGCAAGGTTGCCCTTGCTGCGGAACACAAAGCTGCGCTGGATCGGGAAGTTGATGCACTCGCCGATGACCATGGCGATCATGTATGCGCAGAAGTACGGCAGACCGCCGTGGGCGGCATCGTAGCCGAGGATGTTCCACTTGAACGTCTCGCCAAACAGGGTGATATCAATGCCCGGCCAGCCGAAATCAACGACCGGCAGGCTGGCAAAGGCAAGCGGCAAAAACTGCAGCAACAGGTACTTGAACACCGTGATCAGGTTTGACACGATGACAAACAGACCGCCCTCACGCACCCATTTTGCGGCTGCAGGATGCTTTTTTGCAAAATCATTCCAAAAGTTCATATAAACGCCTCCTTAACCCTGACGCAGACGGTTTTCCATCTGCATATTCAGGATAACATTTTTGATTGCCTCTACGATGACACGGAGCAGACCGATGATCCAGAAGCCCTTGACCTCCATCACAATGCCATCGACCATGCCCATGCTGATTGCGCCATTGGTCATCTTTGCCAGCGCACGCAGCGGCATATTGTACTGGAACAGAATGTTCAGATCCGGCTTGCCGTTCCGGATGCTGCGGTTCAGCAGAGCCTTCAGCACAGCGGCAACGATCCAGCCAATCGGGCTGCGGCCGTGGTTGAGCTCGCCCAGCGTCATGTTGCGGTCGATCGTGACCGTGCCCGCAGGGATGGGATGACCCAGCAGTGCCTCGAACTCGGCATCCGTAACACGGTCTGCCTCGCCGGCAAGGTAGTGCGGGATGTTCTTGCCCTCGTAGGGGTTCTGTGCGCCGGTGCCCTCCACATTGACCGTTGCTGTCAGGCGGATATCTGCGCTGGATGCACCCACACGCACCTCGTAGCTGCCGCCTTCGACCTCCCACTTGTCGGTCTTAACGTTCCAATAGCGGTATGCCTTGTCATCCAGCGGGATGGTGACTGTCTTGCTCTCGCCCGCTGCAAGCTTGACCTTGGCAAAGCCCTTCAGCTCTTTGACCGGGCGGAAGACCTTGGCATCGGGCTTGGCAACATACACCTGCACGACCTCGGCACCTGCGCAGTCACCTGTGTTGGTGACAGTAAGGGTGACGCCCTGCGGCGTTGCCGTCATATCGCTGTAGGCAAAGGTGGTATAGCTCAGGCCGTAGCCGAACGGGAACGACACCGGAACACCAGCTTTTTCGTAGTAGCGATAACCCACATACAGGCCCTCACGGTACTCGACCGTACGGCCGTCGCCGCCAAAGTTGGCACGTGCGGGGGTATCATTGTAGCTGACTGCCCAGCTTTCTGCCAGCTTACCGCTCGGACAAACCTTGCCGGACAGGATATCAACAATGGCACCGGCACCGGCCTGTCCGCCCAAAGCACCGTAGAGCAGGGCACGGCAGTCCTTGACCCACGGGGTCTCCAGCGAGGAGCCGGCGTTGAGCACGACTACAACGTTCGGGTTGGCAGCCGCAACAGCGCCCAGCACGTCGATCTGGTTCTGTGCAAGCTTCATATCGCTGCGGTCCAGGCCCTCGCTCTCCTTGACCTCATCCAGTCCAAGGTACACCAGGGCAACATCCGCCTTCTGTGCAAGGGCGACTGCCTCTGCCTTCAGTGCTTCGTCCGGCTTGCCGAAGCGGTCAAAGCCGGCGGCATAACCGACCTTTACAAGCCCGCTCTCTTCAAAGCACTGCAGGAAGGAGTCAACCTTTGTGGAGTTGACTGCACTGGAGCCTGCACCCTGGTAGCGGGGCTTGTCGGCAAAGTCACCGATGATGGCGACCTTTGTACCTGTCTTCAGGGGCAGCAGGCTGCCCTCATTTTTCAGCAGCACAGCGCTCTCGGCTGCGGCACGGCGTGCCAGTGCATGGTGCGCATCCACATCAAAGGTACGCGGTGCTTTTTGCACGGCATCGTACGTGGTCAGCACCATCTCCAGCATCTCGTCAAGACGTGCATCCACATCCGCCTCGGTGATCTTACCGCTCTTGACGGCTGCCTCCAGCTCGCGGACGGAGTCGCCGCCCGGGCAGGGCATCTCCAGCGTGGAACCGTTTTTCACACCCAGGGCGTGGTCATTGGAGCCGCCCCAGTCCGTGACGACTGCACCGTCAAAGCCCCAGTCCTTGCGCAGGATATCGACCAGCAGGTGTGCGTTTTCGTTCGCATACTCGCCGTTGATCAGGTTGTACGAGGACATAATGGTTTTGGGCTTTGCCTCTTTGACAACGATCTCGAAACCGGTCAGGTAAATTTCACGCAGGGTGCGCTCGTCAACGACGCTGTCGCTTGCCATGCGGCGCAGCTCCTGGCTGTTGACTGCAAAGTGCTTGGGGCATGCGCCGATGCCGTTGCTCTGGATGCCGCGCACGTAGCTGGCAGCCATTTTACCGGCAAGGTACGGATCCTCCGAAAAATACTCGAAGTTGCGTCCGCACAGCGGGCTGCGCTTAACGTTCAAACCGGGTCCAAGCAGGACGGAGACCTCCTGAGCGGCTGCCTCCTCACCCATTGCCTGACCGATCGCCTCACCCAGCTGTGTATCCCAGCTGGAAGCAGTCGTGACGGACGTCGGGAAGCATGTCGCCGGCACAGAAGGATTCAAGCCCAGATGATCCGCAGCACCTGCCTGCTTGCGCACACCGTTAGGACCATCGGACAGGGTGATTTCCGGCACGCCCTTGCTCGGGATGCCTCGGGTAGTAAACACCGTCCCGCCCGAAAGCAAAGCGCACTTTTGCTCCAGATTAAGCTTTTTGATGATATCAGAATGTTTCATCGCTATAACCTCTTCTTTTCTAACTTTTCTATCCGTTTCTGAAATGAACAAAGGCCCGCTGTCACAATGCAGCGGGCCTTTGCCATGGTTCAGTTCAGGTGCTGCGCAGCGTCGTCAGAGGAGATCAGACTTCCTCTTCCTTGCGCTTCTTGTAGTTCTTGATTGCCAGAACTTCCAGACCAACGACCAGCAGAGCGACAACAACGTCAGCGCCGATCATGATGGTCTTCCAGATGGGAGTACCCGGGTTCAGGTTCTCATCAGCGTATGCACGGCTGTTGACGACCGTGTAGAGGATGTTCTTAGCGGACTCGCGCATTGCCTGCTTAGCGCCGTTGGTCACGACTGTAACGTTGTTGTAGTCGTTGCCGGTGGTGCACAGCATCAGGTCGGTACCGTTACGGACAGCCTGATCAGCGGTCATGTAGCCATAGACACCGAAGTAGTCGGTCTCAACAAAGCCCAGGAAGCCCCACTCACCGCGCAGGACATCCTTCAGCAGCTCAGAGCAGCCACCTGCCCAGCGGTTGCCGATGTAGTTGAAGGAGGACATGACAGCGTGGCAGTTGGCCTGCTTGACAGCCTTCTCGAAGGGCTTGAGGTAGATCTCACGGATCGCCTGCTCGTTGGACCAGGTGGCGAGCATAGAGGTACGGTTGCCTTCCTGATCGTTCAGAGCAAAGTGCTTCATGTAAGCGTAGACGCCGTGCTCCTGAGCACCATTGATCGCATTTGCAGCGATGATGCCGGACAGGACGCCGTCCTCGGAGTAGTACTCGAAGTTACGGCCTGCAAAAGCGGTACGATGGATGTTCATAGCGGGACCATACCAGCCGGAGGTGTTCATCTCGTTAGCCATGGTGCCGATGCTGTCGCCGAAGGCATAAGCCAGATCCTTGCTCCAGGTCATACCGATGAGGGTAGCTGCGGGGAAGCCGACAGAACCAACGCCGGTAAAGTTGTTGTTGATGGATGCGGGACCGTCGCAGTCGTTGGTGCGGACCTTGCCGATGCTGTCAACAGCAGCGGTCTGGTAGCCGCCCAGGCCAATGGTCGTCTGCAGCTCATCAACGGTCATCTGATCGAGCAGCTGATCCCACTTCTCGTCGTCGTAATCAACGCCGCGCAGGTCAGACAGGGTCAGACCGTTCTTTGCACCGGTGGTGATATCCTCAGCATTTGCGTCCTCATCATCGGCATAGCCGGACTCGGTGTAGCTGTAGCAGTTGTAGAAGCCAGCCTTGACCTCATCGCTCATCTCGTAGGTAGCGGGAGCGGCGGTAGCCTCGTCGTAGTTTGCGAAGCCGTCAGCACGGGACAGGTAGGTGATGTCGCCTGCTGCGAAGTCGAACTCGTTGGTAGCTGCGACCTGGTCGCTGTCACGCTTGTTGTTCTCGTCGTAGACGATCTCTTCAGCAACAGTGTAGGTCTTGGAGTCATCAACGGTGTGAGAGCTGGAGTTTGCGCTGATGATGTAATCGCCAGCCTCAAGCACGTAGCAGCCGTTGTTCAGGTAATCGTAGGATGCCAGATCCTCGACAGGGATAGAGAACTCGAGCGTCTCGGATGCGCCGGGAGCCAGCTCGCTGGTCTTTGCGAAGTCGACCAGGTTTGCGGAAGCCTTTTCAATACCGCCGTTGGTGTACGGAGGATTGCTGTAGATCTCGACAACGTCCTTGCCGGCAACAGAACCGGTGTTGGTGACGGTGACGGTGAAGTTCAGGTTGGTGCCATCAGAGGTGATATTGCTCATCTCTTTGGTAAAGGTGGTGTAGCTCAAGCCGTAGCCGAAGGGATAAACCACAGCCTCATCGTAATCGATCAGGCCCTCGGTTGCAGCGGTCTCGTAGAACTTGTAGCCAACGTAGATGCCCTCAACGTAGTTGACAAAGGAAGCGGTTGCGCCTTCGGGGTCAAAGAAGCTTGCGTTGGAAGCCAGGTCATCGGCGTTGGTGTACTTGTAGTCGCCGAAGTTGTTCCACCAGGGAGAAGCAGTCAGATCAGCAACGTAGGTATCAGCGGTACGACCGGAGGGGTTGACCTCGCCGGAAACGACACGACCGAAGCCCTCAAAGCCGGACTGACCGGTGCCGGGGCACAGCAGAACGCCCTTGATCTGGGGGTAATCCTTGACGAAGTCCAGCTCAAAAGAGTTTGCGCCGTTGTAAACCAGGATGACGTTGTCGAAGTTGGAGGTGACCAGGTCGATCAGCTCCTCCTCACGGTTGGACAGCTGCAGGAAGTGGTCGCCTTCATCCCAGTCGTTGCCCTCGTTCAGGGTGTCATCGTAGGTACCGTTGTAGTAGCCGGTACCACGCTGGCTGCCATGGTAATCCGTCACACGGCGGACCCAGGTGCCTTCAACAACACTCTGCATATCGGTGGGAAGGTCAGCGCCCTCGCCGCCAACACGGGTGATGACGATCATAGCGGTGTCAGAGTATGCCTTGGCATTCTCGATCATCTCATCGGTGTACAGGCTGACATTGGGCTCGGGCAGGGTCCAGTCCTGCTGAGCCATGCCGACGCTGGGACGGGTGGAGCAGTAATCGGTGTAGAACTTGGACAGCTCCTCGTTCGTCTCGATGCCTGCATCATGCAGACCGGTCAGCAGGTCGGTGGTGGGGTATGCATCGTTCAGTGAGCCGGAACCGGTGCCGCCGTAGCAGGGGCTGGTAGAAGCCCAGCCGAAGACGTTCAGCTTAGAACCGGATGCGACAGGCAGGATGCTGTCATCGTTCTGAGCCAGAACGACGCCCTCCTGCGTGATCTCGCTGACCAGCTCGGTAGCCTTAGCAGAGGTCTCCTCGCTGATCGTGCCACTGCCGGATACCAGATCCAGCATGTTGGACATGGGACCCGTGCAGATGAGGTTGACCACAATGGTCAGAGCCAGCAGAATGGCGATGCCAGACTGTGCACGGATCAGTTTCTTTTTCGCTTTCGGCATCTTCTGCACTGCGATTATAACAATAAGCGCAAGCACAAAAACGACGCCAAACGCAATGAGGTAATTCTTGATATTAGATACTACCTGCATTACGTCATCCATATTGATGGACAGCATATTCTTCTCCTCCTTATTCTGTTCACCCGGCTTTGCGCCGAGCATTTGCAAATATGATATCAGATTTCAAAATGAATTTTCAATTTATTCATAATTTGTCGTTTTCGGCGCATAACCTGCAAAAGTTTCAAATTGATTACAGTTTTTATTGTCCATCCTGCACAAGCTTATGGGGCACTGATTTGTATACCCTGCCACACTCCACAAAAAAGGCGGCATACTGGCGCTGTACCCGTATGCCGTCGCTAAATATCCGTCTTTGCTTATTCTTCCCTTGCCATGGGCAGCAGGATGCGCACCGCAAACCAGCCGTCTGCCCAGTGCACCGTCATCGTGCCGTCATGGTTTTGCGCCGTTGCACGCACGCCCTTCAGGTCATAGCCGCCGTGGGCGCTGCTTACCGGCAGACCATCCTCGCCCATAACCACAGGGCATGCGCAATAGTTTTCGAACCGCAGCATCACAAAACCGTTTTTCGCATAAACAGCCACACGCAGCAGCCGCTTTTCGGTGTCCGCCTCATTTGACAGGCTTTCGATTGCATTATCCAGCGGTGTGCCCACCAGCGTACAGATCTCACGTGTTGTCAAAAAATCCAGCAGGTGTCCGTCTGCCACACTTGTAATATTGATGCCGCGCTGCTGGCAATCCATCGTTTTGGCCGTCAGCAGCGTGTCCAGGACCGCATTGCCGGTCTTGTTCTCCGCCTCATACTGGCGGATACCGCGTTCCATGCGGGCCAGCGCCGCATCCTGCTTTGCCTGGTCACGCTCGGCACGGATATCAGCGATCTGCACCTTCAGCTCGTGGTAGCGGCGGTTGAGCAGGTTTATACCCTCTTTGCTGCGCTTGTACTGCTCGTATTGGCGGTGCAGCACACTGTCCATCGCCTCAAGCTCGCTGTGCAAGGCCGCCTCCCGCAGCTGGTCGTGCTGTACCGTCAATATCAGCACGCCGCAAAAATCGACCAGAGTGCGCGTATAATACACACTCATCGTGGCAACATTGCCTGCCTGTAAAAAGCTCAGGTTGCTCACCGCAAAAACCGTGACCGCCATTATGACCGCCACCAGTGCGGCCGTGTTGCTGATAACCAGATGTCCCGTCGGGCGGGGACGGTCACGCTCCAGCCGGTACACAACGGCATAGATCAAAGCAAAAACCGCCGCCATCAGCAGCAAAGCCGGTATGCTGCCGCCGCTCCGCCGCGGGAAAAGCGCACAGTGGATCTGCCACTCCACGCTTGCACTCATCTCCGCCAGAATAAATGCCCTGGCGCAGGTGTAAAGGGCATCCATCCAGTTGACTGCACGTGTTGCCCACAGGTACAGGTACATCAAAAGCACCGCTGTCGCCATGCACGGGATCCACCATACGATCGGCACATCGCCCGTCAATTTCAAAAATGCGCCAAGAGCGACCGCCCACAGCACGCTGACGCATACAGTCTTGCGCGGGCTGATGCGGCGCCCAAGCGGCTGCGCATACACAAGCACCGCCAAAATTTCGGCGATCGCCGTATACAGTCGGGGGATATCCGGCAGCAGGGTCATACCCCCTCACCCCCGATATAATCGGTCAGCGCCGCCAGAAAGCTTTTGCGCTTGGGGCGGCTGATCTGCAGCTCGTACGGTCCTACCTCTACCGTGCCCTGCTGCACGCCCTTTACCTGTGCCAGATTGACCAGGTAACCGCTGTTGCACCGTGCAAACGGACGATCCGACAGCTTTTCTTCATACGCCTTAAGCGTCCCCGGCGCGCTGACATCGCCCTCCTCGGTGTAAAAGTTGACACGGTGGCCATCGCTTTCCAGATAATAAACGCAGGCCGTATCCAGACGGCGCAGGCCGCCCTCCACCGTGACCATCAAATAGTGCCGCTCGTGCCTGTGCAGTTTTTCAATCGCCTTTTGCAGCTGCTGCGAAAACGCAAAGTACGGCACAGGCTTCAGCACATAGTCCAGCGCACGCACAGCGTAGCCCTTGATGGCGTACTGCGGCATGTTGGTGATAAAGACGATCTCCACATCCTGGTCGCTCTTGCGGATGCGCTCGGCCGTGCTCATGCCGTCCAAATGCTTCATCTCAACATCCAGCAGAATAATATCGTAGATCGGTCGGTAGTTATCCAGCAGCTCCATACCGTCCGCAAATTGCTCGACCTCAAACTGCGTCCCATACTGACGGGTGTAGCGCTGTATATAACCCGCCAGCTGCTCCCGTACAGCAGCCTCATCCTCCACAATTGCAATGTGTACCATGGCTGCACCTCCTATTCCCACATGTGCCCATCCGCCGGCAGCACTGCCGCCGACTGTAACCCATTTTATAATATTATAGCAGAAACCTGACAGAATTTGAACCAATTTTTACAGCCTGCATTTACAGCCCGCCGGCTTGTCTGCAAAACAACCGGCTGCAAAAAAACAAAAGAGCAGCGCGACCCGATGTCATGCTGCTCTTTTTCAATCCCTGTTATGCTTTTATGCCTCGTAATCCAGGCAGACACGTGTCTTTACGCTTGGACGCACCTTGCCATTGGCGACTGCCACGTGTGCCGGATGGACTGCGTAGCCCTGCAGCGCCTCGGCGCTCTCAAAGGCGGCATCCAGCATCAGGTCGGCATTTGACGAGGGCAGACCGACGGTGTTGACCTTAATGCTGACAAGACCCGGGATCTGCCCTGCAAGACCCTCCAGTCCTGCTTTGATCTCCGCCTTGACCGCCGCCTTTTGCCCGTCTGTAAATTCATCTTTCAATTGCCAAAGAATCACATGTCTGACCATTTTTTGTTCCTCCTGCTAAATATCAAATAAGCTGCTTTATACGGTCATGATACCATGACTGCGGCAGAATGGCAATGTCTGCGGCATAATTCGGGGCATTTGGCGCACTACCATTCCACACGCAGTTATGTTACAATGGACAAAACAACTTTGGGAGGCTGTACTATGGTCAAACGCTTTCGGCACAGGCACCCTGTCCTGTATTGTATCCTTGCAGAGGTCATTTTTCTGGCCGTGCTGCTCATCGGACCGGTCGTGCTGACCGTCCTGTTTCTGCTTGCAGGGCTGACAGGTGCATTGCAGAGCTACGATTTTATGAGCTGCCTGCAAGAGCTTGTCGCCCTTGGCGCCTGCCTGCTGATGCTGCGGCGGTCAGGGAGGCTGCGCACAGTTCTGCGCACTGGTACAGGCTTTTTGGATGGTCTGCTGGTCGGGATGTTCCAGTTGGTGATCAGCACCTTATCGCTTTGGTCATCGCTGGAGTTTGGACGCCCGGACCTTGCCTTAAAGCCGGCAACACAGATTTTCGCCTACATGGCGTCGATGATGCTGATCGGCATTGCAGAAGAATTTTTCTTCCGCGGTCTGGTGGCACAGACGCTTCTGGAGCACTTTGGCACAAGCCGTACCGGCGTATGGCAGACCTGTCTGCTCACGGCAGTACTGTTTGGCTGCGGACACCTTGTCAACATCATCGGCTCCGACACGTTCGGCGTGCTGATGCAGTGCGTGGCAGCCGGCGCCATCGGGCTGCTGCTGACCGCTGTTTATCTGCGCACACGCAACATTTGGGTCGTCGCCTTTCTGCACGGGTTTACAGACATCGCTTCCGCCATCCTGTCCGGGCTGTACGATACTGCGACCCTTGCAGACACCATAAGCGGGTACGATGCGAGCAAGCTTTTGACTGTTTTGATCTATCTGATCCCGACGGTGGTACTGCTGCGCCGCAGCAAGCTGCCGGAGATCCAGCTCTACTGGTCGGATATCCGCAAAAAATGAGGCACAGCGGCCAAAATCATTCTTGCTTTTTGCCTGACCGTCTGATATACTATACCTGTTACCGTGGTACGGGGCCGGGTGTATGCCCGCATACGGGAAGACCGTTGCCCGCTGCTGTGCCATTGGCAAATAATATTTATTAAAGAGGTATTACAAATGAATAAGCAGGAAGTTATGGCCAAAGTCGCTCTGACCGAGAAGGACACCGGCTCTCCCGAAGTTCAGGTCGCACTGCTGACCGCTCACATCAACGAGCTGAACGAGCACCTGAAGAAGAACCCGAAGGATCACCACAGCCGTCGTGGTCTGATGAAGATGGTTGGCCGCCGCCGCAATCTGCTGGCCTACCTCCAGAAGAAGGACATCGAGCGTTACCGTGCTCTGATCGCAACTCTGGGTCTGCGTAAGTAATTTTAACAGAGGGCAGGTACCGCAAAGGTGCCTGCCCTCTGTGTTTATGTCAGAGAGACCTCTGAACAACTGGCCGGAGGCTGCGCGTTGCAGCAGTAAATCGAACGTCTGTGCGCCTTGTACGGACGCTGGATTTATTGCTATGACCCGCAGCCGGCAGCCTTTTGGATATAACCCCAAAAAGGACAAGGAGGCAAAACACAATGGCAATTGAATTTGGTTCCCGTAAAGAGACCTTTGAAAACTTTAAGGTCTACGAGACCACCCTGGCAGGACGCCCGTTCAAGGTCGAAATGGGCAAGATGTGCGGCCTGTCCAACGCAAGCGCACTGGTACGCTACGGCGATACCTGCGTGATGTGCAACGTGGTCATGAGCCCCAAGCCCCGTGAGGGCGTCGACTTTTTCCCGCTGAACGTCGAGTACGAGGAAAAGCTTTACGCCGCAGGACGCATCCCCGGCAGCTTTATGCGCCGTGAGGGACGTCCCGGCGAGCGCGCGATCCTGACCAGCCGTGTGGTCGACCGCCCCATGCGACCGCTGTTCCCCAAGGAGATGCGCAATGACGTGTGCATCACCATGACCGTCATGAGCCTTGACCCCGATTGCAGCCCGGAGATCACCGGCATGATCGGTGCATCGCTGGTCACCGCTGTGTCTGATATCCCCTGGAAGGGACCCATCGGCGGCGTGCAGGTCGGTCTGGTTGACGGCGAGATCGTGCTGAACCCCACGCAGGAGCAGCGCCGCAAGAGCGACCTGGCTTTGACAGTCGCCGCTACCATGGACAAGATCGTCATGATCGAGGCAGGCGCCAACGAAGTGGACGAGGACACCATGCTGAACGCCATCAAGGCTGCGCATGTGGAGATCAAAAAGACGATCGAATTCATCAATTCGATCGTTGCCGAGCGCGGCAAGCCGAAAATCGACTTCCAGGTCGTGGGTCTGGACATGGACATGTTCCACGACATCCAGAACAAATACCTGGATGACTTTAAGGCCGCAATGGATACGGACGACAAAAACGTGCGTGACGCTGCTTTGCGCCCCATCATGGACAAAATCGCTGAGGAATACCCCGACCTGAGCGATGCCGACCTGGACCTTGTCAGCTACAAGATGCAGAAGTACGTCGTGCGCCGCTGGCTGCTGGACGAGGGCAAGCGTGTGGACGGACGCGGTATCAACGAGATCCGCCCGTTGGCAGCAGAGGTCGGCATCCTGCCCCGTGTGCACGGCTCCGGCATGTTTACCCGCGGTCAGACACAGGTGCTTACCGCCTGCACGCTGGGCGGCACAAAGGACAACCAGCTGATGGACGACCTGACCGACGAGCAGACCAAGCGCTATATCCACCACTACAACTTCCCGCCGTACTCTGTGGGCGAGGCACGTGCACCCCGCAGCCCCGGCCGCCGCGAGATCGGTCACGGCGCACTTGCCGAGCGTGCGCTGGTGCCTGTGCTGCCCTCTCTGGAGGAGTTCCCCTACACCATCCGCTGCGTATCTGAGGTGCTGAGCTCCAACGGCTCTACCTCACAGGCATCCATCTGCGGCTCAACACTGGCCTTGATGGACGCCGGCGTGCCCATCAAAGCACCCGTTGCCGGCATCTCCTGCGGCTTGATCACCGAGGGTGAGCGCTGGATGACCATGCTGGACATTCAGGGCGTGGAGGACTTCCACGGTGATATGGACTTCAAGGTCGGCGGTACCCGCAAGGGCATTACCGCCATCCAGATGGATATCAAGATCGACGGCCTGACCTACGAGATCATCGCCGACGCCTTTGAGAAGTGCCGCAAGGGCCGCCTGTACATCCTGGACGAGATCATCAAGCCTGTGATCGCCGAGCCGAAGCAGGAGCTGAGCCGCTGGGCACCCAAGATGTTCAGCATGATGATCCCCACCGACAAGATCAAGGACGTCATCGGCAAGGGCGGCAAGGTCATCCAGGACATTTGCGCCACCTGCAACTGCAAGATCGACGTGCAGGAGGACGGTCATGTATTTGTCTCCGCTGTGGATCAGGAGGACGCAAAGCGCGCCATCTTTACCATCAAGACCATCGTGGAGGACCCCGAGATCGGTGCCATCTACAAGGGCAAGGTTACCCGCCTGATGAACTTCGGTGCGTTTGTTGAGATCGCACCGGGCAAAGAGGGTCTGGTGCACATCTCCAAGCTGGACACCAAACGTGTCGAGCGTGTGGAGGACGTTGTCGCTGTCGGCGATGCGATCGTGGTCAAGGTGACCGACATCGACCAGCAGGGACGCATCAACCTGAGCCGCCGTGACGCCATCCTGGCATTGGAGGCAAAGAGGAACGCACAGCAGTGATCACCCCTGCTGCCCGTCCCGATAAAACAGCAAAAGCATCTGCAGCCGTCTCAGACATGCGCTGCAGATGCTTTTTTATTTGCACAGTGTTTAAGCTTTGCCGCATCAGCCCATCAGGGTAGACCACACAAGACTGAACGGCATGACCAGGATCAGCGCCGGCATCAGATCGACCAGCGGTACCGACTTGATTTTGGACACACGCAGACCTGCCGCCATGGTCAGAATACCGCCGCATGCCGACAGATCGGCAAACATCGTCGGGGTCAGCACCCCCGCCAGCAGCTTGCCTGCGCCAAACACCAGCAGCAGAATAACCACCTGCGGCAGCGGGATGGCACAAATGGCCGCACCCAGCGTGGAGGCAAAAATCATGGCGGTAAAGCCATCCAGAACCGCCTTGGACATCAGCAGCGACGGGTCGCCTGTAATGCCCTCTGTCAGGGTGCTGTACCAGCCAAACCCGCTGCAGCAGAACAGCGCCACCGCCGTGATGTAGAATTCCATGTCGATATCGTCGCCGCCAAGGTGCAGCACCTTGACCAGCTTATGGAAAAACAAGCTCGTCCACTGCTCCAAATGCAGCAGGTGCCCGATGGTAAAGCCCAGCAGGATCGCCAGCACGACCGCCGTCATACCGGAGGCCTTGATGATCGAGTTTACACCGATGGCAATCGAGCAAAAGCCAAACAGGGACGGCAGATACTCCTTCAGCCCTTTGGGCAGCACCTTGCCCAGCCCTGTGCCCAGCAGACCGCCCAGCAAAACAGCGGCGCAATTTGTTAAAACTCCAATCGGCATTTTGTCCTCCTTGTCCCATCAGACCCGTGTACTGCATCGCAACTTTTTTATTGTACCACATGCGGATATTTTTGCAAGCCGGCAAACAAAACAGCGGCCGCATTTTTTGTGCAGCCGCTCGTAATCGCAGCAGAACCATCATAATTATTCAACACAGCGCCACTCGCATTTGTCTAATATATCCACAAAGCAGCAGTGTTATTTGTGCTGTTCTGACATTGAAAATCAAAGTGGCAATTGTTATAATATATGCAGTTCATTCCGGTGGACATAAAATTGTTGATCAGGCTGGGTCTGGCAAAACAGGTGCGTTCCCGTGTGGGAATTTCCTTAAATATAAGGAGCGTGGCATTGTTGTTTTTGTCAGGTCAGCCTTTTTATTTTGCATGTAAAATACCGTCCCGAAAATGGGACGGTATTTTTGCGTCTGTCGGCTCTGCTTACTCTGCGATCGTTGCGCAGATCTCGCTGCCGGCATCCTCGGTATAGCGGTATGCCACATCCTTTGCCGCATATGCGCAAAGCTTGTCCGGCAGCTCAGCCAGACCCGGCAGTGAATCCGGGTGTGCCGATTTCCAGCTGAAAATGACCTTGCAGGTGCCATACTTCTCGGAATATTCCAGTGCAAAATCAACATCTGTATTATAATCCAGCACCGGCAAAATTGAGCGCAGGTAGATCTCCTCCACGACAGCCTCGATATCCTTGACCAGCTTTGGCGTAAACATCTTTTTCAGCGCAAAGGCACGGAGCTCGGAGGTAAAGCCAAGGTAGTCCAGCGTGCGACGGGTAAAGCTTTTGTGGAAGCCGTCCAGACGGTCGATGAACCTGCGGGTCAGCTCTTTCTGCGGGTGATTGAAGATCTGATCCGGTGTGCCCTCCTCGTAAATCGTGCCCTCGTCAAGGTAGAGCACCCTTGTCGAAACATTTTTTGCAAAGCGCATCTCATGGGTGACGATCAGCATCGTCATGCCCTCCTGCGCAAGGCGCTTGATGACCGCAAGCACTTCGTCTACCATCGTCGGGTCCAGTGCGCTGGTCGGCTCGTCAAACAGGATGATCTCCGGCTCCATTGCAAGCGTACGGGCAATGGCAATGCGCTGCTTCTGTCCGCCGGACAATTCGTCCGGGTAGTTCCGCTCTTTATCCTCCAGACCAACGGTGCGCAAAAGCTTCATGCCGCGCCGGTATGCCTGCTCTTTGGACAGACCCAGAATTTTAACGGGACCGTACATAATGTTTTCGATCACGTTCATGTGGTTGAACAGGTTGAAATTTTGAAAAACCATGCCCATTTTGCGGCGCACAAGGTCAAGCCTGCAATCCTTTGCGCCCATATCCACGCCATCCAGGATGACCTTGCCGGAGGTGGGCTCCTCCAGTCGGTTCAGGCAGCGCAAAAAGGTTGATTTGCCTGTACCGGACGGACCGATGATCGAGATGACGTCGCCCTTGTTGATGGTCACGTTCACATCCTTCAGCGGTACGGCGTTTGCATATTCTTTTCTCAGGTGTTCAACGGTGATCATACCTTTTGCCCTCCCTTATCTGCTTTTACGGCGGTAGCCTTATTTACACGTCTCGGTGCAAGCTTTTTCTGGATCAGCTTCATCACAAGCAGAAGAATGCAGGTGATAAGCAGGTAAAGCAGTGCCACGACCAGCAGCGGCACAAAGGCCTCGTACGTATTGCTGCGGATGATATCGCCAACTTTGGTCAGGTCTGCAGTGGCAATGTAGCCAACCACAGAGGTGCCCTTCAGCAGGTTGATCAGATTGCTGAAGTATGCGGGCAGGACCCTGCGGACGACCTGCGGCAGAACAATGCCGGTAAAGGTCTGGCGCTTTGTCATGCCCATTGCGAGGGCAGCCTCCCACTGACCCTTGTCAATGCCGGTGATGCCGCTCTCAAACAGCTGTGCCATGTTGGCGGCAAAAATCAGGCCAAAGCCGATATACGCCACCGTGGTGTTGCTGATATCGGAGTGTGCGAACACGATGTAATACAGCATCATCAGGATCACGACGACCGGCAGACCCTGGAAAAGCCCGTTGTATACGCCTGCCAGGATATGCAGTGCCTTCGATCTCGACATTGCCATGGCGCACAGGACGGCGCCAAGCACGTTTGCCAGCACAAAGCCGGCAGCGGTGATCGTCAGGGTGACAAGCAGACCGTGCAGCACAGCGACCCAACGGTCCTCGTCGATCAGCGAGCGGCGGATGCTGCGCAAAAGCGTGTTCTCTGCTGTGCCTGCGGCGGCCGCAGCGGCGGCGTTATCGCCTGCTGCCTGCACCGCTGCGCCGTCTGCCGTACACATAACGGGGGTGTTGTAGTTGTCTGCCACCACGATGGGTACTATACTCTGCGTATAATAAAAATCGGAGTAGAGCACGTTTTCGGCACGCTCAGCCGTCCATGCGATCTGACCAGCGCCCAGGTCATACTTGCCGGCGGCAATGCCGCTTATCACGCCTGCAAAATCGACGTTGTCAATCTTTAAGCCGTAGCCGTACTCGCGGCAAAAGCCGGCAATAATCGCAATATCAAAGCCGGCGTTTTTACCGTTCAGGTCAAAGGAATACGGCGCCAGCGTGTTTGACGTTGCCATATTCAGCACACCGTTTTCGCCGGTTGCGGGGATGTCGATGTCCTCATAGTTCAGCTCGAACAGCCATTTGTTTTGCAGCTGTTCCAGCTCGCCGGTCTCGGTCAGCTTTGCGATATATTCGTTCAGCTGTGCGCAGACCGACGCGCCTTTTTCGGTTTTGGGGAAGATGGTGCCGATATCAAAATATGTCAGCGGCACCTTAAGATACCCCAGCTCCGGGTACTGCTGTGCCATCGTGAAATAGTTTACCTCAGACAGCACCATAAAGTTGACCTTGCCCGCCTTCAGGGCAATGATGAGGTCGGTAACGTTGTTGAAATATTGCAGCTCTGTGTCCTTGATGGCGGACTGAATGATTTTATCCTGCGGGGTACCGGTCATGACGCCCGCCGTTTGCCCCTGCAAAAGGTCCAGCGCCTGCTGCTGCTCGTCAGTAAATGCCGCCCCGCCTGCATCCGCTGCGGCAAATGCGCTGCACGAGATGCCCAGGCAGAGCACGATCGTTATAAGGATGCCCAGCAGCCGGGACATGCCTTTTTTTATCTTGTTCATACGGTTCTCCTTATCGCTTTTATTTATGCTTCGTAATTTTTACGGTGACACTGGCTTACGGGATGTACAAAAGCACCTTTTGTGTGCCTGTTCATTCTACATCGCTGCTCAAAACGTGTCAAGCAAGCGCTTGCCTGTCCAATATCCGCTCACTCTATCTACATTGCGCCCAACCGCTGATTTGTTACAGATCATTTGCGGTTTTGCAAAAAAAGACACCGCCCTGTGTAAAAGGCGGTGTCTTTTTTATGTTGATATCACGGTCAATTACAGCGTATACAGCACGGCATCCAAAATACCTGCCACAAGCAGCACAGCGACGGCTGCAAAGAACAGCACGCCAAACAGCCCCAGCTGACAGAAGTGCTTTTTCCAGCGTGCATCCGTGCGCAGCGAGGCAGCCTTGCTGTCCATGACCAGAGCACCTGCACTGACAAACAGCGCCAGAGCCCCCAGGATGAGCAGACCGCGGCGGGCAAGGTCCAGCCCTGCCGTCAGTGCAAAGCCGTGCACAAGCGCACCTGCGGCCGTAAGCACAAGCAGCACACACACGGCGATGGCTGCGCCTGCCAGCAGCGACTTGCCTGCGTCACAAAGCGCACCGGTAATTTTATCACGATGCTTCATGGGTGCTTACACCTTAAAGCATGCGACCTGATGACCGCTGCCGACGTCCTTGAGCACGGGGGTCTCCTGCTTGCAGCGGGTGCCGGCATAGGGGCAGCGGCTTGCAAAGCGGCAGCCCGGTGCGGGGTCGATCGGGCTTGTCACCTCGCCCTGCAGGTGGATGCGCTTTGTCTCACGCTGCATCTCAATGACGGGGTCCGGGATGGGGATCGCAGACAGCAGTGCCTTTGTGTAGGGGTGCAGCGGGTGGCTGTACAGCTCGTCCGAGCGGGTGATCTCGACGATCTGTCCCAGGTACATGACCGCCACACGGTCCGAGATATGCTTGACCATTGACAGATCGTGTGCAACAAACAGATATGTCAGGTTCAGCTCGTTTTGCAGACGGATCAGCATGTTGATGACCTGTGCCTGAATGGAGACATCCAACGCCGAGATCGGCTCGTCCATCACCAGAAAGCTCGGGTTCATGGCAAGGGCACGTGCAATGCCGATGCGCTGGCGCTGACCGCCCGAAAACTCGTGGATGAAGCGGTTGGCATGCTCTTTGTTCAGGCCTACGCGCCCCAGCAGGGTATAAATTTTATCCGCACGCTCTGCCTTATCACGGTACAGGTGGTGCACATCCATGCCCTCGGCGATGATATCGCTAACGGTCATGCGGGGGTCAAGCGAGGCGTACGGGTCCTGAAAGACCATCTGTGCCTCACGCTTGTAGTCAAACAGTGCCTTGCCCTTAAGCGCATGCACATCCTTGCCGCGGTAGAGCACCTCACCGTCGGTCTTGTTGTACATGCCAAGGCAGGTGCGTCCGCACGTGGTTTTGCCGCAGCCGGACTCACCGACAAGACCCAGTGTCTCGCCCTCATGGATGCTGAACGAGACGTCATCCACAGCGTGCAGCACACGCCCGTGACCAAGGTCGAAATATTTTTTCAGGTGGCTGACTTCCAGCACGACATCCTTGTTATTCATAGTGTGCCTCCTGTGTAAAGGGCGCATCTGCGCAGGGCTTTTCCAGTCTGTACAGCCAGCACGAAGCCTCGTGTCCGTCGCCGAAATCCAGCACCGGAGGCTGCTGCTCGCAACAAATCTCCATGCAGTACTTGCACCGTGTGCAGAACGGGCAGCCCTTAGGCGGTGCGATCAGATCCGGCGGGGTACCCTCGATGCTGGCAAGCTCCTGCTTGTTGACAAGGTCCAGACGGGGCACTGCCTCCAGCAGGGCATTGGTGTACGGGTGGCGCGGGTGATGGAACACCTCAAGGCTCGTGCCGCGCTCCACGATCTGCCCGGCATACATGACAACGATGCGTGTGGCAATGTTTGCCACAACGCCCAGATCGTGCGTGATCAGGATGACAGCAGTGTCCTTTTCTTTCTGCAGCGCCTTGATCAGGTCGATGATCTGTGCCTGAATGGTCACGTCCAGCGCCGTTGTGGGCTCGTCTGCGATCAGCAGCTTGGGGTCGCACGCAAACGCAATGGCGATCATGACACGCTGGCGCATACCGCCCGAAAACTCGTGCGGGTACTGCTTGACGCGGCTTTCCGGCTGCGGGATGCCAACCATGCGCAGCAGCTCGACGGCACGCTCTTCCGCCTCTTTTTTGCTCATTTTGGTGTGGTGGCGCAGGTTTTCGATGATCTGGTTGCCAACAGTCATCGTGGGGTTCAGTGCCGCAAGGGCGTCCTGGAACACCATGGACACCTCGCCGCCGCGGTACTCGCACAGACGCTTTTTGGAAAATGCAAGCACATCCTCGCCGTCAAACAAGATCTGGCTGCCCGCCTTGATCTCGGCAGGCGGCGTTTTGATCAGGCGCATGATGCTTTTTGCCGTGACAGACTTGCCGCAGCCGGACTCGCCGACGATGGCGACCGTCTCGCCCTTATTTACGGTAAAGCTGACGCCGCGCACGCTCTGTACCTCGCCCGCATAGGTGTGGTAGGAGACACGCAGGTCCTTGACCTCTAACAGTTTTTCGCTCATATCACAGCCTCCTTATTCCACGGTGCGGGGGTCAAGCGCATCACGCAGACCATCGCCCAGCAGGTTAAATGCCAGCACGGCAACACACAGCACAACTGCCGGGAAGAGCAGCTGCCACGGGTAGAAGTCCATCTTTGCCTTGCCCTGGCTGATCAAAACGCCAAGGCTGATGACATCGCTGGACAGACCCATGCCCAGAAAGCTCAGGCTTGCCTCGGTAAAAATGTAGCTGGGGATGCTGGAGCACAGGTTGAGGATCAGGATGCTGATGGTGTTGGGCAGCAGGTGCTTTGCGATGATGCGTGCCGGCGATGCGCCGATCATCTGCGCTGCCTGCACGTACTCGGACTCACGCAGCTGCATGAGCTGACCGCGCATCTGGCGTGCCGTGCCGCACCACGAGGTGATGCACATGGCAAACAGCAGACCGCCAACGTTTTGTCCGACGACCATCATGATCAGCAGGGTGATCAGCAGCGAGGGGAACGAGGTGATGACCTCGATAATGCGCATCATCACGCTGTCCACCGTGCCGCCAAAGTACGCCATCACACCGCCGTAGGCACAGCCCACGACGATCTGGATGGTGGAGCAGACCAGGGCGACGATCAGCGACAGGCGGGCGCCGATCCACACACGGCAGAAGATATCGCGTCCCATGGTGTCCGTGCCGAACCAGTTTTCGGCATTGGGGGCCTTGTTTTTCAGCGAGGCGGTAATTTTGATGTACTCGGCACCGCTGAGCATGGGCCCGAACAGGATGAAGAAGAGGGTGACCGCCAGGATAAACATGGCAATGACCGCCAGCGGGTTTTTGCGCAGGCGACGCCATGCGCCCTGCCAGTAGGTGATGGTGGGGCGGTTGATCTTTTCGGTGTCAAAGCGGCTGCGGTCTACGCGGGCAGACTGCTCCGCCGTGAGAAACTTGGTCTTTTCAGGCATGACAGTGCACCTCCTCAACGCTTGCCGCCGCGGATGCGGATACGCGGGTCGACGACGGTATACAGGATATCTGTGATGAACACGACGATGATATACAGCGCCGCAAGGATCACCGTTTCGCCCATGACGATCGTGACGTCCTGTGCGGCAACGGCGTTAACGTAGTACAGACCCAGACCGGGGATGGAGAAAACGCTCTCGATGAAAAACGAACCGGTGATGCACATGGCAACGCTCATGGGCAGGTTTGTCACGATGGGGATAAACGAGTTGCGCAGCACGTGGTGCAGGATGACCTCCTTGTGCGTCAGACCCTTGGACTCGGCCGTAAGGATGTAGTCCTGGTTCATGACGTCGAGCATGCTTGCCTTGAGCAGACGCGCATACGAGGCGATGTAGCCGAAGCAGCCTGCCAGCGTGGGCAGCACCGTATAATTCCAGCCGCTCGTCCACAGGTGCGTTGTGGGCCAGCCAATGACCGGAAACCAGCCTAATTTACCTGCAAATATCTGTTGCAGCAATAGCGCAAACACCAGGTTTGGCACGGATATCAGCAAAATGGACAGTGCCACGACCAGGTAGTCCCATATGGTGCCTTTTTTTACTGCCGCCAGGATACCCAGCAGCAAGCCGAGCGAGACGCCCAGCAGCATCTGCTGCAGACCGAGTCGTGCCGAGATGGGACCCTTTTCTTTGATGATGGACTGCACAGTCTGTCCCTCGTAGATGATGGACTCGCCGAAGTCACCCTTGAGCAGACCCTTCATCGTGATGACATAGCGCTCCATGACAGGCTTGTCGAGACCGTATTTGGCATAGATGCGGGCAGCCACGTTGTCTGGCAGCTTTTCAACACGGGCGGAAAGGGCATCGCCCGGTGTTGCCGCCAGCAGAAAAAATGTTGCCGACGCAATGATAAACAGCGTGAACACCATGATGATGAGCCGCTTAACTGTATACTGTAGCATTTTCATAGCAGTAAAACCCTCTTTTACCCCGGCGGCAGAGGCATTGCCCTGCCGGTTATGTCGGGCATTTCAGACAAAACAGGCGAGGAGAACAACCCGGCTCCCCTCGCCCCTCCTTAAGGATATGTTTTGCGCAGTTCAGTTACAGCTTAGTGCTTCAGGATCTTAACGCGAGAGAACTCCTTCTCTGCGCCGAACATCGGTGTGCTCAGACCCTGCACGTAGCTCTGGACATACATCTGAGAGTTCTCGAAGTACAGGGGCACCAGACCGCCCTCGTCCAGCAGCAGCTTTTCTGCCTTGCCGAACAGCTCCATACGCTCGGCATCGTCCTGGCTCGAGCCTGCCTGCTCGATCATAGCGTCGTACTCGGTGTTGGAGTAGCCGCCCATAAACTTTGCGTAGCCGTTGCCGGTGACGAACAGCTCGAAGAAGGTCATCGGGTCGTTGTAGTCGCCGTTCCAGCCCATTGAGTAGAAGTCGTACTGGTAAGAGTCACGTGCGGTCTTCCAGGTGCTGACATCCGGGTAGGTGTCGATCTGCACGGTCACGCCCAGCTTATCCTCCAGCTGCTGCTTGTACCACTCCATCTGGCTCATGCTCTCGGTGGTGGCATTGTACAGGAAGGTGGTCAGGGTCACATCAGCGGTGGTGCCGGAGACGCCTGCCTCAGCCATGCCCTCTTCAAACAGAGCCTTCAGGGTCTCGGCAGAGGTATCCTCCGATGCCAGCGGCTCTTCGTTCTCTGCACGGAACTCGGTCTCGCCCACGGTGATGCCGTAGGGGATCAGACCGTATGCAGGGGTGTTCAGGCCTTCCTTGAACATCTCGTTGAACTCCTCGCGGTCAAATGCGAGCGAGACAGCCTTGCGGCACTTTGCGTTCAGCATCAAGCCGGAAGGACCGCCGTTGCCGGCGGGGTGCTGGTCGATGACAAGGTAGGTCACGCTGGGCTCGGACTTGCTCAGGTGCTGGAAGGTACCGTCGCTGACCTTGCTCTCCCAGCGGCTGACGTACTCGTAGTCGGTCAGGGTCAAAGCATCGATCTGCTGGCTCTCCATCAGCTGTGCCTTGGTGGAGGACTCGTCGACCACACGCAGGTTGATCTGGGTCAGGGTGACCTCAGCCGCATTCCAGTACTTGTCGTTCTTCTTCAGGGTCATGTTGTTTTCCAGCACACGATCGCTGATGTAGAAGGGTCCGTTGAACACGTGCAGGGTGTAGTCGTTGGTCCAGTTGCCGCCGGCTGCATCTGCTGCATCGATCAGGTCCTTACGCACCGGGTAGAAGCACACCATCGATGCCTTTTTGATAAAGGCGGGGTCGGGTGCAGTCAGCGTAGCGGTAAAGGTCAGGTCATCCACGTATGCAACGGCAACATCCTCAACGCTGCCGCCGTTCTCGCAGTAGTCCTCTGCGCCAACGATGCCGTAAGCCAGGAATGCGTAGCTGAAGGCCAGGTCAGGGTTGACCAGACGCAGCCAGCTGTCCACGTAGTTCTGTGCGGTGACAGGCTCGCCGTCGCTCCACACCATGCCCTCACGCAGGTGGAAGGTATAAGTCAGATCGTCATCGGAAACGTCGTAGCTCTCGCAGCCTGCGTTTTCCACAACGTCAACGCCGCTCTCGTCGGTAAAGGTGCGGAACAGACCCTCCTGCACAGCGGTGAGCACTTCAAACTCGTTTGCGTTGCGCACGTCGTTGACATCGATCAGCGACAGGTCGGTGTAGGTCAGGTTGAGCACCTGCTCATCTGCCAGCTCTGTGGTGGCTGCAGCGGTAGAAGCTGCCGAGGATGCTGCGGTAGAGGATGCAGCCGTGCTCGAGGATGAGCCGCCGCATGCAGACAGTGCACCTGCTGCCGCAATGCCGATGGAGCTGACACCGACAGCCTTCAAAAAGCTGCGGCGATTGATCGTAACGTTTGCCATTTTACAAATACTCCTTCAAATGTATTACCGGATTTCTGCCCGCTCTCCGTGGCATCAGGGCCGAGCGGCGCACATATGCGAAGCGTCGCCTGCATCAAAGCAAAAAAGCAGGGGTCCATACAGTGATATATTAAAGTTATCATTTTTTTATCTGTTTGTCAACGCCGCATGGACTTTTTTGCCCACAAAATCGTGTTTTTCAGTGGGCACAGCTGTGCGCAAGTGACACCCTCTCTGACGCAATTTCCTGCGTGAGCACTACTACCAAATATGGCAGCAGTACTACTACCAAATATGGTAGTTCACTACTACCAAATTTGGCACACAATAAAGACTTATATATTAAGACTATATATCCCCTTACCCCTTACGGGGAGTTTACGCAAGGCAACTCCCCCAGTCACGCCTATCGGCATGCCAGCCCCCTAAGGGGGGGGGGCGGGTGCGTGACCGGCAGGGTACTACCCGAAAGGGCAGTGGTACTACT
>CAVBNV010000005.1:0-110389 GCA_963596815.1 Oscillospiraceae bacterium
GCTTTGTCGTGCTTAAATTGGAAATTTACTGCTCAATCGGCTTCATCGTCGGGAATACAGTTTAGAATTCAAGCTCTTTTTTTTCGAAGACAAAAACGGTTGCAAGATAGAAAATGATGAGATACAGGATGATGCGAACAAGAGCACCGAAATTGAACTGACCAAGCATGAGGTGTGCTTTGAACAGATTGACAGAGGTGCTGTAGCAGTAGTTTGTCAGGTTATAGTTCAAAATCCACCGCTGGTACTGGCCGAGAATGGAAAGAACCGTTGTAAGGGGGTCCCACAGGCACAGCACATAAAACAGCGCGGTGAGCCCGGCATTTTGCGTGAGGAAGATAAAGAAGGAAGAAAGTGTGGTGTAGATAATGTTGCCGATGATGGACGTGACGAGACAAACCATCAACTCGCCATATTGTGCAGCGGTAAGTGCAACACCGGTAATGAGACCAAAGATAACGGCAATGATGTACAGGAAAAGCATGCTGAAGGCTTCAAGCGTAAAAATTTCAATCAGCTTTGCAAGCACCAGCTTACGACGCACAATGCCTGTACCAATAGCGAGCTGCATCAGCTTGGATTTGAAGTCGGAAGCGTATGCAATCAGGATCTCGACAACGCCGATGGCGATGCCGCAATAGGTGAAGATATTGTTTGCGGATTGAATCAGGGAAACAGAGTTCCAGGTAGTAGTGCCCTTAAAGAACATTAAGAGTGCCACGGAAACAGCATAGATGACAAAAAGCAGGATAAGACGGGGCTTGCGGCGGCTGAGACGGCGCAGGTCTGCTGCAATAAAGTTTCTCATTTCTTTTCTCCTCCTACCGTATCAAAATAGAAATCTTCCAGGCTGCGGGTCTCCTGCACGGTATCCAGGATGGCAATGCCGGCTTTTTCAAGCGCTTTACGGGCACGGTCGAGGTCCTCAACGTGAATGCGCACACTCTTTTCAGCGCTGACCAGATCCTGCTGCGTGATGATTTTTTCGACGGTGCCGTTGTTGACGATGCCAAAACGGTTGGCGGTATGCTGCAGCTCGCCGAGAATGTGAGAGGACACGATGATCGTCATGCCGAACTCTTCATTGAGGCGCTTGACGAGGTTGCGAACATCTGCAATGCCCTGCGGGTCGAGACCGTTGGTGGGTTCGTCAAGAATCATCAGGTCAGGGTTGCCCAGCATGGCGTTTGCAATGCCCAGGCGCTGGCGCATGCCCAGCGAATACTTGCCGACTTTGGTTTTGACGCCATCCAGCTCAACGATTTTGAGCACGCGGTCGACCTCGTTTTTGTCTTTTATGCCCTTAAGGCGTCGGAAATATTCAAGATTTTCGCGGGCATTCATGTAGTCAAAGCAGTTGGAACCAATCAAAAAACCGATGCGTCTGCGCTGCTTGGTAAGGTCGGTACTGCCAAACAGCTCGACCGTGCCGTGCTGGTACTCGGACAAGCCCAGTATGACTTTGAACAGAGTGGTTTTACCCGCACCGTTGCGTCCGATAAGACCGAACAGGTCACCTTTTTTGACCTCAAGGTTCACGTTGCTGAGCACCTTATGCTTACCGTATGCCTTGTCGATGCCTTTTAACGAAATAACTGTATCGCTCATTGTCTCCTCCTTACCAGATCGCTACGCGGTCTTCCGGTGCAATGTACATGCCGTCACCGGGTTGGATGTCGTATGTCTTTTGGAATTCATCGAACTGCGCTAGGGTTACATTTGCGCGCAGGAATCCGAGCGGGTGCTCATCAGCCGTAAAGCTGGCGCAGCAGGTGATGTAGCTGTACTTTGTAAACCAAAGACTTGCAAAGCTGCGGAAGAACGTGTCATAGTCAAAATCATCGTAATTTTGTGCAACTTGCAAGCAGGAACGCACACCGCCCATATCGGCGATAGCCTCGCCGGAAACCCGCTTTCCGCTGTAGACGGCGCTGTTCCCCGTGACAGGTGTCAGAGCACTGTAGTATTTTTCAAGGGTTGAGGTTTTTATCTCAAAAGCCTCACGGTCTTCTGCGGTCCACCAGTCCTGCTCAAGGCCGTATTTATCGAACGAATAGCCGTTTGAGTCAAAGCTGTGGCTCAATTCGTGCCCAACAACAGCGCCAAGGCGTCCAAGGTTGTACTCAAGACTCTGATCAACATCATAGACATCCTTGCTGGAAACAATGCCCGCAAGGATATATATGGAGTTGCCGGTAAAGAAGTTGTAGGCGTTTGCCACGGTGGTGGCGAACTGCGGAATCGAAAAGTCCCAGTAATTTTGGTCAACAGGCGCATTTACATGGCCGACATAACGCTTGGACTCAAATGCGTTTATGCGTGCAACGGCATCAATGAGGTTGTTGCAATCGGATAGATCAAGGCTGCCGTAATCGGTAAGAACGTCGGGGTACAAAACGTGGATGCCGGTGTTGCTTAGCTTCTCGATTGCCTTTTCACGTGTTTGATCACTCAGCCAATCCTCTTTACTCAGCAGTTCTTTGTGGGCATTGATCAGCATGAGTGTCATCTCGGTAATTTGCTCTTTCTCTTCCGCTGTGCAATAGTGGGCGATGTAAACCTGCTGTACCGCGTCGGTCAGGTAGCTAAAGGTACGGCTGAAGGCAAGTTCCTCCTCATCGGTCGGGTCGTCCTCGTCCTTTTCCTCGTCCTCATTGTTTTCAACAGGGTTGAGCACCTTTGTTTTTTCGTAGATGGTCGTGTCAAGCAGGGAGGTGCTCCTCTGTATGGTGTGCACAATGAGATAGTCCTTGATGTCATCGAGGTTTGCCTCGGTGTAAATCTTTGCTACATTCTTTACCTGGACGGGCTCATCGACTGTGTAAAGCTCAGATGCACCGTAACCGTAAGCATCGATCACGCCCAAGATGGGGTAATTGCCGGCAAGCTCCTGCAGACTGTCACGATCATACAAACCGTTGGTGATATTATCGGATTCGGCAAGGTTCATGTTGCGTGCAAGCTTGATCTCAAAGCTGTAACATCCCTTGATGATGCTGTTGATCTCGCCGTCTGTATAACCAAGGCTGCCCAGCGCATAGCGTGTGATGTCATTGCTGTATTCCTTTTTCGCAGGGTCGACATCCATGTATGCAGACGCATTGCCCAGGCTCAGCGGTGCGCTCAGGCTATCGATGTACACGGTGTATCTGTCCTCGGTTTCGGGTGTCTGACCGGATGTGAGCGAGACGGGCAAAAGGGTTATGCCAAAAAGATTGGCAGAGCCAACATCCTCAAGATATGCGTTGAGCCCATCTAGATTTGAAATGTTTCGGATGCTGTCAATGTACTTGCGCAAGGGTTCACATCCCATGCTGTCACGTGCGGAGGTGTCCGATACAAGATCGTAAAAATCGTGCACAAGCTCTTGCAGATGGATGAGGGTGTCGGCGCTCATGACTTCGGTATCAAGACCGGTGGTGTCGTTCGTATCCATTTTTACGAGACCGTAAAGGCGCTTGTTTACCTGTTCATCCGCATCCGCAATCGGACCTTTCATGTCATTTTCGTTTTTGAGTGTTGTGGCAAGGAACTTGTCTTTGTTGACAGCGGTGTAAAAATCATCCTTCAGGCTCACAGTGGTGCCTTCATCGATAGAGCCATCGATGTTGGAATTTATCCACTTTGAATCACTGCTGATGGTTTTGTTCAACAGATCCGGCGGCGCGTCCAACGTGTCCAGGAGCATATCTTTGCAACCGGCAAGCATGGTGACAGCCATTGCCAGTGCAGCGATGCGCAGCAAGATTGGTTTCTTTTTTCTCATGCGTCCTACCTTTCTTTGTGAATCGGTCGAAAACCGTGTGGCGATTACGTACAGTCTGGTTATAGCAAATTTTGTAAAGAATTTCTATATTTAAGCAAAAAAATCTTAATAAATTATTCACTAACTTTATAATTCGGACGATGCAGACAGAGACGTGAGAAACGATGCGCGGCGAGAGTGCTCCAAAAAAGAGACACCCGGAAACGTTAGTTTCCGGGTGTCTCTTTTTTGGAGCGGGCAATGGGAATCGAACCCACCTCCTCAGCTTGGAAGGCTGATATACTAGCCGATGTACGATGCCCGCATGCTCAATTGCAAGGGGTATTATACCATACTGAAAGAAAAATGTCCAGCACAAATTTGTTGAATACCGAAATTGTGTCTCTTACAGGGAGATTTGACAACGCCAAAAAAGCAGGTGGATGCCGTGCAAAACGGATGTTCACAAAAGCTTTAGAAAACTCTTACCGGTTTGCCTGTTTACTTTGCGGGCTTTTTATTGTAAAATAAGCTAAATAAAAATGCCGACCTTTGGCCGGTGGATTTGGGAACAGGTGGTGTTTGATTTTATGGCTTTGAAATATCAGCGTATTCTGCTTAAGATCAGCGGCGAGGCACTTGGCGGCGAAAAGGGCTCAGGGTTTGATGACCCTACGATGGATGCGATTTGCGGCGGCGTAAAAAAGGCGCATGACCTTGGCGTGCAGATCGGTATTGTGGTCGGCGGCGGCAATTTCTGGCGTGGACGCTCCAGCGGCAAGATGGAACGTACACTGGCAGATAAGATCGGTATGCTTGCAACGGTGATGAACGCACTGGCCGTGTCTGATAAGCTGGAGCAGTTGGGCGTCCCGACAGAGGTGTTTACCTCGATCACAATGCCGCAGGTGGCACCTGCGTTTACCCGTAAGGACGCACTGCGTGCAATGGAAGAAGGAAAAATCGCTGTGTTTGGCGGCGGCACCGGCAACCCGTTCTTCTCGACAGACACCGCAACAGCCCTGCGTGCGGTGGAGGTGTCGGCGGACGTTATGTTCAAGGCAACGATGGTGGACGGTGTATATGACAAGGATCCGCACAAGTATGCGGATGCTAAAAAGTATGATACACTCACCTTTGACAAGGTGCTGGAGGACAAGCTCGCTGTTATGGATGGTACGGCTGCGACGCTGTGCCGTGACAACAAGCTGCCGATCCTTGTATTTGACCTGGCTGACCCGGACAATATCGCACGTGCGGTGCAGGGCGAGAATGTCGGTACATTGGTGTATGAAGGTTGAACAGCAACCTGCATGACAGGCTGAAATGCTGGGCGTGCGTTGATGCGTCGCCTAAAAGTAATAAAGGAACAGGAGACTAAATCATGAGCAGCAATACTAAGGTGTATGAAGACAAGATGAAGAGCACAGTGGAGCATCTCAACCGAGAGCTGGCCGCTGTGCGTGCAGGTCGTGCAAACCCTGCCGTCCTGGATAAGGTCAGCGTGGATTACTACGGTGCACCTACTCCTATCCAGCAGGTGGCATCGGTCGCTGTCTCTGAGGCGCGCACACTGACCATCACACCGTGGGATCGCACGCTGCTGCGTCCCATCAGCAAGGCTATCATGGCAAGCGATGTCGGTATCACACCGATCGATGACGGCCAGGTGATCCGCCTGAACTTCCCTGCTCCCAACGAGGAGCGCCGCAAGCAGCTCGCAAAGGATGTTTCCAAGTTGGGCGAAGAGGCAAAGGTTGCTGTACGCAATGTGCGTCGTGAGGCGATGGATAAGGCTAAAGCGATGAAGAAGGCCGGTGAGCTGACAGAAGATACCCAGAAAACAATGGAAGAGGATGTCCAGAAGCTGACGGACAAGTACATCAAGAACATTGATGTTGCCGTGGAAGAAAAACAGAAGGAAATTATGTCTGTCTGATCTGCTGGCCAGCCAGAACAACACAAAGTGCCGTGCGCTGGAACAAGGTGCGCGGCATTTTTTTAGGAGGGGCTATGACACATCCGAAAGAATTCGCCGAGGGACTTTCCATCGGCATTATCATGGATGGCAATGGTCGATGGGCTAAAAGTAGGGGCCTGCCGCGCACGGCAGGGCACAAAAAAGGCGCAGAAGTTTTCAGCGATATGGCAAACTACTGCGAAGAGCTGGGCATTTCGTCCGTGTATTTTTACGCCTTTTCGACTGAAAACTGGAAGCGCCCGCTGGAAGAGGTAAACGCCATCATGCGCTTGTTTGGCGAATACCTGTTGAAAGCATTTGATTACAAAAACCGAAACATCCGTATCCATTTTATGGGGGATCGTACGGTGCTGGAGCCAAAGCTGCAGGAGCTGATGAACAAGCTTGAAAGCGACTCGGCGTGCAAAACAGGCATGCACCTGAACATTGCGATCAATTACGGCGGACGCCCGGAAATCGTGCGTGCGGCACAGGCACTCTGCGCAAAAGTGGCGGCCGGCGAAATGGAACTGAAAGATATCACAGAAGAGGAAATGAGCGCTGCCATGTATACGGCAGGGCAGAAGGACCCGGATTTTATTTTGCGTCCGAGCGGAGAAAAACGCCTGTCAAACTTTATGCTGTGGCAGGCAGCGTATGCAGAACTTGTTGAGATGGACGTGCTGTGGCCGGATTTCACCCGTGCAGACCTGGACGCAGCCATTGAAGAATTTAATCACCGCACCCGTCGTTTTGGCGGGCTGTAAGGTGATGTCTACACTATAAATTATCTGCGTGGAAAGCGCAGACCCGAGCGACCCGATCCTTCTGCGGGTTTGCGGGCCGCTGGCATAAAATGCGGCTTTCGGGCAAAACAAAGGAGAACAAAGCTTATGAAAACCCGGATAATCACAGCAGTCGTGGGCATTATTGTGCTCATTGGCGTCCTGTTTACATTTGATACTATGGTATTCAACCTTGTCATTGCGGCAATCACGCTGCTCGCCATCCACGAGATTTACAATGCGCTCGGCTTTGGCAAAAAGGAATGGCCGCTGTACGGTATCCTTGTACCATACACGTTGCTGATTATGCTTTCAAGCTATCAACTTGTGCGCTGGCTTGTTATGCCTGCCTCGTTTGTGGTGGTGCTGTTTTACGCAATCTATCTTGTTGTACGCAACGGTACGGTGGATTTTTCAAAAACAAGCGGTCTGGCAATGTTTTCCGGCATTGTTATATATTGCTTTTATTCGTTCGTCCTGCTGAAAAACAAGCTGCCGGTAGAGCAGTACGGCTACGATGCGATCTTTTTTATCCTGTTGATTTTGTGTTTTGCATGGGGCGGCGATACATGCGCCTATTTTGCCGGTCGAGCTTTCGGCAAGCACAAGCTGTGCCCGGTGGTAAGCCCTAAAAAGACCGTAGAGGGAGCGATCGGCGGCGTTCTGGGCACGATGGTATGCGGCGTTGTGATTACATTGGTTTACTCCGTTGCTGCAAACCGCATGGAGGAGTTTACGCGCACAAACATTGGCGTTTCGATGTATGTCGTAATTGCTTTGCTGGCTTGTGTGGCAGCAGTTCTGGGCATTTACGGCGATTTGTTTGCAAGTGTAGTCAAACGTCAAAGCGGCATCAAAGATTACGGGACTATTTTTCCGGGTCACGGCGGCATACTGGATCGCTTTGACAGCGTAATGTTCATCGCTCCGTTTGTCACTATGGTGATCACAGCGGTTTTCTATCGCTGAGTGGGAGGAATGCATAATGGCAAAAAAGGTTACACTTCTGGGGTCGACTGGCTCGATTGGTACACAGAGCCTTGATGTGGTGCGTGCGCAGGGGTATGAAGTGTTTGGTCTGTCGGCAAACAGCAGCGTTGAGCGTGTCTTACAGCAGATCGAGGAATTTCACCCGAAATATGTTTGCATGACGGATGCAGATGCTGCGGCGTCTCTGGATGCAAAACTATCCGGGTGTGCCGGTGCGCCGCAGCTGCTTGCCGGTCCGGAGGGTCTAAAGACGCTGGCAGCGCTGGATGGAGCGGATGTTGTACTGAACAGTGTAGTAGGGATAGCCGGTCTCGGTGCAAGCCTTGCGGCAATCGAGAGCGGACACGACCTTGCCCTTGCCAACAAGGAAAGCCTTGTTACGGGCGGTCACCTTATTACAGAAGCGGTAAAAAAATACGGTGTACAGCTGCTGCCGGTAGACAGTGAACATTCGGCGATTTTTCAGTGCCTGCAGGACAAAGAAAGTGCAAAGAGTTTGACAAAAATTTTGCTTACAGCCTCCGGTGGACCTTTCTTTGGCATGACAACGGAACAGCTGCGCAGTAAAACAAAGGAAGATGCGCTGAAGCATCCAAACTGGAACATGGGCGCAAAAATCACCATTGACTCGGCAACGCTGATGAACAAGGGTCTTGAGCTGATTGAGGCCGTGTGGTTGTTTGGTCTTCCACCGGAAAAGATACAGATCGTTGTGCAGAGGCAGAGCATCGTACATTCGGCTGTGCAATTTAGCGATAATTCGATCATTGCACAGCTTGGCGTGCCGGATATGCGCATCCCGATCCAATATGCGCTTACGTACCCTGCGCGTGTGCCGGGTGTTGTACCGGAGCTTGATTTTACACAGCTGAAGCTGCTTACTTTCGATGTTGCGGATGAAGAGACGTTTCGCTGTCTGGCTGCCTGCAAAAAGGCAATCGGCAAGGGCGGACTTGGTCCGTGTGCTGCAAACGGCGCAAACGAAGAGGCGGTCAAGCTGTTTTTGCAGGATAAAATCGGCTTTTTGGATATTGGGCGTCTTGTGGAGGCTGTTGTGGACAGTCAGCAATTTGGCGGCACTTACGACCTTGCACAGGTCTACGAGTGTGACAGGTGGGCACGTGACTATGTAAGGACACACGTGTAAAATCGCCGGCAAATCTAATTTAACAGGGAGTTACAATGGTATCTTTTGTCATTACCCTTGCTGTGTCGCTGCTGGTATTTGGTGCAGTAATTGCAATCCACGAGCTGGGACATTTTACGGTCGCAAAGCTCTGTGGGGTGCAGGTGAACGAGTTTTCAATCGGCATGGGACCAGCGTTGTGGAAAAAAATCTACAAGGGTACGCAGTATAGCTTGCGCTTACTGCCGGTTGGCGGTTACGTTGCGCTGGAGGGCGAAGAAAGCCCGGAAAGCAGGCAGCAAGAAACGCCGCGCTGCGCCGAACCATCGTGCGAACAGACTGACAGTGAGCCGGAATGCGTCATCCCGCCAGAGCAGCGCACAGGCAAGCCGCTAAATGATGCGCCTGTCTGGCAGCGCACTCTGGTGATGCTGGCAGGAGCGTTTATGAATTTTGTGCTCGGGTTTGTGGCTATGGTGCTTGTGATTGCACTGCAGAGCAGCCCTATTACGAGCCGTACGATTTACGAAGTTAGCGATGGTGCACTTTGCGGGCAGACCGGCCTGCAGGCAGGGGACAAAATCGTTGCAATCAACGGTAGAAGATGCTTTGTTGCAAACGATATTATTTATGAGCTCTCCCGCACTGAAAACTATCAGGCAGATTTGACGGTTTTGCGTGATGGAGAAAAGGTGGAACTGCACGATGTGCAGTTTGACACATGGCAGGATGAGCAGGGGCAGACCCATATGTCCATAGGCTTTACGGTTTACGGTGTCCGTAAAACACCGGTCAATGTGCTAAAGGAAGCAGGCAACAGCGTGCTCTACTATGGACGTATTGTGTATACATCGCTTTTAGACCTTGTACGTGGGCGGGAAAGCATCAACGACCTGTCCGGCCCAGTCGGGATCGTCACAGCAATCGGTCAGGCGGCGAGCTACGGCTGGCAGGACGTGATGGAACTGATGGTTTTGATTACGGTAAATCTTGGTATTGTAAATCTGCTGCCGTTTCCGGCGCTGGATGGCGGAAAAGTTGTGTTTCTGATCATTGAAGGCGTCACAGGCTATACTGTGCCTGAAAAATTGCAGGGCAGCCTGACGATTATCACGTTCGCGCTGCTGTTTGCCTTGATGGCATATGCGACCTATAACGACATCCTCAGGCTGGTAACGGGTGCGGTATAGAAAAGATACAAATAAGTTTACAACAGGCAAAAAGAGAGGCTTGACTATGCGGGTTATAAAAAAAGAAGTAAAAATCGGTAACTTGACGATTGGCGGAAAAAACCCGATTGCCGTGCAGACGATGCTCAATGTACCGGTCGAGGATATAGAGGGCAATGTTGAGCAGGCCAAGCGCTGCGAAGCGGCAGGCTGTCAGATCTTGCGTGTGACCTGTCCCAGTGCGGCTGATGCAAAGTGCATTGAGGCCGTCCGAAACGCGGTGAGCATCCCGATTGTGGCGGATATTCATTTTGACTACAAAGCAGCCTTGGCGTGCGCTGATGCGGGCGTAGATAAGATCCGCATCAACCCCGGCAACATCGGCTCGGATGACCGTGTGAAAGCGGTTGTCACTGCATGCCGGCAAAAAAATATTCCTATCCGTATCGGCGTAAATGGCGGTAGCCTGGAAAAGCATATCTTGGCCCGGTTTGGCGCACCTACACCAGAGGCAATGGTGGAAAGTGCAATGTACCATGTCCGGTTGCTTGAAAAATATGATTTCGACAACATCGTGATATCGATCAAAAACTCGAATGTTCCCCGCATGATGGAGGCCTACCGGCAGCTGTCCGCCATTACAGATTACCCGCTGCATGTAGGCGTTACAGAGGCCGGGACTTACCAGATGGGACTGCTGAAGAGCGGTATGGGCATTGGCGGCATGCTGCTGGAAGGCATCGGCGACACGATACGTGTTTCGCTGGCAGCCGAGCCCGAAAAAGAGGTGGAAGCAGGTTATAACATTCTGCGTGCCGTGGGCTTTCCCGTTGCGGGGCCGGAGGTCATTACCTGCCCGACATGCGGACGCACACAGTACCCTTGCACAGATATTGCAAACGAGGTGGAAAAGCGCTTGCAGGGATACAAAAAGTCAATCAAGGTTGCCGTCATGGGCTGTGTTGTCAATGGACCCGGAGAAGCACGTGAGGCGGATATCGGCATTGCCGGTGGCAAGGGCGAGGCAATCCTCTTTGTACATGGCCAACCGGTAAAAAAACTTACCGGTGATAATATTCTTGATCAGTTTATGGACGAGATCTATCGGTTATAAGTTGTTTTTTACAGCATACTGCTGTGCCTGAAAACAGGCTCAGCAGTTTTGTGCTGTCTGGCATCTGTTTGCGAAATAAAGGAGTATCACCTGTGAAACCACTTGTATCTCAGCTATGGCCGCAATTCATGGCAGACCCTGATTTTGCATCCTGCTTTGACCGTGTAATCGTGGAGCGTGCCCAGATGCTGCGGCAGGAAAGGCAGGTCATCTTTACACTGCAAAGTGCGGCACCGCTGGACAATGGGCTGTGCGCCCGGCTGCTGGCATCGCTGCAGCCTGACTATGAGGGCTTTGAGCTGAAGATCCACAATCTGTTCGGCTATGCCATGATGGATGAAAATGTCCTGCGCAGCCTGCTGGAGGAAATGAAGCGTGATGGCGTGCCGATCAATGGATTTTTAGATCGCTGCAGCATTCAGATCGTGGGCAAAAAAATCACCATTGGTGTGCGGCACGGCACAAAGTTTTTGCAGGAGATGAACTTTGAAAAGGTGTTGGCTGACCGGATCGAAGCGCATACCGGCGTCAAACCGGAGGTGACGCTTACAAGTGCGGTCGACCAGGCAGAGCAAAGGCAATTGGAAGAAAAGCTGGAGCGCAAAATTGCACCGCCGGTGCTTAAGTTTGAAAAGAAAAATACGGCACCGGCAATTAAAGTGGATGGCCTTGACTTAACGGATAAACCGGTAAGCATTTTCAACGGCAAAATGTTTACACCCAAAAACCTTACGCCGCTCAGTGAGCTTGGCGGTGAGGGCGGTCGCTGTATGATTTGGGGCGATGTGTTTGCGACTGAGACCAAGGGCAATTTCCGCAAAATTTATACTGTTTCCATCACAGACTATACCGGCTCTATCAACCTCAAAGTGCGTGCGCAGGAGGGCGAAGACTGCTCGAAGTGGGAAAGCCTCGGCAAGGGCACGACAGTAATTGTAAAAGGCGACTGCACCTACGACAAATATGAGCACGACTATATCGTTTATCCGTATGATGTCCTGATCGTGGAGCGAAAAAAACGGGAGGATACAGCACCTGTCAAGCGTGTGGAGCTGCACCTGCACACAAAGCTTTCCAGCATGGATGGCTTCTGTGATCCGGGCGGTATCGTGCGTCTTGCCCATCGTATGGGTCACCCCGCGGTTGCAATCACAGACCACGGTGTGTGTCAGGGTTACCCGGAGGCAATGCTTGCGGCAGATGATATCCACAAAAAGGATCCGAACTTCAAGTTGATTTACGGCTGTGAGGCATACTTTGTGGATGACATGGTGCCGTGTGTGTACGGACCTGTAGACCAGCCGTTGGACGGAGAGTTCTGTGTGTTTGACACAGAAACGACCGGCCTTGACCCGGGTGTGGAGTACATGACGGAAATTGGCGGCGTGATCATTCGCAACGGCGAGGTTGTCGATGAGTTTGACACCTTTGTCAAGCCAGGCAAACCTATTACGCCTAAAATTACTGAAATTACGGGCATCACCAATGAGATGGTTGAAGATGCTCCCAGTGAGGCGGAGGCACTGCAGGCGTTTTTGGATTTTGCCGGCGGTCGTATTCTGGTAGGACATAACGTTCACTCGTTTGACATGCGTTTTTTGCGTGCGGCTGCAAAGCGAAGCGGCATCAAACTGGAGCCGACCTACATTGACACCCTCACGATGGCGCAGACGATGTACCCGGGGCTGCACAATTACAAACAGGGTACGATCAACAAGCATCTGGAGCTGCCCGCTTACGAAGCACACCGCGCAAACGAGGACTCGGCAGCGTTGGGACGCATTTTCAGCGTGATGCTGAATGATCTGAAAGAGAAGGATATCAAAAGTGTAAGCGAGATAAATACGGGTCTCGGCGGCAACCGTGAGGTGCTGAAAAAGAAGTTCTATCACCTGATTATCCTGGTCAAAAACCAGATGGGACTGAAAAACCTTTATAAAATCGTCAGCGAAGCGCATGTCAATTATTTCTTCAAAAAGCCCCGTGTACCGCGCAGCCTGCTGAACAAATACCGCGATGGGCTTTTGCTCACGTCTGCCTGCGAGGCGGGCGAGCTTTACCGTGCAATTGTTGAGGGAGCTTCGTACGAGGAACTGAAGAAGATTGCATCTTATTATGACATCCTGGAGATACAGCCGCTTGGCAACAATGCGTATATGGTGCGTGAGGGTAAGGTCGACAGCTTTGAAAAAATCAAGGACTTTAACCGCACGGTGATCCAACTGGGCAAAGACCTGCACAAGCCGGTCATTGCTACAGGCGACGTCCATTTTACCGAGCCGGAGGATGCGATCTATCGTTCTGTCCTGCAGGCAGGCAACGGCTTTAAGGATGCGGATAACCAGCCGCCGCTGTTTTTCCGCACGACGCAGGATATGCTTGCGCAGTTTGATTACCTGCCAAAGGAGCAGGCGTACGAAATCGTTGTAAAAAACCCGCGCAAGGTCGCCGCAATGATCGACAATACCGTCCGTGCCATCCCGCGCGGAACGTATCCGCCCAGCATTGAAGGCGCCGAGCAGCAGCTGCGTGATGCGACGTGGAAGCGTGCAAAAGAGGACTACGGCGATCCGCTGCCGGAAATTGTGGAAAAACGTCTGCAAAAAGAGCTGGATTCGATTTGCGGGCACGGCTACGCTGTTTTGTATGTGATCGCTGTCAAGCTGGTGGCTTACTCCAATGCAGGCGGATATCAGGTCGGCAGCCGTGGTTCGGTCGGCTCATCGGCCGTAGCACACTTTTCGGGTATCTCTGAGGTGAACAGCCTTCCGCCGCACTATCGCTGCCCGAAATGTAAGCACAGCGAATTCATCACGGACGGCAGTGTGGATGACGGTTTTGACCTGCCGGATAAGGACTGTCCGAACTGCGGGACGCGAATGCTGGTGGATGGGCATGACATTCCGTTTGAAACATTTCTGGGTTTCTACGGCGATAAGGAGCCGGATATCGACCTGAACTTCTCCGGCGAATATCAGAGCAATGTGCACCGCTATACCGAGGAGCTTTTTGGCAAAGCAAACGTGTTCAAGGCCGGCACAGTATCCGGCATACAGGACAAGACAGCCTATGGCTATGTAAAAAAATACCTGGAAGAGCGGAAGCGCACTGTAAATCATGCCGAGGAAAATCGTCTCACCCTGGGCTGCACAGGTGTCAAGCGAACGACAGGTCAGCACCCGGGCGGCATGGTCGTTGTCCCTGACACGTACGAAATTTACGATTTTTGCCCGATTCAGCACCCGGCCGATGATGTGGCAGGAGGATTGCTGACGACCCACTTTGAATTTAAGTATCTGCACGACACGCTGTTGAAGCTGGATGAGCTTGGACACGATATGCCCACGTTTTACAAGTATTTTGAAGAGTACAGCGGCATCCCGATCGACAGTATCCCGATGAATGACCCGAAGGTATACAGCCTGCTGACCAGCCCGGAGGCACTTGGCGTCACACCCGAGCAGATCGACAGCCAGACCGGAACATTCGGCATCCCGGAGATGGGTACAAATTTTGTGCGCAACATGCTGGTGGACGCCCGCCCGAAAAACTTTTCGGAACTGATCCAGATCTCCGGTCTGTCACACGGCACGGACGTTTGGTCCGGCAACGCAGATGAACTGATTCGAAACGGCACTTGCACGATTGCAGAGGTGATCGGCTGCCGTGACAGTATCATGCTGTACCTGCTGCGTAAGGGGCTTGAGCCAAAGATGGCCTTCGATATCATGGAGGCTGTCCGTAAGGGCAAGGTTGCAAAAGGCGGTTTTCAGCCCGGCTGGGAGGAGGCAATGCGTGAGCATGACGTCCCGGACTGGTATATCGAAAGCTGTCGAAAAATCAAGTATATGTTCCCGAAGGCGCATGCCGTGGCCTACCTGATGAGTGCGATCCGCCTGATGTGGTTTAAGATCTACAAGCCGCAAATCTTTTATGCGGTGTACTTTACCGTGCGTGGCGATGATATCGATTATGAAGCAGCAGTTGGCGGTGCATCTGTGGCGTGGTCTCACATGGAAGAAGTGAAGCGCCGCCTGAAAGAGCAGAAAAACGCAAAGGACGAGGACGTGCTTGTTTCGCTGCAGCTGGTCAATGAGATGCTGGTGCGCGGGTACGAATTTTTGCCGATCGAACTGGGCAAGAGCCACGGCTCACAGTATACTGTGGAGGATGGCAAGGTACGTCTGCCGTTTTCTTCGTTAAAGGGACTTGGCGGTGCAGCTGCCGATGCGCTGGAAAAAGCAACGCTTGACGGGCAGGAATATTTGTCCGTAGAGGAGCTGCAGCAGGCTTCCGGTGTCAGCAGCGCTATCCTGGAGCGTCTGCGTGAGGTGGGTGCGTTGGGCAGTCTGCCCGAGAGCAGCCAGGTAAGCTTCTTTTAAGCAAAATCAAACCGTAACAATAACCCCCCTTGCACAATGCACTGTGCAAGGGGGGTTATTATGCTTGAATATGCGTCAGAAAACTTACTCCACGCTGATCATGTAGTAATACACGGGCTGACCGCCGCGGATGTGGCTGACTTCAACATGATTGGGGCACTTTGCCTTGACGACCTCGGTCAGCTTTTCGGCATCTTCATCAGAGACATCGCAGCCGGAGATGATGGTTACAAAGCTGGAGTCCTTTTTGCACATGCTGCGTGCCAGACGATAGGTGGCCTTGGTGAGGTCGTTGGACGTGGAAACGATTTTTCCGTTTTCCAAAGCCATGATCTCGCCCTTTTTGATGCGTTTGCCGTCATACTCGCTGTCACGTGCGGCATAGGTGATCAAGCCGGTGGAAACCTTATCGGCGGCTGCCATCATATTGATCGTGTTGGTCTCAACGTTGACGGACGGGTCAAAGTTGAGCAGGGCAGTGATGCCCATCGGCACAGTGCGAGTGGGCAGGACAACGACCTGACGGTCGGCAAGCTTTTGTGCCTGCTCGGCAGCCATAATGATGTTTTTGTTGTTGGGCAGTACGAACACTGTCTTTGCAGGCACGCTTTGGACGGCAGCAAGGATGTCCTCGGTTGCGGGGTTCATCGTCTGACCGCCGGAAACCACAGCATCGGCAGAAAGGTCGGTGAATACAGCCTTAAGTCCCTCACCAGCGGAGACAGCGACAAAACCGTAGTCACGGCTAGGGTCAACAGCCGCATAGATAAACTCGCTTGCGGCGGGCTTCTTTTCAGCATCCGCCTGCTTTTCCAGGCTCTTGCCCTGCTTCTGACGTGCAATGAATTGCTCGTGCATGTTTTCGATCTTGAAGTTGGTGAGGTAGCCGTATTTGATCGCCTCGGACAAAATCTTGCCGGGGTCTGCGGTGTGCACATGCAGATTGATAACATCATCGTCCTCAATGCAGACAACGCTGTCGCCGTTCGACTCGGCAAAAGCACGGATCTTCATTGCGTTGACGCCATCGTTTTTGTTGATCAAAAATTGCGTGCAGTAGCCATTTTTGATATCCTCGACCTTCATCAGGTCGTCGGTAAAAACGCCCTTGCCTGCATTTGTGGTGGACAGCTTTGCCTTATTCTGGGTCTGGTCGGAGCCGGCAATGATGCCCTCACCGCTAAAGACCTTGCCCATGCCCTCAAAAATAATCAGGATGCCCTGTCCACCTGCATCGACAACGCCGGCTTTTTTCAAAACAGGCAGCAGGTTCGGGGTATCATCCAGCGCACGCTGTGCAGCTGCCAGAACAACGTTCCACAACTCGGGCACCTCAGAGATGCCGCTTGCAGCAGCTTCCTCGGAGGCAACACGTGCGACGGTCAAAATTGTGCCCTCGGTAGGCTTCATGACAGCCTTGTAGGCGCCCTCGACACCCTTTTGCAGTGCGGCAACAAGATCGTCCGCACCTGCCTCTTTTTTGCCCTCCAGAGCCTTGGAAAAACCGCGGAACAGCAGAGAGGTGATGACGCCGGAGTTGCCGCGTGCACCGCGCAGCATGGCGGAGGCAGCGGTTTTTGCAGCCTGTGCGACGGTGCAATCATCGCCAAGTGCAGTCAGCTCTGCGACCGATGCACCGACGGTCATGCCCATGTTAGTGCCGGTGTCGCCGTCCGGGACGGGGAAGACGTTCAGTTCGTCCACGCGGGAGCGCTGGTTGTTGATATTATTGGCGCCGGAAATGATGGCGTCACGCAGAATTTTACCAGAAATCATTTTGCTTACTCCTTGTATTGCCCGACAAATGGGCAGAAATATCTGTTTGTTAAGCGATCACGTCATCGACCGAGACAACAACACGCGCAACCTTCAAGCCGGTAGCCTGCTCTACCTCGTCCTTGACACGGTGCGAGATGCTCCGTGCGGCAGTAGAAATGTTCAGTCCGTAGCTGACAGCGATGTGAAGCTCGATTGCGAGGCGTCCATCCTCCTGCGTGACTCGCACGCCTTTTTCCGAGTAGTCGGCGCCGCGCACCATGCTCTTGACGGTATCGGTCAGGTTGCGGGGCGTCATAGCGGCAACGCCATAGCAATTTTTGGCAGCCTCGCCAACCAGCGTCGAAAAATATTCGTCAGTGAAGCTGACGTCCCCAAGCGGGAAACGGGAAGTGATCATAGTCGCTCTGCTCCTTTATATCATAATGTGGGAACATTGTCCGGCAAATGCAGCGTCAAGGACGCAGGCATCTTACGGTCTGTTTTCACAAACACCCAATCTATTATACAACGCTGAGACGCTCTTGTACAGTTAAATTTAAGCAAATTAAGATAAATTCAGCCAGAATGTGGCAAAAAGATATGCTGATCAAAGTGTCATCAGGGCGGGAGCAGTGTAAATAGCCGCATGTCAAAAAGTATGATGATTTTGACAGATAAACTGTTAATAAATTCTAAAAAAATATCCGTATGACTTTATTTCACTATGAAATAGTGCTAAAATTGAGCTGGAAACGATGCGCATGTGTAAGCATGGCAGCCTGCGGTGATGCTTTGCGGTGCCGGAGATATAGGAGCTGTAAGAATGAATATTTTGTTTTTTCTCTCGCCAAAGCAAGATTTGATGTACGTTTATGATGATTTCACCCTGCGCCAGACACTGGAAAAATGGGAAAAGAACAGGTATGCGTCCATACCTGTTCTCAACCGTGCAGGCGAGTACGTGGGAACACTGACGGAGGGCGATATCCTATGGGGACTAAAAAAGTTCCATGGTCTGGACCTGGAGGCGGCAGAGGATGTCCCGATCTATAAATTCCCGCACAAAAGGGATTACAAGGCCGTGACCGTCTCTACCAGCATGGATCAGCTGATTGAAGCCGCCATGAACCAGAATTTTGTACCTGTGGTGGATGACCGTGGCAAATTTATCGGCATCGTACGCAGACAGGCAATCATACGTTACTGCTACGACAAGACCCGTGCCGCTGAAAAGCAAAAACCGGAGTTAACGGCTTCGGCGTCTTGATCGCCACTGTTGAGTAAAATCAAAAATAGAGATTTGACCTTAAAAGCTGCCCGACTTTATTGTGCGGGCAGCTTTTTTCTGTCTGCAAAATAAGAGATGTTTATTGGACTCTTCTTTTGGTTCAATGCTGTAAAGCGGTAGGTGAAAGGGAGGAATATCAATGAAAGACTTTGAATTGCGCATTGTGGGGAGCCATATAGAGGTCTATACGCAGGGCGGAGTGTTCCTCTTTTCAGCAGATACGATCCGTGAGGCAATGGAGGAGCTGGATGCATAAAAGGGCAGAAATGCCGCACCATATGTAAAATGTATGTAAATTCCTGACTGGAAAATTTGCATGGATGCAAAGAATAGACATAAAACAGGTAAAATAGAGCTTGTCGTGTGGGATGATTTAATGTTATAATATCCTAAGTGCGGTTTCCGTAGTGACTTGGGTAATACGGTAACCGGTTGTTTCGCGATCAAAGGGAGACCACGATTTAGGAGAATCAATATGGATATCACACACATTACATCTCTGTTGGGTGGCATCGCGCTTTTTCTGTATGGTATGTCGATCATGGGCGCCGGCCTGGAAAAGCTGGCCGGCGGCAAAATGCAAGGCGTGCTGCAAAAGCTGACCTCATCAACCATCAAGGGCGTTATTTTTGGTACGTTGATAACAGGCGTCATTCAGTCGTCGGCTGGCACAGTCGTCATCTGTGTGGGTCTGGTCAACTCGGGTATTATGACATTGACGCAGTCGGTTGGCGTCATTATGGGTGCAAACATTGGTACTACGGTCACAGGTCAGTTGATCCGTATGGCTGATATTTCGGGCGATAGCTTGTGGCTGACACTGATTCAGCCCAAAACGTTCGCACCCGTGGTGGCGTTTGTCGGCTGCATTTTTTATGTCTTCTTAAAAAATGCAAAGCGCAAAAATGTCGGGCAGATCATGCTGGGCTTTGGTATCCTGTTTACAGGCATGAGCCTGATGGATACCGGTGTTTCGCCGCTGCGTGAGAGCGAGGCGTTCCAAAACCTGTTCGTTTCAATGACAAACCCGATTCTGGGTGTCCTGGCTGGTTTGATCGTAACGGTTGCTATTCAGTCGTCGTCGGCATCGGTCGGTATCCTGCAGGCGCTTTCCAGCACGGGACTGGTCACATTCGGCTCGGCGATCCCCATTATCCTTGGTGCACATATTGGTACAGCTTTTACCCCGTTGCTCACCATTGGCGGCTCGTCCAAGGACGGCAAGCGTGCGGCCTTTGTGCATCTGTATTTCAACATCATCGGCAGTATTGTGCTGCTGGCACTTGTTTATGCTGTGCGCTATACCATCGGCATCCCGATGTGGGATGACGTGATGAATAAGAGCTACATCGCCAATATCCACACGCTTTCCAGTGTTATAGCGATGCTCATGTTCCTGCCGTTCAGCGGCATTCTGTCTAAACTTGCCATGATGACGGTGAGAGACAGCGCAGAGGAGTCACAGGAGCTGAGTATGCCTGTGCTTGACGAGCGCCTGTTCAAGAGCCCCGCTGTTGCATTGCAGCAGGCGAAAAATGCTGTCTCAAAGATGTCCCGGCGTGCAAGCCGCAATGTTTCGCTGGCAGCACCGCTGCTGCTCAAGATGGATAACGAAACAGTCAGCGCAATCAATGTGCGAGAAAACCTGATCGACCGCATGGAAGTCGATATTTCCAATTACCTGATTCGGATGGCAGATCTTGAGCTGAGCGATGAAGAGAGCTACCGTGTGACGGAGCTTTTGAACTTTGTAACAGAGTTTGAGCGCATCGGCGACTATGCGGTCAACATCACGGAGAAAGCACAGGAGCTGAACGAAAAAGAGGCATCGTTCAGCGAGAGCGCACAGAAAGAGCTTGAATTGCTGGATACTGCGCTTGAGCGCATCCTTGTACTGACAAATGATTCGTTTGAGGACGAAAACGTGCGCATGGCAGCTCAGGTGGAACCGCTGGAGGAAATCATTGATGTTATGGTCGAGCACCTTCGCGACCAGCATATCCGCCGGCTGAAGGACGGCAAGTGCTCTATTGATACCGGCGTGGTGTTCCTTGACGTTCTGAACAACGTGGAGCGTATTGCAGACCACTGCTCGAATGTTGCGGCACGCATTGTCGGCGCATCAGATGGCAATGAATACGATTCGCATACATTGAAGAGCCTGATGCACCATAACCCCAGCAAGGAATATATGCTGGAGTACGAGCACTGCCGCAAGGAATATCTTGTCCCCCTGGAAGATGCCGAGGCATAAGCAGGGCAGAGCTGACGTTGAAAAGAACAGTCGAGGTGTGATTGCCACACGACGACTGTTCTTTTCTGCTTTTTAACAGTCAGCGTTGCGGTGCGATGCAGAAGAACCGGCGCGTGAAAGATTTCACATTGGGATGCTGTACTTTGTGGTGCACTTTGTGCTATACTATCAGCATCTGCTACTGTGCGCAGCGAGGAATGTACAGCCCTTCTTGCTTACAGGTGGCAGCGGTGCTATAATGAATTTTTAAGATAAAAAATCCGGCGGCGCCGTCGTATGCCGTCATCGAACTGTTAGATATTGAGAGCATAAAGGTCAGGAGGCGATCCGTATCTCAAACGAGATGAGAAAGATCCGCCGAAGCGATGAGCCGCACGCTTCAGCAGGACGGAAAGTAAATGTCAGCAACAGCCGCAGGGAAGAGGCAGGCGGTCCGCATCACGGTCCGTCCGAGCCGCAGGAACCCAGAAAAGAAAAACGTCGTCACCCGGTTTTACGTTTTTTTGGCCGCCTGATTGCAACGCTGCTGTGTCTTGCCGTTATGGCAGGCAGTTTGCTTGCACTGTGCGCTGTCTATTATGTGGTGGAAGCGACCGCCAACGACGGGAATTTGCTGGATCTCGATAATATCGAGTTGAGTCAGTCCAGCGTGGTCGTTGCCACAGACCCGGATACGGGCGCGCAGATCGAGTATGCAACGCTGCGCTCGTCCAACAGTCACCGTGTTTGGGCTGACCTTGAAGAGATACCGGAGAATCTGCGCAATGCCTTTATCTGCACAGAGGACAAGGATTTCTACTCGGAGCCGGGTGTTAACTTTAAGCGTACGATTGGCGCGATGGTCAACGAGTACATTCTGCCGATTTACAGCTCAAAGCAGGGCGCATCTACGCTGGAGCAGCAGCTTATCAAAAACCTGACAGACGATGACAGCTCCAGCGGCATTGAGGGCGCACTGCGTAAACTGCGTGAAATCTATCGTGCGCTCTGTCTGAGCCGTAATTATTCAAAGGATACGATCCTGGAAGCGTACCTGAACACGATCAGTTTTACCGGAACGATTCAGGGCGTTCAGACAGCGGCAAACGAGTACTTTGACAAGGATGTTGACGAGCTGACCTTGTGGGAGTGCGCAACGATCGCATCGATCACAAAAAACCCGACGAACTATAACCCCTATACAAACCCCGAAAACCTGATCAATCGCCGCAACTTCATTATGTATAATATGTGGCAGCAGGGAAAAATATCGGAAGAGGAATACCGCAATGCGGTTGAGCAGCCGCTTGTTCTTGCAGAAGAGGACGACAGCAAAAAAACATCGTCGACCACATCGTACTTCACAGATGCGCTGTTCAATGAGGTCGTGCAGGACATCATGGAAAAAGAGGGCATCAGCGAGTCCGAAGCACAGAAGAAGCTGTACACCGGCGGCTATACGATAGAGTCGACGGTCAACGTAAAGATTCAGACGGCGATGGAAAACCTGATGCGCAACGATAACGATGCGTATTTCCCGGCCGGCTGGCATGAGGAGGAAGTTACATCGATATCAAGCGGTGACGTGCAGGTGTTCAATGCGGACGGCACCCCGAAAACCCGCACGGCAAGTGATGGCACGGTATACTACTACCGCAATGTGCGCACTCAGGCTGCAATGGTCACCATGGACTATGACGGAAATGTGCTTGCTCTTGTTGGTGGTCTCGGCGAAAAGACGACGAGCCTCTCGCTGAATCGCGCCTACGGTGTGACCCGTCAGACCGGTTCAACGATCAAACCGATCGGCGCATATGCACTGGGTGTGGAGTATGGGCTTGTAAACTGGTCCACAATGCTCAATAACTCTCCCTTGTATCTGAAGCAGGACAAAGTGATCCGCGATGAGGATTACTGCCGCAAAAACGGCCTGATGGGTTTGAGCGACAGTCAGCTGCAGGCATATCCAAACGCATGGCGCAGCTGGCCGCGCAACTATGGCGGAAGCTATGGCGACAACTCGGATATCCCGCTTTGGAACGGACTTGCGCGGTCGCTCAATACGATCGCTGTGCGTGTAGGCGATCTGGTCGGAGCGAATAATATCTTTAACTTCCTTTACAATACGCTGCAGCTGGATACGCTTGATGCAACTGCAGATATGGGTCTTGCACAGCTTGTCATGGGCAGCCAGACGCACGGCGTTACTCCGCTGAAAATGGCGGCGGCGTTCCAGATTTTCTACGATGGTCAATACACTACACCGCACCTGTACACACGTGTGCTGGACCGTGATGGCAATATCTACCTGGAAGATAACTCTACGAGCTACCAGGCCTTGACGCCGGATACGGCTTATATCATGAATCGTCTGCTGAAGAATGTCCTGTACTCCAATGTCGGTACTGCAAGCGGCAACTACCCGAGATCGAACAATATGGAAGCATTCGGCAAAACCGGTACCGCCAGCGACGAAAAAGATTTGTGGTTTGTAGGCGGTACACCGTATTACGTCACGGCTGTGTGGTGGGGTTATGATGCACCTTACGACATGACAAATACCCTGAGCAAGAGCCAGGCGAAGACTCGTACCTGTGTCACTGCGTGGAGAGCTTTGATGGAGCAGGTGCAGGCCGATTTGCCGTACAAGGCATTCCCGACATCGGACGGTGTTGTGCAGCGCAGCTACTGCACGCAGAGCGGCTTGCTTGCAAATGGCAGCTGCCCGAGCACGGCAGTCGGCTATTATCGTGCAAGCGACTTGCCGTCGACGTGCAATTATTCGCATGCGAGCCAGGCGGCGCAAACAGCGCCGACAGAGGGTGCGGCGACGGAAACGACAGCAGAAGCACCTGCCGAGTAAGCTTTTGGCGCAATTTCGGCAAGGAAAAACAGTGCTTCCCAGCATAAAACTAGACAATTTGACAAAATAGCATCCGGTCACTTGCATTGCGGGTGACCGGATGCTATTATATTTTCTGCAAGAACACTTGTGTTTGTGAGGTGAACAAATTGGAGCGGCGCTTTTATCTGGTAGATGCGCAGGTGTTGCCGGAAGTATTCCTTAAGGTGATAAAGGCAAAGGAGCTTTTGGCAAGCGGAGAGGCACGCAGCATATCGTCAGCGACCCGTGCGGTGGATCTGTCGCGCAGCGCTTTTTACAAGTATAAGGACAGTATTTTTGACGCAGAAAACAGCCACGAGGTGGTTACTGTTATGGCAACCCTGCGTGATGAGACCGGCGCTTTGCAAAGCCTTTTGGCAGGCATCAGTGAGGCCGGGGCAAGTATAGTAACGATCAATCAGTCGACTCCGGAAAACGGGGCAGCGCTTGTGGCAGTCACGATCCGTACGGATGCGATGCAGATGACGCCGGATGAACTGACAGAGAAGCTCTCCCGTCAGCACATGGTCGTGGGTGTACATTGCGGTTACAACCTTTGATAAAAATCTGAGGATAGGAAACGAGGAAATGACATGGCTAAAATTGCGATTTTGGGTTTTGGTACAGTTGGCAGCGGCGTATACGAGGTGCTGTGCCGCAACGCTGCCGGTGTCTCCCGCCGTGCAGGTGAGCCGGTAGAGGTTAAATATATCCTTGACCCGAAAGATTTTTCAGGTCATCCGGCGGCGCATCTGGTCGTCAGCAGCATTGATACGATTTTGCAGGACCCTGAGGTACGCGTCGTGGTTGAGACGATCGGCGGCACACGTTTTGCGTATCCGTATGTGAAGGCCTGCCTGGAAAGCGGACGCAGTGTGTGCACGTCCAACAAGGAGATGGTTGCTACCTACGGCGCAGAGCTGCTGGCGCTTGCAAAAGCACACGACTGTGCATTTCTGTTTGAGGCTTCGGTGGGCGGCGGTACGCCGATCATTACCCCGATGCATCAGTGCCTTGCGGCAAATGTGATTACCGAGGTACAGGGCATTGTAAACGGAACGACAAACTTTATGCTCACCAAGATGGTACGCGAGAACCTTGGCTTTGATGATGCATTGAAAATTGCACAGGAGCTGGGCTATGCGGAAACCAAAGACCCCAGCGACGATGTGGACGGCCGTGATGCCTGCCGCAAAATCGCCATCCTTTCCTCTCTGGTTTGCGGGCATCAGATCTACCCGCAGAACATCCCCGCACGCGGCATCCGCGACATTACAACGCAGGATGTAAAGTCTGCCGAGAAGCTGAACTGTGTGATCAAGCTTATTGCATGGATGAAACGCAGGGATGACAGCGTTGCGGCCGGTGTTGAGCCGTGCCTCGTACCAAAGACCAACCAGCTTGCCAGTGTGGACGATGTGTTCAACGCTGTCATGGTAAAGGGCGATATGCTGGGCGATGTCGTGTTTTACGGCAAGGGTGCAGGAAAGCTGCCTACCGCAAGCGCAGTTGTGGCAGATGTGGTGGATGCGCTGAAGCATGGCGTAAAGGTCCACGACAGCTTGTTCTGGAAGCCGGCAGAGCCTGTGGACGGCATGCTGACGGACCCGACACCGGCACCCTATTATGTACGTGTGTCCGGCATTGCGCCCGCTGTTGTAGAAGCGATCTACGGCTACGGTAAAATTGTCGAGGAGTGCTATGACGGCTGCTCGTACTTTGTTGAGCGTGCTGATGAGCGGACTTTGTCTGAGGCGCAGCGCAAGGTTGAGGCTGTCGGCGGCAGCGTGAAGCTCGTGCTTAAGCGCTTGCCAGAAGATGCATAAGAGGGGACATGTGCTATGAAGATCAAGGTTTCTGTTCCTGCAACGAGTGCAAATATCGGCTCGGGGTTTGACGCACTTGGCTTGGCGGTCACGCTGTACAACACGGTCACGTTTGAGGACAGCGACCGGCTGGATATTTCGGCATCGGACGGAACACGCATACCGCGCAATGAGAGTAACCTTGTTTACCGCTCGGCAAAGGGACTGTTTGACAAGGTTGGCAAAAAGATTCCGCCGCTGAAAATCACACAGACAAACCCGATCCCGATGGCGAGAGGACTTGGCTCCTCTTCGGCATGCATCATTGCCGGATTGCTTGGTGCAAACCGCATGCTGGGAGATATCCTTAACACGCAGGAGCTGCTCACGCTTGCAACATCCATTGAGGGACACCCGGATAACGTTGCACCGGCACTGCTTGGCGGCTTGACGAGCAGCGTTTTTGAGGATGGTGCGGTTTACTCGGTAAAGCGAAATGTGGACGAGAGCCTGTGCTTTGCGGCAATCGTGCCTGACTACAAGCTTTTAACTGAGGCGGCACGAGCGGCATTGCCCAAGATGGTCTCGCATAAGGATGCTGTTTACAACCTTTCCCGTGCGGCGCTGGTGCCGGCGGCATTTTGTGAGGGCATGCACGGTTTGCTGGGCATTGCAACGGAAGATAGACTCCACCAGCCGTACCGTATGCCGCTGATGCCGGGCTCGAAAGAGGTGTTCGACCTTGCGCACGCATGCGGCGCAAAGGCAGTTTACATCTCCGGCGCAGGCAGTACGGTAATGGCTGTGGCAGAGCGCAGCGATGCCGAGAGTTTTTATGCGGGGCTTGAGCAGGGGTTGGAGCGCCTGGAAGGCTTGGATGGATGTGAAGCATTTACACTGCTGCGGCTGGATGCCGACAACACCGGTGCGACAGTGGAATGATAGATCGGGATAATCGGAGGCGTAAGAGCTTCCGCCCGGGGTTGCCCGCAAAGGGAAAGAAAGAGGAGAGTGAAACATATGGCGTTGATCGTACAGAAGTTCGGCGGTTCTTCGGTGAAGGACCGAGACCGTATCTTCAACGTTGCACGTATTGTGGCGAATACCCACAAAGCAGGCAATGATGTTGTTGTAGTGGTATCTGCACAAGGCGATACCACAGATGATCTTATCGCAAAGGCGGGGGAGATTACGCACAACCCCTCTGCACGTGAGATGGATATGCTGCTGGCGACCGGTGAGCAGATCAGCATTTCGCTGCTGGCAATGGCGCTGAACGAAATCGGCTGTCACGCAATCAGCCTGACTGGCTGGCAGGCAGGCTTCCGGACAGACCGTGCCTACACAAAGGCACGCATCACCCGTCTGGAGACTGAGCGTATCTCGTCTGAGCTGGAGCGCAACCGCGTCGTCGTTGTGGCAGGCTTCCAGGGCTTGAACAAGCTAGATGATATCACGACACTGGGACGCGGCGGCTCGGACACAAGCGCTGTTGCAATTGCGGCTGCTTTGCATGCTGACCGCTGCCAGATTTTCACGGATGTCGAGGGTGTCTACACTGCCGACCCGCGCAAGGTGCGCAACACCCGCAAGCTGGACGAGATCACGTTTGACGAAATGCTCGAGCTCGCCTCGCTGGGCGCACAGGTGCTGAATAACCGCAGCGTAGAGCTGGCCAAGAAATACAATGTTGAGCTGGAGGTGCTCTCCAGTCTGAACCCCGTCCCCGGTACTGTTGTTAAGGAGGTTACAAAGGACATGGAAGGTATGCTGATCAAAGGCGTTGCAAAGGATAGCGACGTTGCTGTTATTTCGATTCTTAACGTTCCCGATGAGCCGGGCATGAGCTTTAAGATTTTCGGTCTGCTGGGACAGAAGAATATCAATGTTGACATCATCCTGCAGTCTACCGGCCGTGATGGCAAGAAGGATATTATCTTCACCTGTGCCGAGGGTGAAGCCGAGCTTGCCATGAATGCCCTGAAGAACAGCGCCAAGTACAAGGACATCACCTGTGATAAGACCTGTGCAAAGGTTTCCATCGTGGGTGCCGGTATGCAGAGCCATAGCGGCGTTGCCTCCAAGATGTTTGAGGCGCTCTCCAATAACAATATCAACATCCGTATGATCTCCACCAGCGAAATCAAAATTTCCTGCATCATCGACCGTGCCGACGCCGACAAGGCTGTAAGCGCAATCCACGATATGCTGTTTGATTGATCTGCTGATCGTAAAAGTAAGCGCTGTGCCCGGACAGGGTACGGCGCTTGTTTTTTGCGGCCGGCACGATGGACATAATTTTTTTACACCCCGCTCGTTTACACGATTTGCAAAGGGGTGTATAATAACCTGTGTCTGTGTGCGCCGCTGGCGCTGCAAAAAAACAGCCGTAACGGCAAAAGGAGCTGCCCTCCCCTATGGAAAATGTACAACCCCAAAAGTGTAAGCAGGAAAAGGCTGTCCACCTGACGCATCGGCAGTGGAAACGCCGCAGGATGCTGCGTTTGATGCGAAATTGGCTGATTTTTTTGGTCGTGTGTGCTGTTGTAATGGGTCTGATCGCCTATGGGTTACTCAAACTGATCCCGCAAGTGCGGAAACGACTGCTGAACCCGTCGACTTATGAGGCGACACCCTACGACAATAGCGGCTATGTGTGTGACCTTGCGGATGCACGGCTCGTGCTTATAAACAATAATTGGCCAATGGACACAGAGCCGTTGCCATCGCTGTCTGAAGTGGAAGACGGCGTGCAACTTGAGGCAGAGACGGCACAGGCATATCAGCAGATGGCTGCTGCTGCACAGCAGGAGGGAATTACACTTCAGCTTGTGGCGGGCTATCAGGACTATGACACCAGGCAGGCTGCCTTTGAATCGAAAAAGCAGATGTATTTAGAACGCCGCAAATCGGACGAAGAAGCGACAAGGCTTGCTGCGAGCGTTGTTCCGCAGCCCCAATGCAGTGAGTATGCAACAGGGTACGGAGCAGACATCCTCTCCGATGATTATCAGCAGTGCGATACCGGTTTTGCGCAGACATCTGCCTATGAATGGCTGTGCGCCTATGCGGCAGAGTATGGCTTTATCCTTCGCTGGCCGGAAGACCGGCAGGCTGCGACAGGCATGGCATATGAGCCGTGGCACTGGCGCTATGTCGGGCGTGAAAATGCGCTTGCGATTCGTGAAGCAGGGCTTTCTCTGGAGGAATTTCTCGCTGTTGAACAGCTGAACGCAGCGGACGAATAACGATGACCTGCGCTTCAACCGGCAGGTCGGGAGGAAATAAAATTGGAACGAACATTGATTGCGCCGGGGGTGCATCTCTCGTATGACCCGGCACAAAAATTTAATCGGTGCAGGATCAGTGTGCATTTTGCCTTCCCGGCAAGGCGTGAGACGGCGACAGCGCATGCACTGCTTCCGTTTTTGCTGGAGCGCTGCTATGCGGACTGTCCGGACATGACGCAGCTGAGCAAAAAACTGGCACGATTGTATGGCGCAGACCTCACCGTGGATGCACGCCCGATGGGCTGCAACCATAACCTGTGCGTCAGCATTACCGGCATCCGGGATGCTTATGCGTTGGAGGGCGAAGCACTTACGGAAGAATATACATCTATCGTGCTGGGGACAGCGTTTCACCCGTGTTTGGTGGATGGAGTATTTGACCCGCAGGCGGTTTGCGTTGAAAAACAGATGCTGAAGAAGTCGCTGGAGGACGAATTTAACGACAAGCGGCTGTATTGTCAGCGCCAGGCAAACCGCGATTTTTTTGCGGATAGCGTTGCGGGCGTGCGGCAGGAGGGCTATCTGGATGAGGTGGAGGACGTTACACCCGAAAAGCTGCTGGATGCATACCGTGAAATGCTGTCCGCCTCGCAAATTGAACTGATCGTGCTTGGCTGCGACCTAAGGCAGACAGAAAACATAAAGGGTAAACTTTTGGCGGAGCTTGCCGGTATTGAGCGCAGGCCGAAACCTCTGCTGCAAAATATGGCAATGCCGCGGCAAAAAGCTGTCCATCATATGGAGTATTTTGATACTGTGCAGGCAAAGCTGTGCATGCTGTTTACGATGGGACAGCCGATGCAGGCACAGCAGCTTGCGGCTGTCCGCCTTGCAATGGCGGTGTATGGCGGCAGCGTTACAAGCAGGCTGTTCCTCAATGTACGCGAGCGGGATCACCTGTGCTACTATTGCTCATCGGCGTTTCAAAGCTTTACAGGGAGCATGGCGGTCAACAGCGGCATAGAGCATGCGGATGCGCAGCGTGCAGAGCAGGCGATTTTGAAGGAGCTTGACGACTTGCGCAACGGACCGATCACAGATGAGGAATTTGAGGATTGCCGCACCGGTTTGCTTGCCGGCATGAGCGGCATCGAGGACACTTTGGGTGGCATAGAGAGCTGGTACTATATTGAGGTGCTGCGCGGCGGACTGATTCAGACGCCGCAAAATGCGCGCGAGGCGCTGCTTGCTGTAACAAAGCAGGACGTGCAGGATGTTTTGCGGCAGCTGACGCTGTCTGTCAGTTATCTGTTGACAAAGGAGGCGCCGCTAAATGCTTGAAGCACAGCCTTTGACACGCAGCGAACTGCTGCAAAGGACGGTAGCAGATGAGTGGAAGACCCTTCCGTCTGGTCTGACTGTCGTTGTGCGCCCGATGCAGGGATACTCCAGCACGCACGTGATTTTTGCAACACGATTCGGGTCAATCGACCGTGATTTTTGCATAGGCGAGCGCAAGGTGCACCTGCCGGAAGGCGTGGCTCACTTCCTGGAGCATAAAATGTTTGAGGATGAGGATGGCGACGCATTTGCCAAGTTTGCAAAGACGGGGGCCAATTCAAACGCTTTTACAAGCTATGACAGGACGTGCTATTTGTTTACAGCGACCCAGAAGCTGGACGAAAGCCTGGATGTTCTGCTGCATATGGTGACGCATCCATACTTTACCAGGCAGACTATAGCGAAAGAGCAGGGGATCATCGGGCAGGAAATCAAAATGTACGATGACAGCCCCGAGTGGCGGCTGATCACTGGACTGTTCGAGTGTCTGTACCATGAGCATCCGATTCGCAGCGATATCGCCGGCACAGTAGAAAGCATAGCCGAGATCACCCCGGAGATGATGTACGAAAGCCACAAGGCTTTTTACGCGCCGGACAACATGGTTCTGGCAGCAGCGGGCAATACGACGATGGCACAAATTCTTGCTGCGTGTGAGAGAAACGGTTTGATGACCCCTTGCTCAAAACGAGAGGTAAAACGTCTGCGTAAAGAAGAGCCGATGACGATTGCTGCAAAAACAAAAGTAATCAAAATGCCGGTCTCGAAGCCGTGCTTTGGGCTGGGCTTTAAGGAGACACCGTTGGCATTTGGAGACTTGCGTACAGAGGCGCTGTATGATCTGATCTGCTGTTGCATCAGCGGCGGAATGTCAACGCTTTACCGGCAGCTGTATGATGCCGGGCTTGTGAACCCCGGCTTTGGCGGCGAGGTAATGCGCATGGATGACTGCTGCTGCATTCTGTTTACAGGCGAAAGCGATGCACCGGATACCGTGCAAAGACTTTTGCTGGAAGAAATCGCCCGCATACGGATGGAAGGCGTAGATAGAGAAATATTTACTCTGTGCAAAAATGAAAAGTATGGTCAATTGATCGAAAACCTGGAAAATGTTGAGGATTCAGCAAGCCAGATGGCGGATTTTGCACTTTGCGGGCAGACGGTATCGCAGCAGATTGAGATGCTGGCGAGTCTGACGCCAGAGCAGGCAGATGAAGCGATGCAAAAAATTCTTGCTGCGGACCGGATGGCGGTTGTATATATCGAACCGGATGGTACCACACCGCAGGAAGAAGAAAATGAGGAGGAAATGGAATGACAAATCTAGTACAGTTCCCGGCTTTGGGGCTGCAATTTACAGTCAACCGTGTTGCTTTCAGCATTGGCGGCGTCAACATATACTGGTATGGTGTGTGCATTGCCGTAGGCTTGTGTCTGGCATTGATTTTTGCGTTTCGTCACAGCATTGAGTTCGGCGTTGACCCGGATTCGATGGTGGATGTGATCCTGATCGGCGTGGTGCTGGGCATTGCCAGCGCACGAGCCTACTATGTAGCCATGGCGCCGTTTAAGTACGAAAGCATCATAGACGTGCTGTCCATCCGGGACGGCGGATTGGCGATTTACGGCGGTATCATAGGCGGCTTTTTGTTTGGCGGCCTGGCCTGTAAATGGCGTGGCGTGCCGGTCTTGCCGATGTTCGACATGACAGCCATGGGCTTTTTGCTTGGTCAGGGCTGCGGTCGCTGGGGCAATTTTTTCAATCAGGAGGCGTTTGGCTGCAACACTGCGCTGCCATGGGGCATGTACAGCGAAACGACACGTCTGTATCTGATGGGCAGCACCGTTACTGTGCCGAATGGCGTGACCATTGACCCGAACCTGCCGGTACACCCGACTTTCTTGTACGAAAGCATCTGGTGTTTTGTGGGCTTTATCCTGCTGTTCCGGTACATCAAAAAGCGGAAATTCAACGGCGATATCACCCTGCGGTATCTTATCTGGTACGGTGCCGGACGCTTTTGGATTGAAAGCCTGCGTACAGACAGCCTGATGCTTGTGCCTTCGATTGGGCTGCGCGCCTCACAGCTCGTGGCGGCCTGTGCGGTGGTTGGCGGTCTTGCACTTGAGATTTACTTTACACGCAAAGCGACTGACAAGCCGCTTATGGTAAACCTGGCAATGACCGGCGAAAACAAAACAGCCCTGAACAAGCTGCGCAAAGAAAAAGGTGACATTGGCCTGATGGTGGATGCAGACAGCGAGCTGCTGGCCTCCAGCCCGCGCAGCCTATTTGTGCTGCGCACCGAAAGCTACAATGCCGAAGTAAAGCGCACCATCGAGGAAATGGGCAAAGCAGAACAATAAAAAACTTTCGCAAAGAGGAAATTTCCTCTTGCATTCTGTGCCTTTTTTTGCTATACTATCCTAGCCGCGTGGTGTAGGCGCCTGAAATGACTCTGATTTGAGCCTGCCTTTACGACCAGCGAGTACAACGAAAAGGAATGAACAAAATGTACGCAATCATTGTTACCGGCGGTAAGCAGTACCGCGTGGAGCAGGGCGACATCGTCTACATTGAGAAGCTGGACGTTGAAGCTGACTCCGAAGTGAAGTTTGATCAGGTTCTCGCTATTGGCGAGGAGGGTTCTGTCAAGGTTGGCGCTCCTGTTGTCGAGGGCGCTTCCGTTTCTGCTAAGGTCATCAAGAATGGCAAGGGCAAGAAGCTGAACATCATCACCTATCGCGCAAAGAAGCACAGTGCTCGCCGTATGGGCCATCGTCAGCCCTTCACCAAGGTTGAGATCACTGCGATCAACGGCTAAGGAGGTAAATTACAATGGCACATAAAAAGGGCGTAGGTAGCACCAAGAACGGCCGTGATTCTGCGGCTCAGCGTCTGGGCACTAAGCGTGCAGACGGTCAGTTCGTTCTGGCCGGCAACATCCTGGTCCGTCAGCGTGGCACCCACATCATGCCGGGTGAGAACGTTGGCAAGGGCAGCGATGACACCCTGTTTGCTCTGGTGGACGGCACCGTTCGCTTTGAGCGCGTGGGCAAGAACGGTAAGAAGTGCAGCGTTAAGCAGTAACTTCGGCCTGAAACTGCAACCTGTAGAGCCGGACCATTGTGGCCCGGCTCTTTTTGCTGATTAGAAATAAGGAGGGGCTGTATGGCAGCACAAACCAACTTTATTGATATCGCCACAATATGGCTCCATGCGGGCAAAGGCGGCGACGGCGCAGTGAGCTTTCACCGCGAAAAATTCGTGGCCGCTGGCGGCCCTGATGGCGGCGACGGCGGCCGCGGCGGTGACATTGTTTTTGTGGTGGATGATCACCTGAGCACGCTGATGGATTTCCGCTATAAGCGCAAGTATGTTGCACCGGAAGGCGGCAAAGGCGGCGCGAGCCTCTGTCATGGTAAAAACGCCGAAAATCTTGTGATCAAAGTGCCGCTCGGCACAGTGATCAAGGATGCAGAGAGCGGACTGGTGATTGCTGACCTGTCGAGCCACGAGCCGGTCACGGTTGCAAAAGGCGGTCGCGGCGGCTATGGCAATGCGCATTTTGCGACACCGACACGTCAGATCCCGAAATTTGCGAAGCCCGGCATGCCCGGCGAAGATATTCAGGTCACGTTGGAGCTGAAGCTGATTGCGGACGTAGGATTGATCGGTTTCCCGAATGTCGGCAAGTCGACATTGATTTCCACCATCAGCGCAGCAAAGCCCAAAATTGCAAACTACCATTTCACGACCCTGGTGCCCACGCTGGGCGTTGTTTCTGTGGCGGAGGGGGCAAGCTTTGTCTGTGCAGATATCCCCGGTCTGATTGAAGGGGCAAGCGAGGGAATCGGGCTTGGACACGACTTTTTGCGCCATGTCGAACGTTGCCGTCTGCTGCTGCATGTCGTTGACGTCTCGGGCAGCGAGTGCCGTGAGCCAATCGAGGATTTTGAAAAAATCAACGAGGAGCTGGCAAAATTCAGCCCTGCACTGGCAGAGCGTCCGCAGATTGTGATTGGCAACAAGTGCGATCTTGCAACGGAGGAACAGATCGAAAGCTTCAAAAATTATGTTGAGAAAAAGGGCTTGACGTTTGTGCCGATCTCCGCAGCGACAATGCAGGGCGTTAAGTCTCTGCCGGGACTTGTTTTTAACCGTTTGAAAGATATCCCTGCTATCCCCGTGTTTGCGGCGGAATACAAAAAGAAAGAGCCGAAAGCAAATGACCGTGCATTCGAAATCAAGCGCATGGAGGCGCACGTGTGGGCGGTGGAGGCACCTTGGCTGGAGTACATCCTGGCAGGCAGCAACGTGGATGACTACGAAAGCCTGCAATTCTTCCAGCGGCAGCTGGGTGAAAGCGGCATCCTGGATGCTTTGGTTGAAAAGGGCGTGCAGGAGAATGACACGATCCTCATCGGTGATTATCAGTTCGACTACATCTTCTAACATACGCTACCGGAAGGGAAACGATTTATGCGTGAACCTGAAAAAATTGATCCTCGCGAGCTGAGTCCGCTTGCATTGGCTTTTGTAGGGGACAGTGTTCTGGAGCTGCTGGTTCGTCAGCGGCTGGTGGAAAGGCATCGCCTTTCGGCAGGCAGGTTGAATTCAGAAAAAGTGAGGTATGTTTCAGCCAGGGCGCAGTTCCGAGAAGAGCAATTGCTTGAGCCTCTGTTTACCCAGGATGAGCTTGCGATCTTCAAGCGAGGGCGCAATGCCAGCAAGGCAAGTGTGTCAAAGCATGCATCGCCCGAGGAATACCGTGCCTCAACGGGGTTTGAATGCCTGCTGGGCTGGCTGTACCTGAATGGTCAGCACGACCGCATACGGGAACTGTTTGAAGAACTGTGGCAGTCGTTTGACCCGAACGAAATGACCCGATAGGAAGATGATCTGTAAAGCCCGTTGCGTTCTGCGCCTGTAAGGTACAGAGATGGCGGCGGGCTTTGTGTTGTCAAAGCAGGGGAGGAAAAATGCCTACTGAATACTTCGAGCAGCGTGAACGTGCACTTCTCGGCCAGCGGTATGATATGCTTTACGCAGCCCCGCAGCAGACGGCTGCCCGCGGCGTAACGGTATCAACACTCCGCACACAGCCGGAGCAATTTGCGGCAAAGGTCGATTTTTCGCTTGAGCCGTCACCTTTTTGCAAGGCAGCCTTTGTGGTTGCGCAGCCGGACTTCAAGCCGGGGCGCCATCCTTATCACCATGCGGGTGTGTTCTATTCACAGGAGCCATCGGCCGCATCCGCAGCGCCATTGCTCGGTGTCCGCCCCGGGATGCGTGTGCTGGACATGTGCGCAGCCCCGGGTGGAAAAAGCAGCCAGCTTGCTGCGGCTCTGCAAGGCAAAGGTGTCCTTGTAAGCAACGAGTACGTGGCCGCCCGTGCGGAGATCTTGAAAAGCAATTTGGAACGTATGGGTGTGTCAAATGCGGTTGTGCTCAACGAAACACCTGCCCGCATTGCGGATGCTTTGCCGGAATTTTTTGACCGTGTCCTGGTTGATGCGCCTTGTTCCGGTGAGGGCATGTTCCGCAAAGAGCCGGAGGCTCTGGCACAGCATAGTGAGGCTCTTGTAAAGCAATGCGCAGACCTTGGCTCACACATCCTGGACTGTGCCGCTGCTGTTTTGGCGCCAGGCGGGCAGCTGGTGTACTCGACCTGTACCTTTGCACCGGAAGAGGATGAGGCGCAGGTGGCTGCTTTTTTGTGCCGTCACCCGGACTTTGTGCTTGCTGATGCTCTCGGCAATGTGGATTATACGTTTGGCAGTGAGGGCGAGACAAACCGTACCGGCGGTTTGCCTTTAGATGTGGGCAAGGTGCGCCGAATCTGGCCTTGCCAGGGCGGCGAGGGGCACTTCATGGCTCGTTTTGTCAAGGCAGGCACACCTCGGCCGCTGCCGGAAGCAGGTGAGCTTACGCCGGAAGAGCGACTCTGGCTGACGTCTATGGACGAGACGAAGAAAGCCGGAAAAGGCAGGGCTGCAAAACAGCAAAATGTGCGGGAGGACGCACGTGCGCAGCGGCGCGAGAACAGCCGCGCATGCCGTGAGGCGGTGCAGGGACGTGGCAGATATGCCCGTGATGCTGTACATGAAAGTACACCGGCGCAAAGTCTTGCTGCCTGGCGTGAATTTGCACAGAAGTACTTCCCGCAGCTTTTAGAGCGCACAGCGGTCGTGCACGGCGGTGGTGTGCTTGTGCCGGTGCCGTTCCCGCAGACGGGGCTGCATGTTCTGCGTGCAGGCGTGTTTGTGGGCAGCGTGCAAAAGGGACGCTTTGTGCCGGAGCATCACCTGTTTACGGCTTTCGGGCATCTCTGTACAAATCGTGAAGCTCTGTCGCTTGCAGATTCACGATGCATCGAATATCTTTCCGGACGTGAGATCGAAGCACACACGGCAGTCGATGGCTGGTGCTGTGTGACGGTTGAAGGCTGGCCCATGGGCGGCGGCAAAGCGTCCGGCGGCAGAGTAAAAAACCACTATCCCAAAGCACTTCGTCTGCTGTAAGTGATTTTTTGCCATCTTTGCGTGAAACCGGGCGGTTTAGGCTTGAATGACCGTCGGGATTGTGATAAACTTATAAAGTTAGATTTTGTGTGCTGCCACATGCGGGCGACCACAGTCCGTCTGCCCGCAGGCGGAGATACCGATAAAATGCAGGAGGCTCTTTTCTATGTCTGGACATAGCAAATGGAACAACATCAAGCGCAAAAAAGAAAAAACCGACGGCGCAAAAGCGAAGGTTTTTACCAAAATCGGTCGTGAAATCAGTGTTGCTGTGCGTACCGGCGGCCCGAACCCCGCTTCCAACAGCAAGCTTGCTGACCTGATTTCGAAGGCAAAGCGTATGAGCGTGCCAAATGACAATATTCAGCGCATCATCAAAAAGGCTGAGGGCGGCGACAAGACGGAGTACGAGGCAATTACCTACGAGGGCTACGGTCCCGGCGGCGTCGCTGTCATGGTCGAGACCCTGACGGACAACCGCAACCGTACTGCTGCCGATTTGCGCCACTATTTTGATAAAAATGGCGGTAACCTGGGCGCTATGGGCTGCGTTGGCTTTTTGTTCAACCAGAAGGGTGTGATCGACATTTCCCTGGAGGACAAGGATGCCGATGAGGCCATGATGGATGCTCTGGATGCCGGCGCAGAGGACTTTGACGCAAGCGAGGATGCTGCAGAGATCACCACGGATCCCGATAACTATTCTGCTGTCGTAAAGGCGATGGAAGAGAAGGGCTATGAGATCTTGTCCGATGATCTGGCGATGGTGCCTATGACGACAACTCGCCTGACGGATCCTGACCAGCTGAAGCTGATGGGCAAGCTGCTGGATTCTCTGGAGGATAACGACGACGTGCAGAACGTCTGGCACTCTCTGGAGAACGAAGAGGACCTGCCGGAATAATGATTCCGATAAGCCGAACATAAATGCAAAGAAGCCGCTTTTTGTGCGTAATGCACAGAAGGCGGCTTCTTTGCTGTATAGGCTGGTTATGGGTTGTCGCGCTGCTGACGGTGCTGGGCCCGGTATTCAGCAGGCGTTATGCCGTACAGTCTGTGGAATGTTTTCAGAAAGCTGCTGTAGTCCGGAAAGCCGCTTTCGTTGCAGGCGGTCATAACTGCCATGCCTTGCGCCAGTGCCTGCCGGCAGTGCTGCATGCGCAAGTGCGTCAAATAGCCGTGTATGCTCTCCATGGTGCACTCTTTGAATGCGCGGGAAAGATGCTCTCGGCTTGCGTAGAGCTCTTGTGCAAGCAGCGTGGTAGTCAGGTTGGGGTCCTGGTAATGCGTTTGCAGGTAGGCGACAGCACGAGCGACCAGAGAGCTTGTGCTGCTGGGCATGGATGTTTGACCGTAACCGGCAGATACGCTGATCAAAATCAAAAGCTCGGTCACAAGTGCCTCAAAGGCGATGGTACGCATCGGCTCCTCCAGATGTGCAGCAACAGCCATGCGCTCAAACAACCCCTTGAAATCCCACTTTTGACATGCATTACGGTCCAAAACAATCAAGCCGTGACTTCGATTGGCAGCAGTAAGCCGTGCGCTGCGTCTTGCCGCCTGCCAGATGGAATCGTCGATTTGAATGACAAGCCGGTCAGAAAATTGATCGGTAATATTAAAGATACCAGAGTGATATACCTGCGCAGGGAAGTACACCAGCTCGCCCACGTGCACCATATAAACGCTGCCATTGGCGGAGTAGCGCACAGTACTGCCGCCGATGGGCAAAACCAGCTCATGGTATGGATGTGAGTGAACCACAGACTGCTGGTTTGTGCGGTTGGTGTACCATGTCACCAGTACGTGCGTACCCTCCAAACCGAGCCGGGCTTCTGCTACGGTCAAAATGTTGTCCACATAGTGGGCAACAGCACTGTTTACGGAAGGGGTCAATGCTTCGTGATCCATAATTACACCATCGTTTCCGTAAAAAATAATACTCTTATAGAAAAAATATAGCATCTAATATCACAAATTGCAAGTTTTACATCACAAATAAAGATGAAACTTCAGCTGAAATTTAGTATAATTAGAGCGTCAGAAGACAATATAGTCAAAAAGAACAAAAGCAGAGAAACAATTTTGTGCTAGTTGTAAATTGCGAATGTTGCAATTTGTGGTAAATATGGGGAGGGGCACTATGCAGACGTCCAAGAACCATTTTGAGGCAAAGGTGATCTTTGGGGATGAGACGATACGCAGGATGTTCCGTGTAGAGTTTTACACGTACGAGGGGATGCAGCGCATTGCCTGGCTGGGTGTTGCATTTGCACTTGTGGTTTTGGCTTTGTTCGTTTCCATCCCGACAGTCGTCAAGGCGATCTGTCTGCTGGTCGGCTGCCTGATGTTTGCGATGCCGGACTTTATGAGCAGGGTGGCCGCTGAGGGTGTGATTATGCAGCGCGGCGGTGCACAGAGCACAGTGTCGTACCGCATCAATGACGGCGGTGTGGATGTAGAAAACGGCGTACACATCCCATTCAAAAAGATTGAAAAGCTGGTAGAGGACGACCAGTATTTTTACTTGTTCCAGAGCCGCCAGATGGCGGTGATGATCCCCAAAGGAAGCTTGACACCGTCAAACCCGGAGCGCTTTGCAAAATTTATCGCAAAGGAGACCGGCAAGGACTGGCAGCAGCCGCGCAGCCTGTGGAGCTTGAACCTGAAAGAGCTGGTACAAATGGTAAAGGATCGCTTCCATCGCAGCGAGGGCTGATCAATAAGTCGAAGCACAGTCGGTTGGCTGTGTAATATAGAAGAAAAGAAGGAGTACAACTATGAAAATCACTCGTCGACAGTTCGTACAGACCATGGCAGTGGCTGGCGCTTCTGCTCTGCTCACCGCTTGCGGCGGCAGCTCCAACAGCACCGCAGCTTCCGGCAGCACCGCAGCAGCTGATACTGCAGCGGGCGGCAGCTTCTCTCTGAAGCTGGGTCACAACCTGGCAGAGGATCACGCTGTTCACATTCAGATGACCAGCTTTGTCGCAGCTGTTAAGGAGAAGACCGGCGGTGCGATCGACATCACCATCATCCCCAACGGCACCCTGGGCAGCGAGTCCGACATGATTTCCCAGATCCAGGCAGGCGCTCTTGACATGGCAAAGGTTTCTGCTTCTACCCTGGGCAACTTCAGCGAGAAGTACAATGCTTTCTCCGTGCCTTACGTCTTCAACGACCAGGCTCACTACTACTCCTACATGGACAGCGATTCGGCACAGGCTGTCTTTGATTCCACCGATGATCAGGGCTTCCGTGGTCTGACCTGGCTGGATTCCGGTGCTCGTTCCTTCTACACCAAGGAAACCGCTATCCGCACTCCGGCTGACCTGAAGGGTCTGAAGATCCGCACCATGGACAGCCAGATGGCTATCGACATGATGAACTGCCTGGGCGGCTCCGCTACCGTTATGGGCTACAGCGACATCTACACCGGCATGCAGCAGGGTGTTATCGATGGCGCCGAGAACAACGTCACCGCTCTGCGTGACCATGGCGACGTGACCCAGTACTACTGCTTCGATGAGCATACCCGTATCCCTGATATTATCGTCATTTCTGCCAACGTGTGGAGTAAGTTCTCCGATGAGCAGAAGAGCATCGTTACCGAGTGCGCTAAGGCTGCTACCGAGGAGTACAAGACCGCATGGAAGAACTTTGAGGATGAGGTTCTGGATAAGGCTGTCAACGAGAACGGCGTTGAGCTGATTAGAGATGTTGACATCGCTGCTTTCCAGGCAGCTGTGCAGCCCATCTATGACGACCTGCAGTCTTCTAACCCCGAAACCTATGCAATCGTGGAAGAGATCCGCGCAATGGCATAAGGCAAAGCATAATTCTTTTGTTACCTCCTTCTCTTCTAAGAGTCAGGGGCGGCTGGCTCGCTCTGTGCTGTGCCGCCTCTGATTAGAGGAGAAATGATCTCTGGGAGATGATATTGTGAAAAAACTGGATAAGATTCTGGACGCAGTCATGCGTTTTCTGATGGCAGTGGCAATGTTTGCACTGCTGGCAGGCGGCACCTGGCAGATCTTCACCCGCTGGATTCTGAAAAATCCGTCAACGGTTACCGACGAATTCCTGCGCTATGTTCTGATCTGGGCTTCTATGATTGGCTCTGCCTACTGCTTCTACCGTGATAAGCACCTGGCTCTGGACCTTGTCAAGGGTCGCGCAAAGGGCGCTTTCAATGTTGTTCTCAGCGTATTTATCGAGGCGGCTATCGTGTTCTTCGTTGGCTACGTCTTTGTTTATGGCGGCTGGAAACTGACCGCAAACGCTACCAACGTTTCTTCCGTTATGCGTATTCCGTTCAAGTTTCTGTATTCTATCCTGCCGATCTCCGGCATTTTCATCATTCTGGCTCGTGTGCTGAAGTATGTTCAGCTCTTCCTTGACAGCAAAGATAAGAAAGGAGAAAACGCATAATGGTTGCACAGGCTACATTACTGCTGTTCGGTTCCTTCTTTGTGATGCTGCTCGCCGGTGTGCCTATTTCGGCAGGCATCGGCATTGCATCCATCTTCACAGCTCTGTTCAGCATGGACCCCGCAATTTTCGCCTTGACAGCAGCACAGCGCTGCTTCTCCGGCATTGACTCGTTCTCTCTGCTGGCTCTGCCGTTCTTCTCTCTGGGCGGCAACATCATGAACAAGGGCGGCATTGCAAAGCGCCTTGTCCGCCTGGCACGTCTGGCTGTCGGCAAAATGCCCGGCTATCTGGCTGCCACCAACGTTCTGGCAAACATGTTCTTCGGCGCAGTTTCCGGTTCTTCCGTTGCAGCTACCTCTGCAATGGGTTCCATCATGGCTCCGCTGGAGTTGGATGAGGGCTACGACCCCAACTACTCCGCTGCTGTCAACATCTGCTCTGCGCCTACCGGCATCCTGATCCCTCCGTCTGGTCCGCTGATCCTTTACTCCATCACCGCCGGCGGCGTATCTGTCGCTGCTCTGTTCATGGGCGGCTATCTGCCCGGCATCCTGATGGGTCTGTGCGTTGCGGCACTGGCTGTCTTTATCGCCATCAAGAAGGGCTACAAATCCTCTGATGTCAAGGATCCCGATCCTGCGGTCAAGATTATCATCGATGCTGTGCCTTCTCTGCTGGCTGTCATCATTGTTATGGGCGGTATCCTGGCAGGCTTCTTCACCGCAACCGAGGCTGGCGTTGTGCTGTGCCTGTACTGCGGTCTGCTGTCCATCATCTACAAGGAGATGACGCTGAAGAGCTTCTACAACCTGCTGGCAGACACGATGGAAAGCTCCGCTACCATTCTGTTCCTGATCGCAGCTTCGTCCATCATGTCTTATGTGATGAGCTACTCCGGTATCCCGGCTGCCATCAGCAACGCTTTGATGAGCGTGTCTGACAACCGCTATGTGATCCTGCTGATCATGAACGTCTTCCTGCTGGTCATGGGCATGTTCCTGGATCTGACCCCTGCCGTTCTGATCTTCACCCCGATTTTCCTGCCCATCACCCGCAGCATCGGCATGAGCGATGTGCAGTTTGGTATCATGCTCATCATGAACCTGGGCATCGGCTCTGTCACACCGCCTGTCGGCTCCTGCCTGTTCGTCGGCTGCGGCGTCGGACATGTTAAGATCGAGGGTGTCACCAAGTACATTGTGCCTCTGTTCGGCGCAATGGTCATTGCACTGTTCCTGGTCACCTTCATCCCGGCAATTTCTCTGTGCGTCCCGTATCTGTGCGGTCTGGTAACCAGCCTGGGCTGGACCATGTAAGCCAAGGTATGGCTCTGTAAGCAACGCAATGGTACCCTCGTTTCTCTGAAGATATTGTAACATCTGAGGGGGAACGGGGGTTTTTGGTTAAAAATCAGTAAAAAGGAGATCGATTATGGAAATTTGCTCTCGTTTTACCGGTATGGATCGTCTGGATGGCGCCTATCTGGTACATACTGACAACGCAGACGTAAAAATCTACTTTGTCACGGATGAGATCGTCCGTGTGCGTGCAAGCTTCGACCATGAGCTGGCAGAAGAGTCCTACATCCTGATGACCACTGCCTGGGAGGATCGTCTGGACGGTCTGTTTGAAGGCGAGCGCACCCGCCTGCAGCCCTTTGCGCCTGAGGTTACCGAGGATGATAAGACCATCACCTTTGCAACCGGCAAGGTTACACTGGTCGTTACAAAGGACCCCATCAACTTTCAATTGCTGGCATCGGACGGCAGCGAGCTGTACAGCACCCTGCCCGGCAACCCGTTTACCAAGGACTCCAACAATCGCGTTACCGCCTATGTCCGCATGAAGGAAGAAGACTGCTTCTACGGCTTCGGCGAAAAGGCAGGTCTGCTGAACAAGAACAAGCGTGTCCTGCGTGAGCGCTGCACGGATGCTATGGGTTACGACGCCGAGACATTCGATACCCTGTACAAGCACGTGCCCTTCTACATCCGCCTCGATCAGGATACCAAGAAGGCCGTCGGTATTTTCTATCACAATTTCTACGAGTCTGTGTTCAATATGGGCTGCGAGAAGAGCAACTACTGGCCCCGCTACTCCTACTTCCAGGCTGACGGCGGCGATTTGGACTGCTTCCTGATTGGTGGCGACACGGTTGCACGGATCGTTGACAATTACACCTTGCTGACCGGTCGTCCTGCACTGATGCCGAAGCGTGCTTTGGGCTATCAGGGCTCCAGCATGTACTACCCTGAGCTTGAAAAGGACAGCGATGATGCGGTTCTGGGCTTTATTGATACCATCAAGGAAGAGGGCTTCCCCATCGATGGTTTCCACCTGTCCAGCGGCTACGCTGCCTACTATGGCAAGCGCTGCACGTTTACCTGGAACAAGGAGCGCTTTAAGGACCCGAAGGCTTACTTCAAGGCAATGAACGAAAAGCACGCCCAGAACGTGCCGAACGTAAAGCCGGGCATGCTGCTGTGCCACCCCCGCCTTGATGAGTTTATCAAGGATGACGTCTTTGTGCGTGACAGCAAAAACCCCGACACCTATGGCGTTGGCAAATGGTGGGGCGGCGACGGCGCTTTCTGGGACTACACAAAACCCGAAGGCCGTGCAGCATGGAAAAAGTACCTTATCGAGTCCATCATTGATGTCGGCACTGATTCTGTCTGGAACGATAACTGCGAGTATGACAGCCTGCTGGATAAGGACTGCATCTGCGATTTTGACGGCAAAAAGGGTACCATTGGCCAGCTCAAACCCATCATGAGCACGCTGATGTGCCGCCTGAGCGCTGAGGCCGTCACCGATCACAACAAAAATGCACGTCCCTACATGGTTTGCCGCAGCGGCAGCTCCGGTATCCAGCATTACGCACAGACCTGGTGCGGCGACAACTACACCAGTTGGAAAACCTTGAAGTACAACATCCCGATGATTACAGGCATGGGTTTGTGCGGTCAGCCGAACGAGGGCGCCGATGTTGGTGGCTTCTCCGGCCCGGCACCTACCGAGGAGTTGTTTGTACGCTGGGTGCAGGCTGGCATTTTCGAGGGTCGCTTCTCCATCCACTCTGCAAGCAACGATAATACCGTGACGGAGCCCTGGATGTTCCACGAGTCTACCGACCTGATCCGTGACGCCATCCTGCTGCGTTACCGCTTTACACCGTATCTGTACAGTGCAGAGTACGAGGCTACCCAGACGGGCGCACCCATTATGCGTGCTCTGGTCTATGAGTTCCAGAATGACCCGCAGGTCTACAACGAAAGCTTCGAGTACATGTTTGGTCGTGATATCCTGGTTGCCAACGTTATTGAGGAGGGCGCAAAGACTCGCACCGTGTATCTGCCTGCCGGCTGCAAGTGGTATCATTGGAGTGACAAGTTCCGCTGCTATGAGGGTGGACAGACCATCGAGATCCCTGTCACCATGGCAAGCATCCCCATGTTCATCCGTGAGGGCGCTGTTATTGCTATGGCGGACAACCAGCTCATGACGATGGAAGGCGACCACACCACCAAACTGCACCTGATTGTTGCACCGAAGGGCACTGTCACCACTACCTTGTACGATGACGACGGCGTGACCAATGACTTTAAGTCCGGTGTCTACCACAAGACCACCATTACCACCACCGCCGGTGAGCGTGTGACAATGGACTTTGTGTCGGAGGGCAGCTACGAGGATACGATCGAGGACGTCAAGGTTGAGATGATTGCCAAGGAGAAGAGCCCGTTCTGGGTCACCCTGGATGGCCGCAAGATCGAGCACTTCCTGAACCGCCGCAAGTTTGACGCAGCTGCAGAGGGCTGGTACTACAGCCAGACCAACAAGGCTGTCGAGGTCAAGTATGCAAACCCCGGCAATGATTACAACCTGACGGTTTCGTTTGAGCAGTTTGACCTGATTGGCATGTGAGTGAAAGGAGAAAAGCGAGATGCTTTTGCGCAGCTTTGAATCCTATGAAAAAATTGAAAACGGTTATCTGATCCATGGCGATGCCGCGGACGTGAAGCTGATTTTTATGACGGATGAGATCATCCGCATTCGTGTTCACTTTGCAAAGGGGACGCCGATGGAGGAAGAGTCCTACACGCTGGTCACGACCGCATGGCCGGACCGCATGGATGACTTGCTGAAGGATGAGCGCACCCGCATTACAGCTCTGGATGTCCCCTGCACGGAGGATGAAAAGACGCTGAGCTTTGAGACGGCAAAGGTTCGTCTGGTTTTGACAAAGAAGCCGTTCCATTTTGAAATGTTTGATAAAAATGGCAGCCTGATTTATCAGGACCTGCGTGAGCGTGCATTTGAGAAGGATCAAATCGGACGCCTGACGCATTTCTCTAAAGTTGACCGTGACTTTGATCACTTCTACGGCTTTGGCGAAAAGACCGGTCACCTTGACAAAAAGGGTCGCCGCCTGCGTATGTCGCCGAAGGACGCCATCGGTCATGACCCCGAGACCGGTGACCCGATGTATAAGCACATCCCGTTCTACATTCGTGTAAATGAGAACGATCTCCGTCCGATCGGTCTCTTCTACCACAATTCCTATGATTGTGTGTTTGATCTGGGTGAGGAGCTTTCCGGTTACTGGGAACGCTACTGCTACTATCAGACAGACGGCGGCGATATCGACCTGTTCCTTCTGGCAGGCGAAACCATCCCGGAGATCCTGGATGAGTACACAACGCTGACAGGCCGCAGCGCTCTGCCTACAAAGCAGTCCCTGGGCTACTGCGCCTCCACAATGTACTACGCAGAGCTTGAAAAGAACTGTGATGAGGAAATTTACAAGGTCATCGATAAGCACGAAAAGGAAGATATCCTGATCGATAACTTCTGGCTTGCATCCGGTTACTCCAGCGGTGAGGATGACAACCTGCGCTATATTTTTAACTGGAATCACCGCCGCTTCCCCGACCCGAAAAAATTCTTTGAAAACATGAACGCCCGTGGCATCAATGTCATCCCGAACCTGAAGCCTGGCATCCTGAAGCGCCACCCGTACATCAAGGATTTTGAGGCCAACGATGTCTTCATCAAAACACCGGACGGCAGCGGCGATTACTACGGCCGCTGGTGGGGCGGCGAAGGTCGATTCTTTGACTTTACCGGACCGAAGGGTCGTGACACATGGAAGCACTACTTGGAGGAGAACATCCTCAAGATGGGCACAAAAACGGTCTGGAACGACAACTGCGAGATGGACGGCGTCGAGGATCGTGATGCACAGTGCGACTTTGAGGGCAAAAAGGGCACGATGGCAGAGCTGAAGATCCTGCACTCGAACCTGATGGCCTATGTCGCAAAACAGGCTCTGGCAGATGTCTACCCCGGCGAGCGTCCGTACATCATCAACCGTGCCGGTTATGCCGGCATCCAGCGCTATGCACAGGTCTGGGGCGGTGACAACCTGACGGATTGGCGCACGGTAAAGTTTAATATTGCTACCATTTTGGGCATGGGCATGTCCGGCTGCTCTAATATGGGCTGCGATATCGGCGGCTTTGCAGGCGGTGCACCTGATTCTGAGCTGTTGCTGCGCTGGATCCAGAACGGTATCTTCCAGCCTCGCTTCTGCATGAACTCTGCCAACAACGACAACACGGTCACACAGCCGTGGATGTACGAGGAGAACCTGTCCTATGTGCGTGAGGCTTATCATCTGCGCTACCGTCTGCTGCCGTACCTGTACTCGCTGATGTACGAGTCAAACCAGAACGGTATGCCGGCATGGCGTCCGCTCTTCCTGGAGTTCCCGGATGACAAAAACTGCTACACGGATAAGAACCTGACATTTATGTTCGGCAAGAGCATTCTGGTAGCAAACGTTGTCGAAAAGGGTGCGGCTACCCGCACGATTTATCTGCCAGCCGGCTGCACATGGTACGATATGAACGACAACTTGCGCGCATATGCGGGCGGTCAGACCATTGAAATTCCGGTCACACTGGCAAGCATCCCGATGTTTTTGCGCGGCTCGGCCATCGTTGCAAAGACCGAGGATGTGAAGCATATCCTCAAAGATACGATGCGTCAGATCGATCTGCTGGTTGCAGCCGAGTCGGATTGCAGCTTTGTGCTGTACGATGATGACGGCCACACGGAAGAGTACAAGAACGGTGATTATGCAAAAACGATGATTGACGTCAAAGCTGGCGACCGTACCGACATTCATTTCACAACAGAGGGTACCTACGAGTCACCTGTTGAGCGCATGACGCTGAAGCTTGTCAGCAAGAAGAAGGGCGCTTTCTGGGTGACCGTGGACGGACAGCAACTGACCCGCTACATCGTACGTGATGGTTGGGAAGAGGCTGAATCCGGCTGGTACTACAACCTTTCTGATCGGACCATTTGGGTCAAATTCAATAAGCCTGCCAAAAAAGATTTCAAGGTCACAGTTTCTACAGAGAAGTTTGACCTGATTGGTATGGCAGAGGACTAATGCTTCGGGCAACTGCCGGCCCTGAAGATAATCTGGTTAACCCTTTCGAATCAAAACCCCAATGACAAAAGCCACCGCATCCAAAGCAGATGCGGTGGCTTTTGTGCTGGCGGATCTTTATTTGCTGACTGTGGTGTAGGTTAAATCCAGTACAGGAATAAACGGGTCGAATACAAGCCCGTTAAATTCATCGGCAATCAACAGGCGTTTTTGCTGGTTCAGCAGGGGGACGACCGTGTACTCTGCAAGCAGCATGCGCTCGCATTGCGCCAGAATCCGGCAGCGGTTTTCTCCGGCAACCCTTGTACTTTGCGCAAGAAGCGAGGCGTATTCTTCATTGTTCAAGCCGGTCAAGCCGCCGCCTTCGGCGGTAAACTGGTACAGCATCTGGTATACGCTGCCTCCGTCTGCGCAAATGGGCGCAAGCGCAATCGTGTAGTTCCCGCTGGAAATGCGCTTGTCAAAGTCCTCCTGCGACACCTCCTCAATCGAGAAAAACAGCGAAAACTCTTTCTGCCAGGCGCTGTTGATCTGTTCGGCCAAAGAGCTCAACCCGGACTCTTTGGAAACCAGCAGCGTGACACCGTTGAAGTCAGATGCACTCATGCCCTGTCGGATCGAAAGATAAAGGGCGCGTGGGTCACTGACGGTCACTGCCGGAGCTGGCACGGCGCTGCGGTAATCGATGCCGTCAACGCTAAGCCCTGCAGGGATCAAGCCCTCGGCGACAGTATAAAGTGAGGTGTCTGCGAGGGACGCATCGTTTTGAACAGCCCCGGCAAGCGCCTGTCTTATCTCAACCGATGAAAGAACCGAGCCTTCAGGCTGCGTATTAAACAGCAGCGCCCAGGTCGTGTCTGAATAGTTGATTGAGCGCAGCGAGGTGTCAGACAATGTGTCATCCAGTGCGGCTGAGCAGCGCCCGTTTGCGATCAGTTCCTCTGCTGTCTGTGCGGTCGAGGTGGTGTTTTGCACAAGACGCAGATTGTTTACAAGGTTTGCGTCGGTATTTCGACGCAGAAACAGACCGCTGCTTGTCCAGTTGTAAATATAAAAGCTCCCGCTTGAAAGCGTCGTGTCGATACTTAAGCCGTATTTGCCGCGGGTGCTGTTAAAAAACACTTCATCGCATGGCGCAGCGCCCGACAGTGTGAGCTTTGAAAGAAAGCTGTCATCCTTTTCACTCAGGTAAAAAATAAGTGTCAAATCGCCGGATGCACTCACGCCCAGTGCATCGGCAGACAGCGAACCGTCAAGCACAGCAGCACTGTTGTTGATGGCGGAAAACTCGGCAGCATAAGGCGATTTTGTATCTGCCCGAAAGATTCGTTTGAATGCAAAGACAAAATCATCGGCAGTAATGGCATAATCGGTGCCGACACCTTTTTTTTCGGCGTAGGTCAGTCCGCTTTTCAAGTGGAACGTATAGGTAAGCCCGTCTGCCGAGATGTCCCAGCTTTCGCACAGATCGGGCACGATCTCATCGTCTTCATTGCGCCGCACAAGCCTGCCGTAAAGATTTTCGCAGGCGATTACGTCCTGTGACGCAGATGCGACCTGCGGGTCCAGATTTGCCGGTATGTCATCCACAAACCAGGTGAAACTGTTTGTGCCGGATCCGCCCCCGCAGCCGGTCAGGGTAAAACAAAACGCCGCAGTAAGTATCGCAGCAAAAATTCTGAAATAATGCGTCAAGATAAAAGCTCCTCTTACATCTATATAAGCAGGCGGCCTGAAATCAGCCTGCGCGCGTTAAGTGTAGCAGAAATAATATCAAAAAACAATTGTATATTTGTGAATTTGCCGTTCATTTTGATGCCTAAGTCTGGTTTTCCGTTGCCAATTGCAGTTAAAAGGAATATAATGGTACAGCAAAGTGATCGATACCGAGCAGAGATTGTTTTTAATAGAATTTGACGGAGGATTTTTTATGCAAAAAGAACAACAGCAGCTTGCTGAGCTGATTCGCGGCAAAAAAGTCGCATTTATCGGGGCGGGCGTAAGCCATAAAGCGCTGATCAAAGAATTTGTTGAGTTGGGCGCACATGTGACTCTCTGTGACCAGAAAAAGAGCGTGGACGATTTTGGTGACTATGCCAGCACGATTCGTGAGCTTGGCATTGACCTGAGCCTTGGTGAAAACTATCTGGATGGTTTCCATGGACAGGATATCATCATGCGCACGCCGGGCTTTGTTGGCTACTTTGAAGAGCCGCTGCAGAATGCCATGAAAGCAGGTACGATGGTTACAAGCGAAGTTGAGCTTTTCTTTGATTATTGTCCATGTCCAATCGTGGCTGTTACCGGTTCTGACGGCAAGACCACCACAACAACGCTGATTGCCAAGTTTTTTGAAGCGGCAGGGCGCCGTGTGCATTTGGGCGGCAATATCGGTGCAGCGCTGCTGCCGATGCTGCCGCAGGTGCAGCCGGATGATGTGGCTGTTGTCGAGCTTTCGAGCTTCCAGCTGATCAGCATGCACAGCAGTCCGAACATCGCTGTTGTGACGAATGTGACACCGAACCATCTGGATCATCATAAAGACATGCAGGAGTACATCGATGCAAAGCGCAATATCCTGCTGTATCAGCACAAGCCTTGCCGTGCAGTGCTTGGCTACGAAAACGACGTGAGCCGTGGTATGCAGAGCGACTGCAAAGGCGAGCAGGTTTGGTTTACCCGTCTGCATACCACGGATAACGGCGCATTTTTGCGTGATGACGGTATGCTTTGCATGGCAAAGGACGGTTTTGTCATCCCGTTCCTCGCACAGAAGGATGTCAAGCTGAGAGGTATGCACAACATTGAAAATCTTCTGGCTGCTGCGGCAGCGGTATGGGGGCTCGTGCCTGTGGATGCGATCCGTGAGGTTGGAAGCACCTTTGCAGGTGTGGAGCACCGTATTGAGCCGGTGCGTGTGCTGGATGGTGTTACCTATTACAATGACTCCATTGCCTCCAGTCCTACACGTACGATTGCCGGTTTGCGCAGCTTTGACCAGAAGGTGATTTTGATTGCCGGCGGTTACGATAAAAATATCCCCTACGAGCCGCTTGCTCCCGAGATTTTGGAGCATGTAAAGACGCTGATCCTGATGGGTCCGACCGGCCCCCGTATTGAAAAGGCTGTACGTGAGCTGCCGGAGTTTGCAAAGAGCGACTTGCAGATCTTACATGCCGCCAATATGCAGCAGGCGGTTGAGCTTGCGCGTGCCAATGCAAAACCGGGTGATGAGGTTACCATGTCGCCCGCAAGTGCATCGTTCGACCTGTACCCAAATTTTGAGGTGCGTGGCCGCGACTACAAAAATATTGTCAACCAGCTGAAATGATTACACATGTTGATACAGTGCTGCGTCGCAAAAGATTTCAAAATGCATGCAGGGGTAAGCTTTGCCTGGATGCAATGCTCCCGGCAGCCTTGCAGCTTTTGGGCAAAAGTCAACCGGGGCGTTTTTACACCGGACCAACGATGGCTTTAGACCTGGGCGGAAACACCGCGTGGATGGCGGGACATGCAAACCCGGATGAGCTGGCGAGTTTTTTGCGGTTTTGCAGGTGCAAAGCAATCGTCCTCGATGATTCGATCGGTCCTGCACCGACAGGTTGGGAGCGTGTCTGCACCGAGTCGATATTTGGCTTGATGCCCGGGACACAGCTCCCGATGCCGGCGGCGGACGAGGCGCTTTGGCAAAAGCTTCGGTGGGATGACGAACCGCCATCTGGTATTGTTGCCGACAAGCTTTTCCCGGAGCGACCGGCAAGACGGGATGATTTCTACTCAGAGTTGTGCACAAAGCGCAACCGCGGCAAAGCAATGGTATGGGCACTGTGGTATAATGAGGAGCTTGTGTGTACAGTCGGCGCATATGCGATTGCAAACGGACAGGCTTACATGGCGTGCGGACAGACACAGGAGTCTCTGCGCGGCAGGGGAGTGGGTGGCAGACTCATTGTGCAAATGGCAAATGAACTCGCCGCATCCAGTCTGCAGCCGGTGTTTTTGTGCAACCCGGAGCGAGTGCATTTTTATTCTCATCTTGGCTTTACAAACCTTGGTGAGCTGACAAAATATAAATGCCCGGAGCTGCAGCAATAGCGTTCGTCATTTCCGGTGGGCTGTCTCAGTAAAGGAATGCTGCTGCGCAAATAAATCGATTACGGCAGGAAGGAATAACAAAGACGATATGTCAGTATTAAACCATTTTTTTGATTATAAACCGGAAGTGCTTGCACTGGATGAAAAAGCGATGGAGCTCTGCCAGCCTTACTTTCGCCACATGGAGGAAATTCGGGACTTTAATCAGCTGAAAATGCTGCGTGCGTTTGCTGATACGCAAATGTCCTCCACCGATATGCTGGGCACTACAGGCTATGGCCTGTGGGACACAGGGCGTGCAAAGCTGGAACAGATTTTTGCGCAGGTGATGGGTGCGGAAGATGCTCTTGTCCGCAGCCAATTCCAAAGCGGTACGCACACGCTGGCCGTTGCGCTTTTTGGCCTGCTGCGTGCGGGGGATACCCTGCTGGCAGCGACCGGACGCCCGTACGATACGCTTGAGGGTGTCATCGGTCTGGATGGAAAAGGCAAGGGTACAGGTACACTGATGGACTATGGCATCCGATACGATGAAGCACCCCTGAAACCGGACTTTACCCCCGATTACGAGTTGATTGCGCAGAAGGCACCCAGTGCTAGGGTATGCCATATTCAGCGTAGCAGAGGATATTTGCAGCGCAATGCCTTTGACCTGGGTACGATTCGCAAAATTGCGCAGACAGCGCGGGAAGCAAACCCTGACATTATTGTCTTTGTGGACAATTGCTACGGTGAATTTACGCAGACACAGGAGCCTTGCCAGGTCGGTGCTGATTTGGCAGTCGGCAGCCTGATCAAAAACCCTGGCGGCGGCATTGCCCCTACGGGTGGCTACATCGTCGGCCGCAAAGACCTTGTTGAGCTGTGTGCATATCGTTTGAACGCACCTGGACTTGGTAAGGAGCTTGGCTGCACGCTGGAGACACCACGTGATATGTACCTTGGTTTCTACTACGCACCGGGCGTGGTGTGCGAGGCAATCAAGACGGCAATTTATGCGCAGTGCCTGCTGGAGCTTGTCGGCAAGAAGCCGATTCCTCGCTATTGTGAGGACCACAACGACATTGTTACCTGTTTTGATGCAGACACGGCTGAGGCGTTGATTGGCTTTTGCCGCGGCATTCAGGCGGCAAGTCCGGTAGACAGCTATGCAGCGCCGGAGCCCTCCCCGGAACCGGGCTATACCGATGAGGTGATCATGGCGAGCGGCAGCTTTACACAAGGCAGCACGATTGAGCTTTCTTGTGATGGCCCGCTGCGTGAGCCGTACACATGCTATTTGCAGGGTGGCCTGAATTTCGCCGCAAGCCGTGCAGGTGTGTTGCTTGCTGTTCAAAATGCATATTTTAAGGGGTAAGACCCAAACCCCGGCAAATGGGCAGGGCAGCCTGCTATGTGAAACGCAATAAGCAAAACGCCGCAGGAGCTTTTTTAGCTCCTGTGGCGTTTTGCTTTCCCTTTTACATTCCTCTGTACACAAAAACAATCAGCATACGGTACGCAGCTGTACGGGAGCGATGGGCTCCTGCACAGGCGGGTGCACGCCAACACGGTAATCCAAATCACCCTGATCGAGACCGCGCAACAAAACCTCTGCAGTGGCAATATTGGTTGCGATGGGTACTCCATGCATATCGCACAAGCGTAGAAGATTCTGCTCATTTACACTGGTACGGTCGATTTTCAGCGGGTCACGGAAAAATAATACAAGATCAACTTCATTGCATGCGATGCGGGCAGTGATTTGCTGCACACCGCCCAGCTGACCGGAGAGATAGCAATGGACGGGCAGGCCGGTCGACTGGGCAAGCATTCGTCCGGTAGTGCCGGTAGCGATGACGGTGTTTTTTGAAAGTATGGCACTGTATGCTGTGCAAAACTGCAGCGCGAGCTCTTTGCGGGAATCGTTTGCAAGAATGGCGATTGTCATAATGCTCTCTCCTTTTCTTCTTTCTATGCGAACTGTCCTTTTTAGAGGGACGGTTTTGCAATGTTTGAGTGAAACGACGTGAAATCGATATCAAAATCTACAATATATTATTACCGCAAAAACAAGGTACTTGTCAAGAGAGAAAGATAAACTAAACAAGAAAATATTTCAAAAGTGATACTATTTTCTTGTGCAGAATTCTAAACGGTGGGATACATGTGAGGAAGTACTGCGATGGCAATTGAAAACAATTTCTGAAAATGTGTTTGATGGACGAACAGACTGTTTGCGCAAAAAAGAAGCAGGCCGACTTGCGCCGACCTGCTGAAGATGCTTTATTGCTTAACGCGTTTGACCGCTGCCTTTGATGATATACTTGTAGCTGCACAGCTCTGCAAGCCCCATAGGACCGCGTGCGTGGAGCTTTTGCGTTGAAATCCCCATTTCGCATCCAAGACCAAATTCGCCGCCGTCTGTAAAGCGTGTGGAGCAGTTGACGTACACAGCGGCGCTGTCCACTGCTGCTGCAAACAGCTGCGCATGTGCGGCTGTGTTTGTCAAAATGGCCTCGCTGTGTCCGGTGGAATGCCGTGAGATGTGTTCGATCGCTTCTTCAACACTGTCTACGAGCTTGACGGCGAGTATGTAGTCCAAAAACTCGGTGTCAAAGTCTTTTTCACCAGCGGGCGTGCCGGTGATGATGCCTGCAGCACGGCTGTCGAGACGCAGCTCGACCGGCACAAGTCCTTTTTCAAGACGGTCACTGCCAAGGCGCTTTGCAAGCTTTGGCAAAAATTCCGCAGCAATGGAGGAATGCACCAGCAGTACTTCCTCTGCGTTGCATACGCTCGGGCGGCTTGCTTTTGCGTTTTCAATGATGTTCAGAGCATTTTGCTGGTTTGCAGAGTCATCCACAAAAACATGGCAAATACCGGTGCCCGTCTGTATGCATGGTACTTTTGCGTTTTCAACGCAGGCACGGATCAGCCCTGCACCGCCGCGCGGAATCAGCAGGTCTACATAGCCGACGGCTGCCATCAGAGCATTTGCGGATGCATGGGTTGTGTCCTCGATCAGACACACAGCCGTCTGCGGCAGTCCGCTTGCAGCAAGTCCCTGACGCAAGGCGGTGACAATGGCATTTGCGCTGCGCCATGCCTCCTTGCCGCATCGCAAGATGCATGCATTGCCACTTTTGATGGCAAGTGCGGCCGCATCGCTGGTTACATTGGGGCGACTTTCGTAAATGATCGCGATTACGCCCATTGGCACAGCGGTTTTTTCAATGATAAGCCCATTGGGACGCTCGATGCGGTTTAGTACAGCACCTACCGGGTCGGGCAGAACAGCGACCTCACGGATGCCCTTTGCCATTGCATGGATGCGGTCGGCCGTCAAGGCAAGCCGGTCTAGCATGACATCGGTGATGTGTCCCCGTGCGGCATCCATGTCCTGTTTGTTTTCTGACAGGATCGACTGGAGATTTTCTTCATGCTCCAGGGCATCTGCCATACACAGCAGGGCTTTGCTGCGCACTTCACCACTGGCAAGAGCTACCGATTTTTTTGCGGCACGTGCGGCCTCAAGGATTTGCTGTGTTGTCATTGTTCCCCCTCCTGGTGTGATACGGGTGCATAAGGTTTTGCTGCAAAGCGTGTGCCGACAAGTTTGCCTGCGGTGATGTCGTAGAGTAGCTCAGGGTGTGCGCCGTTGGCAATGACCATGTCCGTCCCCTCGGCTGTTACCATCTGAGCCGCCCGCAGCTTTGTGCTCATTCCGCCGGTGCCCAGTGCGGAGCCCTTTCCGTCTGCCAGCGCCAAAATTTCGGGCGTGATCTCTTCCACCAAAGAGAGAAGCTTTGCGCCCGCGTGCGTGTGTGGGTTTGAGGTGTACAAACCGTCAATATCACTCAACAGTACCAGCAGGTCGGCCCTGGCACAGCAGGCCACAATTGCCGACAATGTGTCATTGTCGCCGATTGATGAGATCTCGTCTGTGGCGACCGTGTCGTTTTCGTTGATGATGGGCAGTGCACCCAGCTCCAGCAAACGTGTAAGTGTGTTTTGGAAATTCATCCGGCGCTCGGCGTGTTCCACGTCAACACTGGTCAACAAAATCTGTGCGACAGTATGGTTGTAGGCGTTGAACAGCCGGTCGTAAGTGTACATCAGCTCACATTGCCCTACTGCGGCGCAAGCCTGCTTGGTAGTCATATCTTTTGGGCGTGTAGAGAGAGAGAGTTTGCCGACGCCCATGCCGATTGCGCCAGAGGATACGAGAATCACCTGGTGCCCTTCGTTTTTCAAGTCGCTCAAAACCTTTACAAGCTGCTCGGTGTGGCGGATATTTAACCGACCGGTCGGATATGCCAGCGTTGAGGTGCCGACCTTTACAACAATGCGCATGATCTCATTAACCCTTTCCCATTTCTTTCGTCTTATTGTAGGCTGCAATAACGGCGTCCATTACGGCGCCACGCATCCCGTGCTGCTCCAGCACACGTACGCCCTGAATTGTGCTGCCGGCGGGGCTGCACACGGCGTCCTTCAATGCACCGGGGTGCTTGCCGCTTTCCAGCACCATTTTGGCGCTGCCAAGCACCATTTGTGCGGCATATTCCTGTGCTTTTGCACGGGGCAAACCACATGCAACGCCGCCGTCGGCAAGTGCTTCGATAAACTGATAGACCCACGCCGGACCGCAGCCGGAGACACAACTCGCGGCATCGATCATGCCCTCTGCGATCCGGTCCAGGCGACCGGCAGGCGACATGAGCCGGATGAAGTCTGCTTCTTCCTCTGCTGTAACATCGTCACTGCAGCAATACTGTATCATGCCCTCACCCAAGGCTGCGGGCGTATTTGGCATAATGCGTATAACGGGATATTCGCCGCCGGACAATTCCTGGATACGTGCAATGGAAAGCCCTGCCGCCATCGTACACAATACAAAGCGGTCGCTGCGTGCGGTCAAAACCGACTTTAACGGTGTAAGCAGCTGTGCCATCATCTGCGGTTTGACAGCCAGAAAAATCAGCTTACAGTCGGCGGCGACCTGTGCATTGCCGGCCGTTTTACAGCCAAGCTCTTTTGCAAGGCCATCTGCCTTTGCGGCGGTACGGTTGGCAAGCATAACCGTTTGCGGGGCTGCTGTTTTACATACGGCGCGTGCAATGGCACCGCCCATATTTCCGCAGCCTAAAAATCCGATAGGACTCAACATCATCTATACCTCCCTCAATACAGCCGAATGATCACGGGTTTGCCCCGAGTGCTGCAACATCATTCTAAAGCAATGCAGGGTGCAAAATCAAGTGATTTGCTTTTTTTAGTGTCCAAAACCGCAGCCTTTGGCATAAATGACAATAATTGCCTGATTTTTGCAAGCTGAAGACGCTTTATTTGGATGAAGTGCTATTGACAAATTACAGGAGAATTTTTATAATAACTGTCATAAAAGGCGATGAGGCCATGCGTGGTCTCGTCGCCTTTTTGTTTTTTGTTCGGGTGTATGAGCAGATCGGGAAAGCTGCTGCCCCGTAAATTTAAGGGAGAAAAAGAGGGGAGATTATGGACCAATTGATCCGACATCAGCAGACCATCAATGACCAGCTTGCACGCTACGGTGTAAAGTTTGGTCTCTACAAAAACGGTCAATTTCAGGAACGGCTTTTTCCGTTTGATCCTCTTCCGCGTGTGATTACGGCGCAAGAGTTTGAACAGCTGGATAAAGGACTGGTACAGCGTGTAAATGCGTTGAATCTGTTTTTGAAGGATGTGTACGGCGATAAAAAAATCATTCGGGACGGCATTGTGCCGGAGGATTTTGTTTTTGCCGGCAGCGGATATTTGCCGCAATGCGAAGGCTTTGTCCCGCCAAAGGGTGTGTACAGCCATATTTCCGGCATTGATTTGGTGCAGGCTAAGGACGGCGGCTGGTTTATCCTTGAGGATAATTTGCGCATCCCAAGCGGCGCTTCTTACCCGTTGATCGCCCGTGAGCTGTGCCGCCGCTGCAGCCCGGAAACCTTCAGCGACAATGCGATTGCAGACAACCGCAACTATGCGCAGCTGCTTAAGTCGACCATGGACAGCGTCAATACTGGCGGCATTAATGTCGTATTCACGCCTGGACGCTACAATGCCGCTTACTTTGAGCATAGTTACCTTGCCGAAAAGACGGGTGCAGTGCTGGCAGAGTGCGGTGATCTGTATGTGGAAAACAATTGCGTCTATCTCAAGACGGTTCACGGCGGCGAGCGTGTCGGCGCAATTTATCGCCGTATCAGCGACGAATATCTTGATCCGCTTTGCTTCAAGTCGGAAAGTCTGATCGGCATTCCCGGTGTGATAGATGCCTACCGGGCCGGCAATGTTGCGTTGCTCAACGCACCCGGCAATGGCGTTGCAGATGATAAGGGAATCTATTATTTTGTGCCTAAAATGATCCGATATTACTTGGGCGAGGAGCCGATTTTGCACAATGCACCTACCTATCTGCCATTCTATGACGAAGACCGTAAATATGTGCTTGACAACCTTGAAAAGCTGGTCGTCAAAGATGTTGCTGAAGCCGGCGGATACGGCGTAGTGTTTGGCAGTGATATGACAAGTCAGCAGCTGGAGGATTTCCGTGATACGATTCGCCGTGAGCCGCGCCGCTTTATTGCGCAGGAAGTGATCGATTTTGTGGATCTTCCCATCATGGAAAACGGCGAAAAGGTGCTGCGCAAAGCGGACCTGCGTGCATTTGTGCTGAGCAGCGGCGATGATACAAAGGTATGGGCAAGCGGTCTGACGCGTTTTTCCCGCAACCCGGACAGCTTTGTTGTCAACAGCTCGCAAGGAGGAGGTTTTAAGGATACATGGGTATTATCTCGATGAACAAAGCCAGCCGACTGTATTGGCTGGGACGATACACAGAGCGTGTCTACACAGGTCTGAAGGCTGTAAAATCGATTTACGATGCCAGCGTTGATGGCGATGAGGCTGACTATGCCGGCTACTGCCGTAAACTTGGAATCCCGTGCGGTTACAGCGACACAGCTGATTTTTGTAAGCGGTATTTCTTTGATACAAACAACCCGAACTCTCTGGCGGCAAGTCTTGTGTACGCATATGATAACGCAATCGTTTTGCGTGACACACTAAGCACCGACACGCTGTCGTATATTTTGATGTCGCTGAGCGCGATGGAAAAGGCGTCCGAAAGTGACACGCCGGGGGTGCAGCTGCAATGGGTCATGGATGACATCATGGCTTTTCGCGGGAGCTGTGAGGAGACTATTTACGATGAGCAGGCCCGTGCAATGATTAAGCTGGGTGTCAGTCTTGAGCGGGTAGACCTGTACCTGCGCCTTGACATGGGCAGTGAGCTTACACGCCGTGAGTTTGAACGAATGTTCAACCGACTGTACAAAGCGCAGCTTACACCGCATAAAGAGAGGATGGACCTGTTGGTAGATGCAATGTTGGACAGCACGGCGCAGCCAAAGCGGACGGCATACGAGTTGATTGACGCTCTGGAAAATTTGTTTCTTGATCTGTGAAAAAAACGCAGACAAGCGACCAGTTGGACAGAGCAATAACCTGCTTTGTGACGGAGTATATATGACAGAGTTGGAGTTTTATTTCAAAACAGAGGTTGATTTTACCGCTCCGGTCAATTCGCATGTGTTTACTTTACACTGCCTGCCGGTAGAGGATGCTGTGCAGCAAATACAGTCCTACAGCATCCGACTGGAACCGCAAACTGGCTATGCATTGCACAGGGACGGCTTTGCGAACTGGCAGGTGTGTGGAGCGGTCAACCAGCCGCACGACAGCTTTATCTACAGCTCACACGGTATAGTACGTGTTGATCATGCGCACCGTGTGCCGGAGCGTGTAAACCCGGTACTGAAGCAGTTTACGCCGCTGACAATGCCGGACGATGCTGTCCTTGAGCTTTGGCGTGGTCTAAAGCTGGAAGGAAAAGATGCGCTGCAGCAGGCACAAACGATCAATCGGGCGGCCGCCGGTGCATTGCATTATGTGCCAGGTATGACAGACAAGGATACACCGGCAACGCAGGCGCTGACCTGGGGAATGGGCGTTTGCCAGGATTATACGCACCTGCTCTTATCGCTTGCCAGGCTGTCGGGTTTTGCGGCGAGGTATTGTATGGGTCTGATCCCGGGGGAAGGTGCTACACATGCCTGGGCAGAGCTTGCGCTGCCGCAGGGCTGGGTCGGCTTTGACCCCACACAGGGCTGCCCTGTTGAGGAAGATTACGTGCGCTTTGCCGTGGGGCGTGATGCGGCGGATTGCCGTGTTGAGCGCGGCGTTATGCGGGGCAGCGCGGCGCAGACAATGCGGGTCGATATGGAGCTGCATTACCGGAAATGATGGACTGGCAATGACGCCGAGGCTTCTGCATGCATTGGCGGAAGCCTTTTTATTTGTGATTTCAAACAGGAGTGTAAGAAGAATGGTACAAACAGTAACAAGCATTGCACTGGCGGTGCACGAGGATCTGCTGCTGCAGAAAAACAGGTTATCGCCTTTGCCCGGAAATGACGATGGCCAACGACTCTGTGTAGTGACAGGTGTGCACGGTGACGAGCTGGAGGGACAGCTGGTGGCGTATCTGCTCAATCGCCGTATACAGGAGCACCCGGAGTTTCTGCGTGGTACAGTGGATATCTACCCCGCAGTAAACCCGCTCGGAATCAATACGATACAGCGTGGCGTACCGCTGTTTGACCTGGATATGAACCGTATTTTTCCGGGGAACACTACGGGACCTATGGCGGAATACTATGCGCATGAAGTTGTGGAGGATATCAAGGGGGCGGACATTGCAATTGATATCCACGCTTCCAACATTTACCTCAAGGAACTGCCTCAGGTGCGTATTTCAGAGGAGACTGCGCCGCAGCTTGTGCCGTTGGCAAAAGAGCTGAATGTCGATTTCGTCTGGATCCACGCAGCCGCAACAGTGCTGGAAAGCACGCTGGCGCACAGCCTGAACGTGATCGGCACAAAATGCCTTGTGGTAGAGATGGGGGTCGGCATGCGGCTTACACGCAGCTATGGCGAGCAGCTGACAGAGGGTATCTTAAACCTTATGCGAACACAGGGCATGTGGACGGGGCAGACAACTGCGCCGCGCACGCCTATCGTCAGCAGAGATGAAGTGGCATTCATCAATGCTGACAAGGCTGGCATTTTTATCCCGAATGTTGAGCACAACGGAATTGTAAAACGTGGGCAGGAGCTTGCTGTAATTGCAGATCCGCTCACCGGTTCGGTGCGCGAGACGCTGATGGCACCTGCTGACGGCCTGCTGTTTACTTTGCGTGAGTATCCGGTGGTGTACCCGGGCAGTCTGCTTGCGCGTATCCTGACGGGAGGGTTTGAAAAATGAAACAGGAAGTTTTGTACACGCTGGAGACACCCTATCGGCAGAAATTTGAAATCGAGGGCTTCCGTTTTGGCAGCGGTGAAAAGAGCTGCGCTGTTGTGGCAGGTGTGCGAGGCAATGAAATACAGCAGATGTATGTTTGCGCACTGCTGGTGAAGCGCTTGCGGCAGCTGGAGGAGCAAGGTGCGATCACACCCGGATGCGAGCTGCTGGTGGTTCCGTGCGTAAACCATTTTTCCATGAACGTGGGCAGCCGCTTTTGGGCAATGGATAAAACGGACATCAACCGTATGTTTCCCGGTTACGACAGAGGCGAGACGACACAGCGAATTGCGGATGCATTGTTCCGTGCTGTGCAGGGCTATAAGTATGGCATCCATTTTGCGTCGTTTTATCTGTCGGGCGACTTTGTGCCGCATGTGCGCATCATGAACACCGGTTACCAGACGGCAAGTCTGGGCAATCTGTTTGGACTGCCTTATGTCGTTATGCGCGACCCGCAGCCAATCGATACGACCACATTAAACTACAACTGGCAGATATGGGAGACCAATGCATTCAGTATTTACACAAAGGAAACAGACGAAATTGATGAGGAAAGCGCACAGCTTGCGGTTGCGTCGGTGCTGCGTTACCTGAGCCGTGTAGGGATATTGCGCCACAATTGTCACAGCGGTTATCTGTCGACAGTGGTACAGGAGGGGGAGATGGCAAATGTGCTGACACCTGCCGGCGGCATTTTTCGGCGTTTTTGTGAGCCGGGGGATGAGGTGGAATATGGACAAAAGCTTGGAGAAATTTTGGACCCGTTTACGGCCGATGTGCAGCAGGAAATCATTTGTCCGACAAGCGGAGTGGTGTTTTTTACCATCAAAAAGCCGCTTGTTACCGGGCATGAAGTCGCTTTTAAGGTGATCCGCCGACTGCACAATTGACCGCTGCTGTCCCTGACGCTGAAAGAGCGGTCTGTTTGAAACCATTCATTAGGCAGAAACTGTTTTTTTGCTGGAAAAAAAGGCCGAAATGTGGTATCCTAAAATAGAAATTACAGGTATTCTGCGGGAAGGATGGTTTTGGTGTCGCAGACGACAAAACGAGCTTTGGGAGCATCGCTGAAAAAGCTTTTGCTCCAGAAACCATTGAACAAAATTACAATCAATGACATTACAGAGGAATGCGGTGTGAACCGTATGACATTCTATTACCACTTCAAGGATATTTATGACCTTGTCGATTGGGTTTTGGTGGAGGATGCGGCAAAGGCTGCGGAAGAAGAAAGCAATTTTGACTCATGGAGTGAGGCTTTTCTGTATGTCCTTCAAAAAATACAGGATAATAGGACACTGGTGCTCAATGTTTACCGTGCGATTGGACGTGAGCAAGTGGAACAGTACCTGTACAAGCTGCTGGACCCGATGATGCACGACATTGTGGATAAAGAATGCCGCAGCATTTCTGTGAGTGAAGAAGATAAACAATTTGTGATCGATTTTTATAAATATGCTCTTGTAGGTCTTGTGCTGGAATGGATCCGCAAGGATATGAAGGCGGATCCGCAGCAAATGGCGGATCGGCTGTACGCAATGTTGCAGGGCGACATGACCCGTGCTTTGTATCGGCTGCGCACAGATAGGCCGGCTTCAGATGCGCTGGAATAACAACTGGATAAGACAAAATTTAAGCAAATAATGCGCCGTGATAGGTTTTCTATCATGGCGCATTTTTTGTTTATGGCTAGGATGCGCAGAAAGAATTAAAATATATTCTGATACAAGAAAAGAACGTTGCTATGACAGCTGCTTTTACGAGTGGATGCGGCAACCGACTTGTGGAGGAAAGACAATGAATAATACTCTGGAAGCTGTTTCGCACATGACGCAGCGCGCTGCTGTGGGCAAAATGGTTGATGTTTTGCTTTCTCGTGCGGAGAAAGACCGTGAAAAAACGATTGGTCAGATCTTTGACCTGGCCAAACATTTTTATGGCTCTTCTTTCAGCGATGAAGCCTACGAGCATGCCCGCAGTACGATAATGGACCCGAACAGCAAATGGTCAAAGCTGATCAACTGCGTTTTGGATCAGGTTGACCCGAATGTTGCACGTACAACGCTGCTGAACCTGGGCTATGAGGCATTCTTCCGCGGGACAAAAATGATCCGTGAAAACCGTGTAAAATATCAGTGCAACATTCCGTGGCTGATCCTTTTTGACCCGACCTCTGCCTGCAATATGCACTGTGTTGGCTGCTGGGCAGGCGAGTACGGCTACAAAAACAACCTCAGCTTCGATGATATGGACAAGATTATCACACAGGGCAAAGAGCTGGGTGTGCATCTGTACATGCTTACGGGCGGAGAACCGCTGGTGCGCAAGGCAGATATCCTGAAGCTGGCAGAAAAACACAATGATGTACAGTTTGCCATCTATACAAACTCAACACTGATCGATGATGCTTTCTGCAAGGAGGTTGTCCGTCTTGGCAACATCGCCTTCATGCTTTCGATTGAAGGCACGCCGGAGACGAACGATGCACGCCGCGGTGACGGTCACTATGCAGCTGTGATCCACGCAATGGATTTGCTCAAGCGATATGGCATTCTGTTCGGCACATCCATCTGCTACACCAGCGCCAATATCGAGGCTGTCACCAACGACGAGTTTATGAACTTTTTGTGCGATAAGGGTGCACACTTCGGCTTCTATTTCCATTATATGCCCACTGGCAACGGTGCAGCACCGGAGCTGCTGCCTACCCCAGAACAACGCAAATATATGATTCAGCGCATCCGCTATTTACGCTCCAGCGAGTGCAGCATTCCGTTCTACCCGATGGACTTCCAGAATGATGGTGAGTTTGTGGGCGGGTGCATTGCCGGCGGCCGCAACTACTTCCACATTAACTCGGCAGGCGATGCCGAGCCCTGTGTGTTTATCCACTACTCCAACGCAAACATCCACGACAGCAGCATTCTGGAGATTCTGCACAGCCCGTTGTTTATGGCATATCACGAGGGACAGCCGTTCAACAAGAATCATTTGCGTCCCTGCCCGATGCTGGAAAACCCTGAGCTTTTGCGCAAAATGGTGCATGACAGCGGTGCGCACAATACCGATTTTGAATCGCCGGAGAGTGTTGATCACCTTTGCGACAAATGCAAACAGTATGCGGAAAACTGGCAGCCGATGGCGGATGAGATCTGGTCACACCATAAGATCCGTGACAGCCGCTACGAGAATTATAAGGATTGGAAGCCTTCGCAGACAGTCGAGTAAAGTTTACCGCCTTGCAGGCTGATTAATAATAAAAGCCCGTCGGGACATCGTTTTTGATACGATGCCCCGGCGGGCTTTGCTGTGTGTGATCATAATGTGCCAAGGACGATCTTGATCAGCGCTTTGTCGAGCTGTATTGTACGGTTCCACGGGTTCAGGATCAGGCCATTGATATCGGGGACTGCCAGCACGGTACAAAGCAGCTTGTCCATATCTGCCAAAAAGGTGGATTGAATCTGCTCAGCGCCTTTGGTTTCCTCTTCAAACCCCGTAAAAGCGTACCACCAGTGCTTTCCGTCACTTGTTTGCAGCGTTTTCGGCATCATTTGGCTGCTGGCAATGTTTGGCTCAACGGCGATCACAAGCTGTCCGCCTGCCCTCATGCGGCGCCGCAGGACGGTCAACGTGTGTGCCAGCTGCTCCTGCGTGGGCTCGTTTTGCAGCGCAAGGATGGCCTGCTCGATCACTTCGTTGCCTATAAGACCCTCGTCTTTGCGGATGCTCATAAAATGCCCCCTGTAATTGTAATGATATCTAACTAAGCTTGATTTTCAAATCGTCCAGCAGATTGATTGCCTCCGGCAGCGAAAACCTGGCATCCTTCAGCCGGCTGCCCAAAAGATCAATTTTGTATCCGTTTGCATCTCTGAAATCTGCTTTGCGCAAATCGCACTGATAAAACTCTGTCTCATGCAGCTCTACGCTGCTGAAATTTGCAGACAAAAGCTGACACTTTGCAAACATCGACCCGATAATCTGGTTGCCGGCAAAGTCAAAGCGATTGAAGTTCATATCGGTGAACGTATTGTACTTCAGGCTGCAACTTTTGAAGGAGTGTATCGGTTCGGCAAAGGAACCTGTGGGCAGCAGGGGAGACCAATCGATATTTTGCAGGCGGCAGCAATCAAAGTCGAGTGATTGCGCAGATGAATTTGTACTACGCAAACCGTTGATCTCGCAGCGGACAAAGCGACATTCCGTGAGCGTTGTGCGATCGATTGCGCAGTCAAAAAAATTGCAGGCGACGAAAACGCAGTCTGTGAATTCACAGTCCTCAAAGGATGTACCGCTGAACGAAAGCCCTTCAAAGCGTTCGCCTTCGCAATATCGTTCTGTCATGCAGAGCCTCCTTAGCTTTGCGTGGATAAAACAGCAAAAGCACCTGTGCTTCGGCATGCCCGAAAATCGATAGCCGAAAACAGGTGCCCGTATAATGCCTATGCGTTCAGGATGCCGCAGTCTGCGATGGCCTTTACAGCCTCGGCAATGCGCTCCGGCGGGATCGTCAGGGCAAAGCGCACGTAGCCCTCGCCCAAAGGCCCGAAGCTTGCGCCGGGTGTGCACAGCACACCGCTCTTTTCTACCAGATCGAGGCAGAAATCAATGCTGCTTTTATAGTTTGCAGGCAATGGCGCCCACACAAACATGCTGCCGTGACTGTCTGGTACATCCCAGCCGATCGAGCGCAGACCGCCGCACAAAGCGTCGCGACGCTGCTGGTACAGGGTGCACTGCTCACGTACTGTGTCCAGCGGACCGGTCAAAGCGGCAATAGCTGCCTTTTGAATGGGCAGGAACATGCCAAAGTCGATTTGGCTGCGCATTTTTTTGAATGCAGCTACAACATCACTGCGTCCCACCAGGAAGCTGATGCGTGCGCCTGTGACGTTAAAGCTTTTGGATAGGCTGAAAAATTCTACGCCGACATCAAGTGCACCGGGCGTGTTGAAAAAGCTGTTGCCGACATTGCCGTCAAATATGATGTCGCTGTATGCGTTGTCGTGTACAATAAGGATATCGTATTTTTTTGCAAAATCAACAAGCTCTGCGTAGAGACCGGGGGACGCAATGCTGCCGACCGGGTTGGCAGGCTGCGAGACGATCATAAACTTTGCTTTTTTTGCGACATCCTCCGGGATATCCTTGACGTTTGGCAAAAAGTTGTTTTCTTTGACAAGCGGATAATACCATGGGGTCGCACCGCCTAACAGGCTGCCTGCTATAAACACAGGGTAGCACGGGGTGGGCAGCAGCACAACGTCACCCTCATCGCACAGCACCATACCGATATGACCGCAGCCCTCCTGGCTGCCGTAGCAGCTGGCTACCTGGTCAGGTGTGATATCTACGCCAAAGCGACGCTTGTAATAATCACAAACTGCCTGCAGCAGCTCAGGTAAATCACGCAGACTGTACTTCCAGCTCTGCGGGTCTGCCGCAGCCTTGATCAGTGCATCGGTGATGTGCTTTGCGGGGGCAAAATCCGGCGTGCCGATGCTAAGGTTGTAAATGGTTCTGCCCTCGGCTTCCAGCGCTACCTTCCGCTCGTTCAAATCGGCAAAGATCTCATCGCCAAACAGTTCAAGTCTTTTTGAAAATTGCATGCTACTAAAACTCCTGTAAAAAAAGCCCGATGGCGGGGTGTTATTCCGACTTGACCTGCAGCTCCTGCTCACAGTACAGGCAGCGGTACTTGCCGTTAGAGCTCATCTCAAAAATCTGGTCGCACTCTTCTTCAATCGAAGAGATACAGCGGGGGTTGCGGCAGCGCACGATGTTGACCAGGCGCTTTGGCGGCTGAGGCTTTTCTTTTTTGATCGCCTTGCCGTCACGGATGATCGTTACGCTGATGTTTGGGTCGAGGTAGGCAAGCACGTCCAGCGTCAGCCACGAGTAATCGCCCTCAACTTTGATGATGTCCTTGCGGCCGCTCTCGGTTTTGTTGCTGCGCGCATTCTGGATCAACGCAACGTTTGCAGAACGGTTGCTTTTGATCCCGAGCAGGTCCATCAGGCCGACGGCAGTGCCGGCTTTGATATGGTCAATCACAATGCCATTCTGGATCTCATCAATATTCAGCATCTCAGTTTTCCTCCTTCAAAGCCTTGGGGTCGGCAAGCCCGAGCAAGGTCATGATCAAAGCCATGCGCACGTAGACACCGTTCTGCACCTGCTCAAAATAGGCGGCACGCGGGTCATCGTCCACATCCAGTGCAATTTCGTTGACGCGCGGCAGCGGGTGCAGTACAGCCATGGTGGGCTTTGCAAGCGACATTTTTTCTTTTGTTAAAATGTAGCTGTTCTTCAGGCGGATATAATCCTCCTCGTTGAAAAAGCGCTCCTTCTGCACACGGGTCATATAAAGGATGTCAAGCTCGGGCATTGCGCCCTCCAGGCTGCGGGTCTCCTGGTAGGGGATGCCGTTTGCCTCAAGCACATCTGTGATGATGTAATCCGGTACACGCAGCTCCTCGGGGCTGATGAGCACAAAGCGGATGCCTGTATAGCGTGCCATGGTTTTGATCAGCGAGTGGACCGTACGCCCGAATTTCAGGTCACCGCAAAGACCGATGGTAAGGTTGTCAAGGCGTCCCATGCGGCGGTGGATGGTCAGCAGGTCGGTCATGGTTTGTGTGGGGTGCTGGTGACCGCCATCGCCTGCGTTGATAACGGGTACACGCGAGTAACGGCTGGCACGCAGAGGTGCACCCTCCTTCGGGTGGCGCATGGCGACGATATCGGCATAGCAGCTCACGACACGGATGGTATCAGCAACGCTTTCGCCCTTGCTTGCGCTGGAGACATTTTCGCTCGGGAAGCCCAGCACGTGACCGCCCAGGTTGAGCATAGCGGCCTCAAACGAAAGCCTTGTGCGGGTAGAGGGCTCGTAAAACAGGGTGGCCAGCTTTTTGTGTGCCGCAACGTTCTGATAAGCGGCGGGGTCGGCACAGATGCGGTCGGCGAGGTCGAGCAGAGAAGCGATATCTTCCTTACTGAAATCCAACGGGTCGATCAAATGACGCATGTTTGGTTTACCTCCATAATAGTAAATAGAACGGTTACATTAAAGAAGTTTGCGCAGGATGGAAAAATCAAAGAAGTTTGTGTAGTAGCTCAGTGAGCGCATCACCGGGCGGCACAAACGGTTGAAGCATACTTCGTCCAGCAGCAGCATAGCCTCGCCCGGCGCAAGACGCATTGCCGAGCGGATGGACTCGTCCCCGCAGCTTGCCTTCAGGTGTGCAACGTTAGAGGCACTTTGCTGGTGACATTCGCGCTCAAGGATATCAAACACGCCGCCGGTCAGGTCGATGCGGGTGTAATCACGGCTGCCGAACAGTGCGCGTGGCAGGTAGTCGATGGAGTAGATGACAGGGGTCGTGTCGGCGAGGATACGCTTTTTGATGCAGATCACCTCATCGCCTGGCGCGATCTGCAGGCTGCTTGCAAGTTCGTCGCTTGCATGGATAGGGTATACCTGAATGCCGTCTGCATGCGGGTAGCTGCCAAAGCTGCGGATCAGCGGGTAATATTCCAGCTTCTGGTCAAGGCGGCTGCGCAAGTTGAGCACCGTGCGGTTGATCACCGTGCCGATGCCGCGCACACGCTCAACGTAGCCGTCACGCTCCATTTCACTCAGCGCATCACGGATCACGGTGCGGCTTACGCCAAGCTCCCCGGCAAGATCTACCTCGGCAGGCAATCGGTCTGCCTTGGCATATCGCCCGGTGCGCATCTCATCAAGCAGGCTTGCGACAACACGGTCGCTGATAACAGCGCCCCCAAGGCGGCTGGACGATGCAAGGCTGGAATCTCTCATGATATGTATCCTCCGTTCTCAAGGTGCAGTGCCCCGCATATCAAAGCAGGCTGCAGCAGGGTGACGTGTCGACCCTTACAAATCATTATATCACAAGTCGTCACCGGATAAAATGGCAATTGTACCGGAAACACGCAAAGAGTATGATTTTATTTTGGAAGGGATCCGTCACGGCCTGTACCTGGTGACGGATTGCAAATATCTGCAAAAAATTCTGAAAACGCTTGACGAAAGCGGCAGAGTGTGCTAATATATTCAAGCAGTCCACGGACGGCGGCTCAAACCTCAGGGTTGCCTGGCTGCGGTATGATAGGTATGCGAGGGTGGCGGAACTGGCAGACGCGCACGTTTGAGGTGCGTGTGGTTTATCCTTGGGGGTTCAAATCCCCTCCCTCGCACCATAGCGAATGTTTACAGCTGAACGGCTGGCAGACATTCGCTTTTTTGTTTTACATTTTTGCTGTACTGTTTGACGGAAGGAAAGAACGATGACGAATTATATCACGACGTACACGGGCAGACATTTTGTGCCGACTGCCCCGGAGGCGGAAAAATTTAGCATCGAGGACATTGCGCATGCGCTGTCACTGCTTTGCCGCGGCAATGGGCACGTGCGTACATTCTGGTCGGTGGGACAGCACTGCATCTGCTGCGCAAAGGAAGCGGCGGCCAGGGGGCTGTCGGCACGACTGGTGCTGGCATGCCTTTTGCACGATGCAAGCGAGTGCTACCTTTCGGATGTGCCAAGCCCCTTTAAGCGTGAGCTGCCCGCCTACCGTGAGCGGGAGGATGCCCTGCTCGGCATGATTTACACAAAATTTTTGGGCTCGGATTTGACCGCAGAGGAGTATGCGGCCGTAAAGGACATCGACCACGCTATGCTGTGGTATGACCTTGAAAACCTGCTTGAAGAGCAGCCGGGCGATGCGCCGACACTGCTTGCAAAGCCGGATTATACCGTCCGTCCTTTTGAGGAGGTTGAAAAAGAATACACGGAGCTTTACCTGAAATATTGCGGCAAGATGAAGTGACCGAACGCAACACTTAGCAACAGACTGACCGCACCGGTTTACGGTGCGTTTTTGTTGCACGAAAAGCAAATTGTGTCCCAAAATGTTACAAGAAGCCGTGAAAATGCTTAAAATTAAAGTCAAATTAAAGATATATTGAACAAACTTACAAATCGGTGGTTGACATTTGCATAAAACAGGACTAGAATCACAGTAACACAATTGTTGCTCTTTGGCTGGATGAACCAAAAATCTTGGCTGCGGCGCAGGACGACAAATTACTGCTATGTCGGGTGACGGGGGCGGTTTTGGTCACATTGTGATTGGCTCAAGGAAGCGCCGCTTTCCGGTATTTTGCCGGGTTGCTGCGCTTTTTTTGGTTTTGGCGGACAAACGGAGCAAGTAGGGTTATGAGAGTATAAAGGGGGCTTAGCTTTATGCGACAGAAACCGGTATTTTTGCGTGTCCTATCGGCAGCGGCGGTGCTTGCTATGGTCTCATCCTGTGTGACGCCGGCGCTTGCGGGGACCTATTACCTCGAGGATGGCAGTATCACCGTAAAAACGGCCGAGAGCGGACAGGATGTCACGCAAAACGGTACAACGACAAACGACACCGGAGAGGTCGTTATCACAAACCATAAAGACGCTGCTACGAGTGATCCTGACACACCAACAAACAACACGGTCACGATTATTGCCGATGAGGGCAAAACGGCGCAGGTGACCTTGCAGGATGTGAATATTGTGGCAAAGAGCAGTGCCGCAGTCAGCACGCAGGGCAAGGGCACAACGGTAATTGAGTTGGATGGTGATAACACCCTTACCGGTGGCACGATTGATAGTACACATGGCTATGCCGCCCTGGAAAAGAAGGATGCAGCCTGGGGTAAGGAGGATTCGGGCACGCTCATTATTAAGGATGAGGATAAAGACGGCAAGCTTACGGCGACCGGCGGCACAAACAGTGCCGGCATTGGCGGCAGTGCCGATAATACGCACCACGTAGGCGATGAAAGCGGCACATGGCAAAACGGTACAAAGTGCGCACAAAATATCGTGATCAACGGCGGCACAATTGAAGCGACCGGCAGCGGTGAAGGCGCGGGCATTGGCGGTGCGGCAAACGGCTTTGGCAAGGTGACGATCAACGGCGGCGATATCACGGCGACTGGCGGCATGCAAGGTGGCGCCGGCATTGGCGGCGGCGAAGCAAGCGACTGGTCGGGTCTGGGTGAGGTGACCATCAACAGTGGTACCGTGACTGCCCAGGGCGGTTTGGACGCTGCGGGCATTGGCGGCGGCGCAAAAGGCGATGCGCATGTTACCATCAATGGCGGCGAGGTGGTAGCCACAGCTGGCGCTGTGGAAGCAACCTCCGATGCGGCAGGCATCGGCAACGGCAGCGGGCAAACGTATGAGGACTCTTACGTCAATATTACGGGCGGCAATGTCACAGCCAGCGGCATGGAGAGCGGCGTTGGCATTGGCGGCGGTGAACAAAAGGCGGCGGTCAACATCACCGGCGGCACAATTACAGCGACCGGTGCAGGCGGTAAGGCGGCAATTGCAGGCGACAAGGTCAATATCACCGCTGCCACAAGCGACCTTAACCTGCAGGCAACAACGACCGGAGACGCTGCCATTGTAAGCAGCAACACAAACCAAATAGCCCTTGGAGAAGAGAAAAAGGCGATTGTTACGCTGATGGAAGGCACAGCCACAGAATCCAAAACCACGAGCTACCATAATAAGAGTACATCACACAACTGGGTTCAAGTAGAGGAAGTGGCGGCTACCTGCAAGGATGGCTATATTACATACACCTGTGGTCATAGCGAGTGGAAGTATGAAACTCTCGCCGCAAATAAGAAGCACGAATGGGACAGTGGCGAAGTTACAGTAGAGCCCACGGCAGAAAAGGAAGGACAGAAGACTTACACCTGTAATGAGTGCAAAGAGACAAAAACAGAAACGATCCCGATGCTGCCGGCGGATGCGCAGGAGCATACGCACACGTGGCAAACGAACAGTACCGTAACACAGCCGACCTGCACGAAGGACGGCTCTACGAAGTACAAATGTACTGGGTGCGATGCTGTAAAGATTACGGATGTAACACCGGCGACAGGACATGCATGGGCGCAGACGGACAAGGTTGAGCCGACGGAAGATGCGGCAGGATATACAGCCTATAAATGCACAAATACTGGGTGCGCTGAAACACGCACAGTTGAGATTGCAAAACTGGACGGCGCCCATACGCACGAATGGGTACAGAGCGACTCTTCGTCGTCTACCTGTAAGTATGCCGGCTACATTGATTACAAGTGCGAGTGCGGCGGCGAAAAGCGTGAGGTGCAGCCGGCAAGCGGCGTGCATAGCTGGGACAATGGCATTATAAAGGTGGAGCCCACGGCAGAGCAGCAGGGACAGAAGGTTTACACCTGTACCGTGTGCGGCGCAACCAGAACAGAAGCGGTTGATTATGTGCCTGACGTAAAACCGGATACACAGCCGGACAAAGAAACCGGCGATGAAACAAACACCGTGGCGCAAAGTGAGATTGTGTGGTACCGCGTGGCGGACAAGGACGAAAAGGACCTGACCGTCAAGTACCAGGGGCAGGTACTGGAGGACACGTTTGTTGTCACAGCATTGCTGGATGAAGCCAGCCTGAGCGGCAACCTTGCCTTTTTGCGTCAGCTGCAGGAGCAGGGCATCCGCTACATCATGTTTGTGTCCAACCGCTGCGTGACCCGGATCGATTTGACCGGCTTTTTACTTGATGGCAGCGAGCAGGCGATTTTTGAGCTTGTCCACAGCCTGAGCGGCAGGACATTGACGGTTGCAGGCGAAAACAGAGACGATTTGCTGCTGTAACCTGCACATGCACAAAGCAAAACCAGAACGGCGCCTGTACAGCCGGCTTTCAGTCGGGTCGTGTGCAGGCGCCGTTTTTGCCTGTAAGTGATAACGATTGCAGCAAGACAGCGTGTGCGTCCTATAAAATGTACTTTACGGCAGGGTGCGGCCCTAGTCGCAGGTAAAATAAAGCTCAACTTGTGCGCACAGACCGCCCCTGCACACAAGAACGGTCGGATAGAATTTACCGTACAAAAAATGTTCATAAACCGACGAAATTTCGACTTGGGTTGAAGAACTGGGACGGAAAAACTTAAAAAATTCTAAAGATTTACACTTTTGTACAGTAAATTGAAAGCAAATAATTGACAAATAGCGCTTGACACCTTATAATATAAAGCACTGTTTTACGGGTATGGACGATGGCGTTGATGTAACCGCAAATGCCATCGTTTTCTTTTGACTCTTTGCTGTACGCATACGGTGCACAACCGTATGCGTGCGGCGATTGTGGAAGGACTGATACCCCAAAAGGACGAAAAGTGTAGTTTAAGTTAGGAATGGAGTGGCAGAAAAAAGATGGCAAAATATATCATCAAGCGTGTTGCGATGGGTATTTTCAGTATCTTCATCGTGGCAACCGTCACCTTTTTTGTCATGAATCTGGTCCCAGGCGGTCCGTTCGTGGCAGAAAAGTCGATCAGCGCGGCAGCACAGCAGGCCCTGTCGGAAAAGTATGGTCTGGATAAGCCGCTGGGTGTGCAGTACCTTAATTATATGAAGGCACTGCTGCATGGCGACCTTGGTCAGAGCTTGAAGCAGCGTGGCCGTACCGTCAACCAGATCATTGCAAGCAAGTTGCCGGTGTCCTGCAAGGTGGCAGGCATCGCAGTGCTGGTCGCACTGTGTGTGGGCATCCCGCTGGGGTGCATCTCGGCCTATAACCGCGGCAAATGGCTGGACAACGTGGTCATTGTGTTTGCAACCTGCGGCATAGCGATACCAAGCTTTATATCCAGCGTGCTTTTGCTGTACCAGTTCGGCATGAACCTGAAGCTTTTGCCGACAGTCGGCCTGAACAGCGCTGCCTCCTACATTATGCCTGTTACTGCACTGGCAATTTACCCCTCTGCATACATCACCCGTCTGATGCGCTCCAGCCTGCTGGACGTTATGGGACAGGACTACATGCGCACCGCACGTGCAAAGGGTGTATCGCAGTTCATGATCCTGTTCAAGCACGCACTGCGCAATGCGATCCTGCCGGTTATCACCTATGTGGGCCCGATGCTGGCCAGCCTGATGACAGGCTCCTTTGTTGTTGAAAAGATCTTCTCGATCCCCGGTCTGGGCCGTGACTTTGTGTCGGCCATCACCAACCGTGACTACACGATGATCATGGGTACCACTATCCTGCTGTCCAGCATGGTCATTATTGCAAACGTGGTTGTTGATATCCTTTATAAGATCATTGACCCGCGCATTAAGCTGCATTAAAGGAGAACCGCTTCATGGATAACATCAAAAAGAACCCGCTGAGCCTGCAGCTGAACGCCGAGGATTTTCTCCCTGCCAGCAACGAAGAAAAGCAGAGCCTGGTGGTCATGCGCGAGAGCGTAAACTTCTGGAAGGACGGTCTGCGCCGTCTGCGCAAAAACAAAATTGCAATGGTCAGCTTTGTCATCATCCTGCTCATTGCCTTTGTGGCATATATCCTGCCGATTTTCTGGCCGTACGGCTATGCCGACCAGGTCAAGGGCAGCAACAACCTTGCTCCGTTCGAGTATTCGGAGGCTGAGCAGGCAAAAATTGACGCAGGCGAGAGCGTTTTTCCGCACATTTTGGGCACTGACCGTATGGGACGTGACTATGCAGTGCGTGTCATGATGGGCGCACGTGTCAGTCTGTCGGTCGGTCTGCTCGCTTCCATCCTGGTTTTGATCATCGGTGCGACATACGGTGCTGTCTCGGCATTTGCCGGCGGCTGGGTCGACATGATCATGATGCGTATCACGGATATTCTTTACACGATCCCTGACATTTTGCTGATCATTCTGCTTGGTATGGCGTTGAAGGACCCGCTAGATTCTCTGTCGCAAAAGCCCGGCTTTGAGTGGATGGCAAAGCTCGGCCCCAACATGGTCTCTATCTTCATCATCTTTGCGCTGCTGTACTGGGTCGGCATGGCACGTATCGTCCGCAGCCAGATTTTGATTTTGAAGGAGAGCGAGTACGTCACCGCTGCCCGTGCTCTGGGCGCATCCGGCGGTCGTATCATCAAAAAGCATCTGCTGACAAACTGTATCGGTACGTTGATCGTTACCACGACGCTTCAGATCCCGTCCTCCATCTTCACCGAGAGCTACCTGAGCTTCCTGGGTCTGGGCGTTGCAGCTCCGCTGCCGTCTTTGGGCTCGCTGGCAACAGATGCTGTCAAGGGTATGAACACCTACCCGCACCTGCTGATCGCACCTGCGCTGATGATCAGCATTATGATCCTGGTGTTCAACCTGTTCGGCGATGGTCTGCGCGATGCGTTTGACCCGAAGCTGAAGAATTAAGAAGGGGAGAGGCAAGATGAGCGAAAAAATTCTTGATATCAAGGAAGAACGCCTGTCCTTCTTTACCCCCGCAGGTGAAGTTAAGGCATTGAACGGCGTCTCCTTTGCAATGAACCAGGGCGATGTGCTGGGCATTGTCGGCGAGTCCGGTTCCGGTAAGTCTGTTACGGCATACTCCGTCATGGGTCTTACCGCATACCCCGGCAAGCTGGTCGGCGGCAACGTGTGGTTCAACGGGCACGAGATCGAAAATATGAAGGAGCGCGAGTTCCGCAAAATGCGCGGCAACGAGGTCTCCATTATTTTCCAGGACCCGATGACCAGTCTGAACCCTGTCTATACGATCGGCAACCAGATCGTTGAGGTCATCCGTCTGCACACAGACAAAACCAAGGCAGAGGCCTGGGCACGTGCCGAGGAGCTGCTGGAACTGGTTGGCATCAATGAGCCGAAAAAACGCCTGAAGCAGTACCCGCACGAGCTTTCGGGCGGTATGCGTCAGCGTGTTATGATCGCAATTGCACTGGCATGCGAGCCGAAGCTGCTGATTGCAGACGAACCCACCACAGCTCTGGATGTTACCATTCAGGCACAGATCCTGGAGCTTATGCAGGACCTGCGTGAGAAGCTGGGCATGAGCATCATTATGATCACCCATGACCTTGGTGTGGTTGCATCGATGTGCGAAAAGATCGCTGTCATGTATGCAGGTCACATTGTCGAGTACGGCACGACGGACGAGATCTTCTATCAGCCCGGTCACGAGTACACCAAGGGTCTGATCAATTCGATCCCGAAGCTGAATACGCAGGTCAAAGAGCGCCTTGTCCCCATCGAGGGCTCGCCGGTCGACCTGCTGAACCCGCCGGCAGGCTGTCCCTTTGCACCGCGCTGCAAGAGCTGCATGAAGGTATGCCTGAACAAGATGCCGCCGCGCACGCAACTGAGCGAAACCCATTACACCCACTGCTGGCTGCAGCAGAAGGCTGAATTTGAGAAAGGGGAAAAGGCATAATGAGCGAAGAAAAAGCACTGGTTGAAGTCCAGCATTTGCAGCAGTACTTCCCCGCTGGCGGTGTGGGCAAAAACAAAAAGTACGTCCAGGCAGTTGACGATGTAAACTTTACCATCCGCAAGGGCGAGACCCTTGGTCTGGTGGGCGAGTCCGGCTGCGGCAAGACCACAACGGGCCGTACGCTGCTGCGCCTTTATGAGCCGACGGACGGCAAAATCATCTATGACGGCAAGGTGCTGTTTGACAAAAAGGAAAAAATCGCAGTCGACATGCTGCCATACCGCCGCCGTATGCAAATCGTTTTCCAGGACCCGTACGCAAGCCTTGACCCCCGCATGACGATTGGCGATATTGTGGGCGAGGGCATTGATATCCATCACCTTGCCGAGAACGATAAGGACCGCCACGACAAAATCATTAACCTGCTGGAGAAGGTCGGCTTGAACAGCGAGCATGCAAACCGCTACCCGCACGAATTCTCCGGCGGTCAGCGTCAGCGTGTCGGCATTGCCCGTGCATTGGCGGTTGACCCCGAGTTCATCGTCTGCGATGAACCGGTCTCTGCGCTTGACGTGTCCATTCAGGCACAGGTCGTCAACATGTTTGAGGACTTGCAGCAGTCGATGGGTCTCACATACCTGTTTATCGCACATGACCTGAGTGTTGTGAAGCATATTTCCAACCGCATCGGCGTTATGTACCTGGGCAAAATGGTTGAGCTGGCGGATAGCTTTGAGCTGATCGCACACAGCATTCACCCTTATACCCGCAGCCTGATTTCTGCGATCCCGGTGGCAGATCCCATCACGGCACGTTCTTCTAAGCGTATCGTTTTGCAGGGTGACGTGCCCAGCCCGCTGAACCCGCCGTCCGGATGCCGCTTCCGCACACGCTGCCCCTATGCGGACGAGCAGTGCGCATGTGAGGTGCCGGAGTTCAAAGAGATCACAAGCGGTCACTGGGCTGCCTGCCATCACCTTGACCGTGTAAAATAAGATGTGGCAAAGCATTGTCACAAATTGGTTACAGTGTCAATACACCTATTGTAACCAGCGACTTATCGCGCTATAATTTCAGTATTCACCCATAGAGACAGTGTCTGTATAGGGAGAATATAGAGGGATGTCGGGCTTGACCGACAGCTCAAAAAACGACTTTAAGGGAAGGATAATACTTATGAAACGCATTTCTCGTCGTAGCTTTCTGAAGACTGTTGGCGTGGGTGCAGCTGCTCTGGGTCTGGCCGCTTGCGGCGGCAGCTCCTCCAGCACCACCACTGCTTCCTCCAGCACGACTGCCTCTTCCTCTGCAGAGGCTACCGGTGCTTCTACCGAGGGCTTTACCGTCCAGTATGGCGGCAACCCCGAGACCCTGGATCCCGCTCTGAACAGCGCAATCGATGGTGCAAACACCATCATCACCGTGTTCGAGCCGCTGCTGCTGATCAACGAAAACAACGAGGTTGTCGGCGGTCAGGCTGAGAGCTGGGAGGCAAGCGAGGACGGTCTGACCTGGACTTTCACCATGCGTGATGGTCTGAAGTGGAGCGATGGCTCTGACCTGACTGCTAAGGACTTCGAGTACAGCTTTAAGCGTATGGCTGACCCTGCTACTGCTGCTCCCTACGCAGCTACCTGCCTTGGCATGATCGATGGCTTTGAGGCTGCCGAGGCTGGCGACCCCGAGGCACTGAACGTGACTGCAAGCGAGGATGGCAAGACGCTGACGATCGTGCTGTCTTACCCCTGCTCTTACTTCGATAAGATGGCTGCATTCGCAGCAATGTCTCCTGTTCAGCAGGCTACTGTTGAGGCAAATGGCGATGCTTGGTGCACCGAGCCTTCCACCTATGTCTGCAACGGTCCTTACATGATTACCGACTGGACTCCGTCCGAGCGCATCGTTCTGTCCAAGAACCCCAACTACGTTGGCGGCTGGGACAACTCCAAGATCGTCTCTGATACCATTACGCTGCTGCTGCTGGAGGACTCCACTGCTTCCTTCGCAGCTTACAACAGCGGCGAGGCTCAGCTGATCAAAGATGTACCCACCGATGAGATCCCCAGCCTGACCAAGGCAGAGGACGGCGGCGACTTCTATGTTGACACCATCCTGGGCACCTACTACGTCAGCCTGAACCTGACTTTGGACCAGTTCAAGGACGCTAAGGTCCGCAAGGCTCTGTCTCTGGCAATCGACCGTGAATACGTTGCCGATACCATTATGCAGGGCACCTACAGTGCTGCAAGCAACCTGGTTGGCCCCGGCATCGTAGACAACTCCGGCTACTTCTTTGATAACGCTAACGGCGGTGAGCCGTACATCGGCAGCGACTACGAGGCAAATCTCGAAGAGGCTAAGAAGCTGATGGAAGAGGCTGGCTACCCCGATGGCGCCGGCTTCCCCAGCATCGAGTACAGCACCAACGATTCTGGCTACCATGTGCCTCTGGCAGAGTACCTGCAGCAGGCTTGGGCAGATCTGGGTCTCACTATGAGCATCAACAAGATGGAGTGGTCTTCCTTTACTCCTGCCCGTCGTGCTCAGGAGTACGATGTTGCACGTAACGGCTGGGTCATGGACTACAACGATCCTTCCAACATTCTGGAGCTGTTCCAGACCGATAACGGCAACAACGATGGTAAGTACTCCAACGAGGCATATGATGCTGCTATGAAGGCTTCTCAGGTCGCTGATTCTGCCGAGCACTTTGCTCAGATGCACAACGCTGAGGACATCCTGATGGAGGATATGGGCTGCCTGCCGATTGCTTATTACAACGACTACTGGATGCAGTCCGCTTCTTTGAAGGGCACCTGGCACAGCCCCTACGGCTACTGGTACCTGCAGTACGGCTACATCGAGGCCTAATCGATTGCCGTCCTAAAGCTTAAAAGTTCGACGTAAAAAATCCCCGCAGATCAAAACGATCTGCGGGGATTTTTTTAATTCGCTGCGTTTGCTTTACCACGCATGCGCAGCTTGCGGCGCACAACCAAAAGGCAGATAAGATGCGTGACCGCCGTTAAGATCCAGCTGATGGGGTAGCTGATGTACAGCATAAACGGTGTGCGGAAAAGCTGAAAGATTGTTGCGATCCATACAAGACGGAACAGACAGCTGCCCACCAGGCTGACGATCATTGGCAGTACCGAATAACCTAAACCACGCAGCGAGCTGCCAAGGACATCCATGCACCCGCACAGCAAATATGTGCCGGAAATCACACGCAGACGCGCCAGAGCGGCAGCGATAACAGCCTCATCCGTTGAGTAGAAATGCAGCAGCGGTTCACCTGCCAATACAGCACCACCGCCGAGTAGGATGCCGACGGCAACGGCACACAGCAGGCTGTCGCGCATCACACGGTCAAGATCGTCATAACGCCGGGCGCCGATGCTCTGGCTGGTAAATGTGACGGCAGCCTGAGCAAACGAGTTCATGGCTGTGTACACAAAGCCCTCGATGTTGGAAGAAGCGGAGCTGCCGGCAACAACAACCGAGCCAAACGAGTTGATGGCGGATTGTATCACGACATTTGACAAACTGAACACGGTGCTTTGGATGCCGGCGGGAAGACCGATTTTCAAAATCTGTATCAGCGTTTTCTTGTGGATATGGAGCTTTTTTAGGTCAAGATGAAGTGCGCCTGTCTCTTTTGTCAGCATCCAGGTAACAATACAGGCCGAAACCGTCTGGCTGATAATAGTTGCCAGTGCAACACCAGCAACGCTCATGTGGAAGATGATGACAAAAATAAGGTTCAGCACTACATTTATAACACCGGCAGCAGCAAGGCAATACAGCGGTCGTTTGGTATCGCCGACAGCACGCAGCAGAGCGGCATTAAAATTGTAAAGCATGGTCATGGGCATACCAATAAAATAGATCCGAAGGTATAGCGTGGATAAATCGATCACATCCTCCGGGCAACTCATGAGCTCCAGCAAAAAACGTGCCGAAATAAGCCCTATGACCGTCAATGCGACACCGCTTACAAGCCCCAATGCGGCGGCGGTTTGCACGGTGTCCTGCAAGCCACGCTCATCGCGTGCGCCGTAAAAACGGGCGGCCACAACATTTGCACCCAGCGAAAGCCCGACAAACAAATTGACTAGCAGGTTGATCAGTGCTCCGTTTGAGCCAACAGCCGCCAATGCCGTACTGCCGGCAAAGCGACCGACGACAATTACGTCTGCGGCATTAAACAACAGCTGTAAAATGCTTGAGGCTGCCAGCGGCACCGAAAACAAAATAATATTTTTTAACAGAGAACGACTCTTTTCCTCTGTAATGCCGGAAATTTCTGCCATAAAAAGTGTACCCTCCTATCACAAGGCAAATAGCTTTACATAAAAGGCCATATAGACAGCTATCTATATATTATAACGTGCATTGAAAAAAGATACAAGAGAAAACATCTTTTGACAAAATATGGCAAAATGAAAAATAACGCCGAAGATATTTCACAAATCAATTGCACTGTTTGGCTAATTTGTATATAATAATAACAAATGATAAGCAAATGTGATTTGACCTATGAAAAAGATTCATCGTCCGGGATGGAGGTGCATGCGATGGAAACCGTTTGGGCGGAAACAAGTACTCAAATGCAGGGTACAAAGCGGAAAAAACACAGATTCTTGTGCAAAGTTCTGTTGCTCGCAGCGATTGTCCTGAGCGGTCTTTTTCTGTTTTCGATTGCGCCTAATCGACAGAACCGTACGGACTTGATGGTGCCGTTCACACAGCAGTACATCGCACACCGCGGCTTTTTTGACAATGCATCAGACTGGCCGGAAAATTCGCTTGCTGCCTTTCAAAAAGCAGTCGAGCACGGTTACGGCATTGAGTTGGATGTACGTCTGACGGCGGATCATAAGCTGGTGGTATTCCACGACACAACGCTTGATCGCATGTGCGGCGCAGACAAGGCAGTTGCTGCCTGCACGTATGCGGAATTGCAGCAGTACCGGCTTGCAGGCTCAAACCAGAAAATACCGTTGCTGCAGGATGTTCTGGATCTGGTCGATGGCCGGGTACCGCTGATTGTGGAGATTAAGGCGGAAACCGACTGGGAGAGCGCAGCGCAGCTGACGGCTGAGGCGATGGACGGTTACGGTGGATGCTACTGCATGGAGTCATTTCAGGCGCTGGTGGTACGCTGGTTTTGGAAAAATCGACCTGATGTTTTGCGGGGACAGCTCTCAAATGACTTTTTCGGTGATGCAAGCGGGGGAAAATGGTATCAGCGTTTTATCCCCACCAATGCTCTGTTCAACTGTCTGTCGCGTCCGGACTTTATCGCCTATAACCATACCAGCAAAAACAATGTGTCGTACTCTGTCTGCCGTACGCTTTTTCCGGTAGGCAATGTTGCATGGACGATTCGCAGTCAGGAAGAGCTTGAGGAGGCAAAAAAGACCTTTGATGTTATCATTTTTGACAGCTTTATTCCGGACATTGATTTGGATTTGACATGATACGCATTGAAACGTTGTTTTGAGCACGAAGAAAAATCAGCAATACATCGATAGAACAGTGGACTGCCTGAATAGGGCAGTCCCTTTGTATTTTTGCAGATTGTTGAGAAAAATGTTTCAATAATGCAAAGAAATATGCACAAATCTATGTTCAAGATGATGATTTGTGGTATAATAACGACGTATAAACTCTGATATTTTGAGTTGGAGTGGCTTGCAAGAAAAGGAGACATCACTGTTATGCAAAGAGAAACCTTGAAGTCGCGGCTTGGTTTTATCCTGCTTTCTGCCGGGTGTGCTATTGGCATCGGCAATGTGTGGAAATTTCCGTATATTGCCGGTCAAGGCGGCGGCGGCGCTTTTGTTCTGTTTTATCTGCTGTTTTTGGTTATTCTTGGCTTGCCGATCATGACCATGGAGTTTGCGGTCGGACGTGCAAGCAAAAAGAGCCCGGTACGTGCATATCAGGCACTTGAAAAGCCTGGTCAGAAATGGCATATCCACGGCTATTTTACATTGGTTGGCTGCTACCTGCTGATGATGTTTTACACAACGGTTGCAGGATGGATGCTGCACTATTTTTATATGATGGCGACCGGCGAGTTGTCCGGCTTGAATGCAGATGAGGTTGCGTCAAAGTTTACCGAAATGCTTGCTAATCCTGTCGTCATGTGCTTCTGGATGGTCGTAGTTGTTGTGTTTGGCATTTTGGTCTGTGCCTGCGGTTTGCGTAACGGGCTGGAAGAAGTGACCAAAATCATGATGATCGCTTTGCTGGTCATCATGGTGGTTCTGGCTGTCCGCAGCATGTTTATGCCCGGTGCAAAAGAGGGGCTTTCATTCTATCTCATCCCGGACTTTAAGCGCATGGTTGAGGTTGGTGTGCTGAAGACGCTGGTCTCTGCGATGAATCAGGCGTTTTTCACACTCAGCCTCGGTGTCGGCGCCATGGCAATCTTCGGCAGCTACATCGGCAAAGAGCATGCCCTGCTGGGCGAGTCTGTGCGTGTCGTTGTGCTGGACACATTTGTTGCTATTACGGCCGGCTTGATCATCTTCCCGGCATGCTTTACCTATGGTATTGATCAGACCAGCGGCCCTAGCCTGATTTTTATCACGCTGCCCAATATTTTTGCAAGTATGGCGTCAGGTCGTCTGTGGGGCAGTCTGTTCTTCCTGTTTATGACGTTTGCGGCGCTGTCGACGGTTCTGGCTGTGTTTGAAAACATCATCTGCTGCGGCATGGAGCTTACCGGATGCACGCGCAAAAAATCCTGTCTTGTAAACCTGATCCTCATCACTGCGCTGTCCATGCCGTGTGTGCTGGGTTACAACGTGTGGAGTTGGGATGGCTTTGCTGTTTTTGGCGGCGCAGTGCTGGATTTTGAGGATTTTCTCGTCAGCAACCTGTTCCTGCCGCTTGGCTCGCTGGTATATCTGCTGTTCTGTGTGAGCAGTCGTGGTTGGGGTTGGCACAACTACCTGAAAGAAGTGAACACTGGCAGCGGCTTGAAGATGAAGCCGTGGATGCGTGCTTACCTGACCTACGGTCTGCCGGTGATCGTTCTTTTCATCTTTGCGGTTGGCATTTATAGCAAGTTTTTTGTGTGACTTTGAAATAAGTTGCGTAGATAAGTAAAAAACGCGGGGGGGGGGCTCGTGTTAAGGGCCCGGAAATAAGGGGTTATTCATGCATATCCTGATTTGTGACGACGATGCGGCCTTTGGTGCACGCATTGAGGAGTGTGCGGCAGAGTTTTTTCGTGCCCGGAGCATCCCGGTACACAGTGAGCGATGCACAACATTCGAACAGGCGCTTGAAACGACTGATCTTGAGCTGTACCAGCTTGCATTTCTCGATGTCGATTTGAACGAAAAAAGTGACAAGATAAACGGCATATCGCTTGGGAAACAGCTTAAACAGCGCAATCCGAATATCATCTTGGTGTATGTGTCGTCGTATTTGGAGTTTGCGCCGCAGGGTTATACGGTCAAAGCGTACCGTTACATCCTCAAGCGTGATGTCGCGCGTCAGCTTGCGGACTGTCTCGACAGTCTGATGGCTGACCTTACCGATACGCACAAGGTACTGCGCTTTCGCGCAAACCGCGTGGAGTACGAGATCCCTTTGGATCAGATTTTCTATCTTGAAAGTGCGGGACGCCAGATTGATATTTACGGCGATGTCGCTCACCAGCGCACATGCAGCTATTATTGTAAGATATCGGAACTGCCGGCGATGCTGTACGACAACGATTTTGTCCAAATCAGCCGCAGTGATGTCGTTAACATGAAGTACATCCGCCAAATCCGAAATTATAAGGTCTATCTTTCAAACGGTGTAGAGCTTGGTGTCAGCCGGCAGGACTATGCGCGCATCCGCGCGGCATGGCTGGAGTGGAGAGGGCAGTTTGGCGATGAGTGAAGAAATCTGGCGTTTGTGTTCGCATGTGATTTGCCTTGCACAAAATGTTGGCATAATTTTGATCGAGCGTGTTTACCTGGGTAAGGGCAAGGTGCGTTGCCCGGATTTTTGGGCCGGCCTGTTGTCATTGGCTGGTATCAGCATCAGCTATGTTTTGCAGTTCGGATTTTTTACAGGCATGTCGATTCTGGCAGTTACCGCTTTTCTTGTTATATCTTCTTTTTTGTATGGTGGAAGCCTTGCTGACAAGGTCGTTTCCTGGTTGATTGCTGGCATGTGGGTTCTCCTTGTGGAGAATTCGACGCTTTACACCTGTGCATGGCTTTTGAGAAAGCCCATAGCACAAATTTGCTACAAAACATACTACACGTTTTTTGCAAGCATAACGCTGCTGCTTACAGCAATTGTGATTGCGCATTATACAAAAATGTGGAAGGAACAGAACGCATTGGATTGCTCACAGATTACGGTTACACTGTTCTTTCCGATTGTCGCCGTCATCCTTAATTTGTTCCTTATGACATCAAATCAAGATGAGACGGTATCTGCGCTTTACGTGATGCTTACCCTTGGGCTGTCGGTCGCGGTCGGTGTGCACGTGGTTATGGTGCGCACACTGAATGTGCAAATCATCCAAAGACAAAAAGCAGTATTTTTGGCACAGCTGGAGGCGCAGCGTGCAGAGGCACTCGGCGACTCGTATACGGCACAGCGCAGCCTCACCCATGAGTTCACCAACCACATGACGGCGCTTGGTGTCCTGCTGGAGCAGGGGGAGATCGAAGATGCAAAAAAGTATCTTGCGGATATCACAAAATCGGTTGCATGCAGAACGTTAATTATGAATACCCACCACCCGCTGATTGACTCGCTGCTGAGTAAATATTACAGCGATGCCATGGGCCAAAATGTCAGGGTTTATTTTGATTTATGCGATTTAAGCGAGTTTCCGCTCGGTAACACGGATGCAACGATCCTGATTTCCAATCTGCTCAGCAACGCGATTCGGGCTGCCGCCGAGACAGTGCCGGGCGAGATTTATGTGCGTATTAAAAAAAGACAGGATGAGTACGTGCTTTCTGTGCGCAACCGTGTACAGCATGATCTGCAAATTGCTCCGGGCAAACTGCCGGCCTCAACAAAAAAAGAGCCCGGCCACGGTATGGGTCTTGCAAACGTGCGGGATGTGCTTAAAAAATACAATGGTGAGTACACCATCAGCTGTCGGGATCTATGGTTTCGGTTTACGTGCTCGATACCGTGTGAGACAGAAGCTTCTGTGCAAAATCAACAGTCTGTGACATAATAAAAGTCAAATTGTGACATTTTAAGCGCAATGCTGTAAAATAGATGGTACACTGGCATTGGTAAAGGGCAGATATTTCCAGAGACACCGGTACATATGCAGTCGGGTGTGGTCTGATGGCACGATGAGGTATTATTTTGGGTGTCACTTGAGATGCGGTTTGCCTTTACTCATTCCAGCATATGAGCCTTGCCCGGGTTGGGATGCTTTATCTGGCGTTGCTTTTGCTGTGAGCGGGTTTATTGCTTTTTTATAGAGCCACGTGATGCGTTGCGGCATCTGCTTTTTTGCGGGACAACATTGTAAAAATGGATTTTTGTGTCGGCAAAAGCCTCGCCAGATTTATTGCTGATCAGCGCATACATTTAAGCGCAGTTGGATTATACAATGGTATGGCATAAAGTGCCTCAAAGAGGGAAAGGACACGGACAAGAGCGGGCCGTGTCCTTTTTTCTGCAAACAATACAAGTGTATATTGGAATTTTGCGCAGCAGAGAGTATACTGAAGATAGTAGCTTTGAGAATAGCAACCGACCGGATAAAGGAGAGCAGGCACTATGCAGAAAACGATAAGCAACGGACTTTTGACACTTACGGTGGACACACACGGAGCGGAGGCTGTCAGCGTAAAGAATGCGTCAGGCGAGGAGATGCTCTGGCAGGCAGATGCTGCTGTGTGGGGGCGTCATGCGCCGATTTTGTTCCCCTGGACAGGCAAACTGCCCGGCGGTACATTCTGTCATAATGGCAAGACGTATAAGGGCGGTCAACATGGCTTTGCACGTGACCTTGAGCACACGCTGATTAAGGCAGAGGGAGACACCATTGAGCTTGCGCTCTGCTCGAATGACACGATAAAAGCAGAGCGCTTTCCGTTTGATTTTGCACTTACCAGTACATTCCGCCTGGAGGGTAAAACGCTGCATCACACATTGACGGTCAAAAACACCGGCGATGTGCCGCTGCAATTTGGCATTGGGTATCACCCGGCGTTTGTGATACCGTTTGATGCAAACCACACCACCACGGATTACGAGTTCCGCTTTGACCGGCCGGAAAGCCCTGTGATTATCGATGCACGCCCGAACGGTTTGCTGTCCGGCAAAAACTACTATCAATGGAAAAATAAGCAGTCGATTCAGCTGACAGATGATTTGTTCGACAATGACAGCTTCTGCATGGCAGGTCTGCGCACAAAAACGGTTGGCATTTATGAAAAAGACACCGGACGCAGCATTGTGTGCGATGTGCAGGGCTACCCGTACACGCTGATTTGGAGCGCACCTGCAAAGCCGGTGCGGTTTGTCTGCATTGAGCCTTGGCAAAGTCTGCCCGGGGCAGAAAATGACCCGCAGGAGTGGACAGAGCGTGCAGCTGCTGCCACCCTTGCCCCCGGTGCGCAGTACGCAACGACCCTGAGCACCACATTTGACCGCTGAAGGAAGCTTTGACGGTAAGAAATTTATAAATAAAACGAACCGCCTGTAAGCACTTGCATATGTGCCGCAGACGGTTCGTTTTGCTTTTAACAGGTATAAATATGGCTTAGTATGCTACGCCCCAGTAGACCATTGTCTTGGCGGGCTTACCGCAGCAGGGGCACACATCGCTCAGCTGCTCCTGCTCAAACGGCATACAGCGGCTGGACAGACCGGCCTCTTCCTTCATCTTCATTTCGCAGGCAAGGTCGCCGCACCACATCGTCTTAATGTAGCCGGTATTTGCCTGTGCAAGGGCCTTGACCTCGTCCATCGTGGTTGCAGACCAGGTACGCTTTTCACGGTTTGCAAGAGCGCGCTCGTAAAGATCTTTACGCAGAGCCTCCAGCTGCGCTGGGATGGCAGTCTCCAGCTCATCCAGTGAGACGAAAATCTTTTCGCGGGTATCACGGCGCACCAGAACGCACTGATTCTTTTCAAGATCCTTGGGACCGATCTCAAGGCGAAGGGGCACACCCTTCATCTCCCACTGAGCAAACTTCCACCCGGGTGCGTTGTCGCTGTCATCCAGCTTTACGCGGGCATACTTGCTGATCTTCTCCGCCAGCTCAGCAGCCTTTTCGCTTACGCCGGGCTTATGTGCTGCAATGGGTACAACAACGACCTGGATGGGTGCAACCGCCGGCGGCAAGATCAAACCGTCGTCGTCACCGTGCGTCATGATGATGGCGCCAACCAGGCGGGTCGATGCACCCCAGCTTGTCTGGTACGGATAGTGCAGTGTGTTGTCGCGCCCGGTAAAAGTTACATCGTATGCGCGGCTGAATTTGTCGCCAAAATAGTGGCTTGTGCCGCTCTGCAGTGCTTTGCCGTCCTTCATCATGGCCTCGATAGTGTAGGTTGCTTCGGCGCCTGCAAATTTTTCTTTATCCGTTTTGCGGCCCTTGACAACAGGAATTGCAAGGTCCTGCTCGCAGACGTCGGCGTAGCAGTTCAGCTGCTGCTGTGTTTCTGCCTCTGCCTCGTCAGCGGTCTCGTGGATGGTATGCCCCTCCTGCCACCAGAACTCACGGCTGCGCAGGAACGGACGGGTGGTCTTTTCCCAACGCACAACGCTGCACCACTGGTTGTACTTCATGGGCAGCTCACGATAGCTGTGCAGCACACGAGACCAGTGATCACAGAACATGGTCTCGCTGGTGGGACGCACTGCCAAACGCTCTTCCAGCTTGTCCGAGCCGCCCATCGTGACCCACGCCACCTCCGGCGCGAAGCCATTGACGAGCTCGCCCTCCTTCTGCAGCAGGCTTTCAGGGATAAGCACGGGCATTGCCACATTCTCGTGGCCGGTCGCCTTGAAGCGTGCATCCATATCCTTTTGGATCAGCTCCCAGATTGCCTGACCGTACGGGCGCAGGATGATAAAACCCTTTACGCTGGAATACTCGACAAGCTCTGCCTTGACGCAGATGTCGGTATACCACTGTGCAAAGTTGTCCTCCTGGCTGGTGATTGCCTGTACAAGCTTTTTGTTGTCTTTTGCCATTTGTAATATCCTCCTAGCCGTGCGCCAAACACGCTGTGTTCCGCACGAACTGTATTTTTGCGGCCGGGCTTTTGCTGTGTCGGGTGTCATACGCAGCCGCACGTCACAGGTGCCGCGAAAGCGCCTGTACCCGATATAAAAAGCCCCGCTGCATTGCCAAAAGCTGCAAACGGAGCCCTTTGCCGGAATTACTCAGCCTTGTGGCTGTCTACAAAATTAACAACGTCTCCCACGGTGCGCAGACCCTCGATAGCATCATCCGGCACCTCAATGCCAAACTCGTCCTCAAGCGTCATGACCATGTCAACGATATCCAGGCTGTCTGCCTCGAAGTCGCTCAGAATATCGCTCTCCAGCGTGATCTTAGCAGGCTCGACATCCAGCTGTTCTGCCAGCAATGCGCGGATCTTCTCAAAAGTATCCATGTCTGTGGTCTCCTTTTTGCAGTTGATTTACCTTGCCATACGACCCGCTGTGTACCAAAGCATGACCTGTGCCTTAAAAACACAGCATAGCAGAGCCGTAAAAGCATCCTTTATTTTTTATATCCCAAGGTATGCCTATTGTCAAGACCTGTTTTGCGTTCTTGTCTTTTTATCCTCAAAAAAATGTCCGGAACGGGCAATTTTGCTTGACAGAAACGGGTTTGCTTTTTATCATATTAGACAGGGTGGTTTTTCTAGGCTGACTCGCAGGCAAATATGTCTGCAAAGGAGACAAAACAAATGAAGCTTTCATTTACAAAAATGCAGGGCTGCGCCAATGACTACATCTACCTGGATTGCCGCACGGGCGGCGTCCCGCAGCAAATCGTGCAGCTGGCGCAAAAACTCTCGCGTAGGCATTTTTCTGTTGGTGCCGACGGCATTATCTGTATCTGTGCGCCGCAGACACCTGGCGCAGATGCCATGATGCGCATTTTCAATGCGGATGGCAGCGAGGGGAAAATGTGCGGCAACGGGATCCGTTGTGTGGCACAGTGGCTGCGCACACATACAGCGGAATGCGCAAAAAAATCAACACTGCTGATTGACAGCCAAAGCGGCATGAAAACATTGCGATGGCAGGGCAATGACAGCTGGCAGGTCGAAATGGGCACTTACAGCACGATGCCGGCGGACCTGCCTGCTGTAAACATGGGGGATGGACCGCTGGTAAACAAGATGCTGACAGTTGACGGCAAGGACTGGGCTGTAACCTGCATCAATGTTGGCAACCCCCACTGCGTAACGATTGTACCGGATGTTGATGTGCTTGTGCTTGAACAGGTCGGCCCCGGCTTTGAGACACACGCAAACTTCCCGGAGCGCATCAACACCGAGTTTGTGCAGGTGATGGATGATACGCACCTGAAGATGCGTGTGTGGGAGCGCGGTAGCGGTGAGACATGGGCGTGTGGTACAGGCACATGTGCAACCGTGGCGGCGCTTGTCGAGCAGGGCATCTGCCCGAAGGGCGAAGAAATCCATGTTGCGCTGCGCGGCGGTGAGCTGACCATAAAGGTGCAGCCTGACCGGAAGCTGTTGATGACAGGACCTGCTGAGGTCGTGTACGAGGGTACGGCTGAGGTTTGAAAGAATGATCCTTACCTGCTGCGGATAGCAGTCCAGGCGGAAATAGAAAGAAGCGAGGGAAAGCATTATGAAAATGAATAAACATTACGGTGAGCTGAAGGCAAGCTACCTGTTTGTGGACATTGCACATAAGGTTGCAGCTTATCAGGAGGCTCACCCGGAAAAAGAGATCATTCGCCTTGGCATTGGCGACGTGACGCAGCCGCTTGCAAAGTGCGTGGTGGATGCCATGCGCGATGCCGCCGCAGAGATGGGCACCAAAGAGGGCTTCCATGGCTACGGTCCGGAGCAGGGCTACGGTTTTTTGAAGAATGCAATTCAGGGCTATTATGCAACGCGCGGTACAAAGCTGGAAGAGGATGAAATCTTTATTTCTGACGGCGCAAAGAGCGACCTTGCAAACGTGCTGGGTCTGTTTGATACGGATAATACGGTTCTGGTGCCGGACCCCGTCTATCCTACCTATGTGGACGATAACGTGACGGACGGCCGCAAGATTATCTATGGGCGTACCGGACAGGAAAACGGCTTCCTCGGCATGCCCGATGAAGAGGTAAAGGCAGATATCATTTATATCTGCAGCCCCAACAACCCGACCGGTGCAGCTTATACCCGTGAGCAGCTCAAGGCATGGGTGGACTACGCAAAAAAGAACGATGCCGTCATTTTGTACGATGCAGCGTATGAGTGCTTTATCACGGACGACGATTTGGCACGCAGTATTTTTGAGGTTGAAGGCGCACGTGAATGTGCGATCGAAATTTGCTCCTTTTCCAAAATTGCCGGCTTTACCGGCACACGCTGCGGCTATACGGTAGTGCCGAAGGAGCTTGAGCGTGACGGCATGAACCTGAATAAGCTGTGGCTGCGCCGTCAGACCACCAAGTTTAACGGCGTGCCCTATGTTGTACAGCGTGCAGCTGCTGCTGTATTTACCGAGAGCGGCATGGCAGAGATCCAGACAAACCTGGATTACTACCGCAAAAACGCAAAGGTGATTGCGGATGCATTGGACGAATGCGGCGTGTGGTATTGCGGCGGAAAGAACAGCCCGTACATCTGGCTGCGCTGCCCTAACGGTATGAAGAGCTGGGAATTCTTTGACTGGCTTTTGGAGACGGCAGGCGTCGTCGGTACGCCGGGTGTTGGCTTTGGCGAGTGCGGCGAGGGCTATTTCCGCCTGACAGCGTTTGGTGATGCAGAAAAAACAAAGGAAGCTGCAGAGCGCATCAAGACAGCCATCAAGGCCTTATAAGCAAAAAGCTCAAACATGAACACGCTCCCCTCCTGCTTATGGAAACCGTGCAGAAGGGGAGCGTGTTGTTTTTAGGAGATGTTGCGTATCACAGGTGCATCATACTGCGGTGCTCACTGATTCGCTTGCGCAATGCGGCGGCAATAAAGGCTTTGAACAGCGGGTGAGCACGGTTTGGCCGGCTCTTGAATTCCGGGTGGAATTGTGCGCCCAAATGGAAGTCCCGACCGGGCAGTTCGACCGTCTCAACGAGATTTCCGTCCGGGCTTGTGCCGGAAATGACCAAACCGGCATCCTGCATTTGCGTACGGAACTCGTTATTGAACTCGTAGCGGTGACGGTGACGTTCCCAAATCTCGCTTTCGCCATAGCACTCAGCCATTTTTGTGCCGGGAGCTACTTTGCACGGGTACTTGCCCAAACGCATAGTGCCGCCTTTGGGGATGTTGCCCTGCTGGTCTGCCATCAATGCAATCACGTTGTGCTGTCCGTTGGGCGTAAACTCACTGGAGTTAGCATCTGCAAAGCCAAGCACGCCGCGTGCAAATTCCATAACCATGATTTGCATGCCCAGACAGATGCCGAAATAGGGGATGTTGTTCTCACGTGCATACCGCGCAGCCTGAATCATGCCCTCGATGCCGCGGTCGCCAAAGCCGCCGGGCACGATGATGCCGTCAACATCGGTGAACAGCTTTTCGCAGGCTTCCTGATCCGTTAAGTCCTCGCTTTCAACCCAGCGGATCTCTACCTGACTGTCATTTTCAAAACCGGCGTGATAAAGACTTTCCATCACGGAGAGATACGCATCGTGCAGCTTGACATATTTGCCTACCAGTGCAATCGTACAGGTTTTGCTGCGGGTCGCAATGCGGGAGACGACCTCTTTCCACTCGGTCATATCTGCGGCAGGCACATCGAGGTGCAGCTGCTTTACCACGACATCGTCCAGCCCGTTGCTGTGCAGCATCAGCGGGCACTGGTACAGGCTGGGCATAGTCAGGTTTTCAATAACACATTCCGGTTTAACGTTGCAGAATGTGCTTATTTTGCGACGGATATCTGTACCTACATTGCCGTCCGCACGCAAAATGATAATGTCGGGGTTGACGCCCATGCCTTGCAGCTCTTTGACAGAGTGCTGTGCGGGCTTGGACTTGTACTCATCCGAGCCGGAGATATAAGGCACAAGGACCACATGGATAAAGCAGCAGTTTTCACGACCCTGCTCCAAACCAACCTGACGGATCGCCTCAAGGAACGGTTGGCTCTCGATGTCACCGGTCGTGCCGCCGATTTCGGTAATGACCACATCCGCATCGGTAGAAGATGCCAGATTATAGATGTAGCTCTTGATCTCGTTGGTAATGTGCGGAATGATCTGCACGGTTTGACCAAGGTAGGCGCCCTGGCGCTCTTTGTTCAAAACATTCCAATACACCTTGCCGGTGGTCAGGTTTGAGTATTTGTTCAGGTTTTCGTCAATAAAGCGCTCGTAGTGCCCCAAATCAAGGTCGGTCTCTGTACCGTCATCCGTCACAAATACCTCGCCGTGCTGCAGTGGGCTCATTGTGCCGGGGTCAACATTCACATAAGGGTCAAGCTTTTGGCTGGCAACCTTTAAGCCACGGCACTTGAGCAGACGACCCAAAGAAGCTGCGGTAATGCCTTTGCCAAGACCGGAAACAACACCACCGGTCACAAAAATAAATTTCGTTCCCATTATTTTCCACCTCTATATGCTTCTCTTAGCTCAAAATCTGCGATGATCTTCCATATATCGTCAGACCTGCAGAAAATATAAAAGAATATTATATGTCTGACTCATCGTAGGAATCTACAATTTCCTGCGCGATTTCTGTGCGGTCACGGCGGGTATCCATGGCCTGCTTTTCAATGTACCGGTGCGCCTGCGCCTCTGTCATATGTTCGTGCTCGACAAGGCAGCACTTTGCGCGCGACACAAGCCGAATCTGGCTGATTTTATCCTGTAAGCGGGCATTGTCCTGGCGCAGGCGCAGAAGCCTGTGATTGCTCGCTGCGGCCATATGGATGGCCTGTAAAAAAAATGCTGATGAAAACGGTTTACTCAGCAAAAGCACGCCGTAAGCACTCAAAGGCGCCATCAATTGTTCAGCCGCAGCGGCTTTGACCAGAAAAATCACACCGGCATCTGTTTTTTCAACGGCATTTATGCACAAATCATGTCCGAACTCATCGGGCAGGGGAGAGTTTACAACGATCAACTCAAAATCAGATTCAAGCATTCTGCGCCGCGCCTCTGCCCCGCTGGGGATAATCAGCGGGCGGTTGTAGCCAAGCTCGGTCAGCCTTGCATTGATATACTCGTTTGAGTTCGCCCCGGCACTGACGATCATAGCACGTCCCATTCATCCGCTCCTTTCTCCTCATGGTACGTGAGGTTAAATGGCGTTAAAATAGTGGATACGCTCAAACTCGACAGGGTCGGCGGCGTTTTTCAGTGCCGCACAGCGCTTCAACTCCTCGTCAAAGTAGCGAGTTGCCATCTGCTCAGGCAGGTATTTGTGCAAAAATTCGCTATCCTGCGCAACCTGCACTGCTTCCTCAAGTGTTGCAGGCAGCATCTCCAAACCAAGGCCTGCTGACTCGCCGGGCAGGAACAGATTTTTATTGACCGGTGCAGGCAAAACCATGCGGTTTTCGATGCCATCCAGCCCGGCGGCTAAAACTAAACCGATTGCCAGATAGGGGTTGCAGGATGGATCGGGGCTGCGCAGTTCCATACGGCAATTATCGCCTTTTACCTGCGGGATGCGCACTAGCTGACTGCGGTTCTGTCGGCTCCAGCTCACATAGCGGGGGGCCTCATCACAGCCAAAACGCTGATAGCTGTTTGGCAAAGGGTTGGTAAACACTGTCAGCTCACGGCTATGTCGGAGCACGCCTGCCATAAAACTGCCTGCAATGCTGTCAGGTTCGATGTTGCCCTCAAACAGATTTTTGCCGTCCATGTAGAGCGATATGTTGATGTGCAGGCCGCTGCCTGCCTGATCCGCCAGTGGTTTTGGCAGAAAGCTGGCATGCAGTCCGTTGCCCATCGCGACCGCACGGATAACCTGCTTGAGCATCATGATGTTGTCAGCGGTTTTTAACGGGCTGGCATAGTGGCAATCGATCTCGTTCTGTCCGTTTCCGCTCTCATGGTGGCTGTGCTGGGGGTTCATGCCCATCTGCTCCATTGTCAAACAGATATCTCTGCGCAGGTTTTCGCCGGCATCCAGAGGCGCAACATCAAAGTATCCGCCGTAATCAATGGGAATACGCGTGGGGCGACCATGGTCATCTTTTTCAAAAAGATAGAACTCGCACTCTGCACCGACATTGCAGACAAGGCCGAGCCGCTTGAAGCGTCGGTTCATGTCACGCAGAAAGCCGCGGCAATTTCCGCCAAAACGGTCGCCGTCAGGCTTTTCCACATCGCAGAAAAACTGCATGACACGACCCTCTGCTGTGCGCCATGGCAGTATGGTAATGGTGGAAAGATCCGGCCGAAGGACCAGGTCACTTTCCTCGACATGCATAAAGCCGGCAATCGAGCTGCCGTCAAAGCAAACACCATCCTCTAGGGCATTCGGCAGATCGCCTGCAAGTACGGCAATGTTTTTTTGTGTGCCGAAAATATCACAAAAAGCAAAGCGAACAAATTTAACATTGTTGTCCTCAACAAAGTCAAGGACATCCTGTTGGTTGGAGTAGCTCATAAAAACCTCCACAGCGTCACAGATTAAGCGGATACTCGGTCATAGGTTTATAGACCGTTTATTGGTTGAAATGGAAGAAGTTGCCATATTCTCAAAAAAACGCCTAAAGGCCTACCCCCTCACGGAGGCAGGTCTTCAGGCTGGTGTAAGAAATAGGAAAAGGAGAATGGCTAAATGTTTTTCTGCAGCCTACAGATGCTATTTACATCAAAAATGCGGTTAAACGTAGTAAAGCATCTTGCTGTAGCTGGGCAAAGGCCAGTAATCCTCACCGCAGATGGTCTCGGCGTCGTCGGCGGCTGCACGCAGAGCATCCATAGCGGGTATGACATTTGCATGGAACGCAACAGCCTTTTCGGACTCCGTAGGCAGTGCGGTGGCCGCATTCACGGCGTCCTGCAGTGCATCAATGGCATCACTCATGGCGTCGGCATCGGCAGAGAGCTTTTGCAGGGTCTTTGTCTCGCTGCGAACGCTAATCGTCTCGCTGACAGCCAGCTTGGAGGCGGCGGTATTGGCAAGCTCACTCATGTAAGAGTTGACAGCGGGCAGCAGCTGCTTGCGTGCCATCTCCAGCATGGTCAAAGCCTCGATGTTGATAATTTTAGAGTAATGCTCCATCTCAACCTCGTAGCGGCTCTCCATCTCGACCTTGGTCAAAACGCCGAACTCTTCCATAAGGTCGATATTTTTCGGTGCGATCAATGCAGGCAGCGCAGCGGGTGCGTTCTTCTTGTTGGGCAAACCGCGTCTTTCGGCTTCTGCCTCCCACTCTGCAGAATAGCCGTTGCCATTAAAGATGACACGTCGATGATCACGAATGGTGCGCTTTACCAGAGCGATTGCTGCGCTGGTAAAGTCCTCGGCGCCCTCCAGCTCATCGGCATAGCCCTTCAGCTCTTTTGCAACGGCCGTATTCAGGATGGTGTTTGCATCGCTCAGGTTTTCGGCAGAGCCGGGCATACGGAACTCAAATTTGTTGCCGGTGAAAGCAAACGGGGAAGTACGGTTGCGGTCGGTGGTGTCCTTGCTGAACTTGGGTAGAACATCAACGCCCAAATCCATCTTCATCTTGACAGGACCTGCATACGGAGAATCAGATGCAATGGCATCGATCACGGCCTCCAGCTCTTCACCGACAAAAATCGAAATGATAGCCGGGGGCGCTTCATTGGCGCCCAGACGGTGGTCGTTGCCCGGCGTTGCAACAGATGTGCGCAGCAGGTCTGCATACTCATCAACCGCCTTGATGACTGCAGCCAGGAACACCAGGAACTGCAGGTTTTCCATCGGGGTATCGCCAGGGTCAAGCAGGTTCTCATGGCTAGTACTCATAGACCAGTTGTTGTGCTTGCCGCTGCCGTTGACGCCCTCAAAGGGCTTCTCATGCTGCAAGCAAACAAGACCGTACTTGGGCGCAATCTTGCGCATCATTTCCATGGTCAGCAGGTTGTGATCGATAGCAACATTTGTAGTATCAAAAATAGGTGCAAGCTCATGCTGGCAAGGGGCGACCTCATTGTGTTTTGTCTTTGCGGGGACGCCCAGCTTCCACAGCTCCTCATCGAGCTCCTTCATAAAGGCAGAGACCTCGGGACGGATGACGCCAAAATAGTGCTCTTCCAGCTCCTGACCTTTTGCAGAGGGAGCGCCAAACAGAGTACGGCCGGTCAGAATCAAATCCTGACGCGCCTCGTAATCCTCCTTTTTGATCAGGAAGTACTCCTGCTCGGGGCCAACGGTGGTGGAGACATAGTCTACGTCCTTGCCAAAAAGCTTCAGGATGCGGCTTGCCTGACCAGACAGCGCATTCATAGAGCGCAGCAACGGTGTTTTCTTGTCCAGTGCCTCGCCGGTGTAGCTGACAAATGCGGTGGGAATGCACAACACGTCATCTTTCACAAATGCGTAGCTGGTGGGGTCCCATGCTGTGTAACCGCGTGCCTCGCAGGTTGCACGCAGACCGCCGGATGGGAAGGAAGACGCATCGGGTTCACCACGGACAAGCTCCTTGCCGGAGAATTCCATAATGGCGGTGCCATCGCCGACAGGGCTGACAAAACCGTCATGTTTTTCGCTGGTGATGCCTGTCAAAGGCTGGAACCAGTGTGTATAGTGGGTGGCACCCAACTCCATTGCCCAGCGCTTCATGACGCTTGCAACGACATTGGCTACCTCGATATCCAGCGGAGCACCCTTATGCAGGGTGTTCTTCAGGCTCTTGTATGTAGCGCTCGGCAGGCGCTCCTTCATCACGTGCTCGTTAAAGACCTTGCTGCCGTAGATTTCCATAACATTTGCTGCCATAAACCCTACTCCTTACTTGATCTTATTTTCTTGGCGTATCCAAAATGATTCAAAACCAGACTAAACAAAACGGCGCTGCGAGTCAGGAGGTGACCCACAGCGCCGTTGCTGTTTATGCTATGATTATAGTCGTTGCAGCTCTAAAACGCAATTGACAAAACTAACGATTTTGCCGGACTGCGGAAATGGTTTTTTAGAGCAAACGCTTTATTTGCACAAAGTGCCTGAATAACCACAGCAAAGAGTCATACTATTTACGTTGTTTCTATAGAATTATATTACCTGGAACAAAAAGAACTTGAGGTAATTAGTTTCCGGCACACCCCACAAAATCGGGTGATCCGGTGCCTGCTGACGCACTTCGATCTGGCGCAGCTGCCGGTGTGCATCCTTTGCGGCGGCACGCAGCATCTTGATAAACAACTCTTCTGTGGCAAAGTGAGAGCAGCTTGCTGTGGCGAGATACCCGCCGCGCGGCAAGAGCTTCATGGCGCGGTAGTTGATTTCTTTGTAGCCGCGCATGGCGTTTTCTACCGTGCGCCGGGCCTTGGTAAAAGCAGGTGGATCCAGAATGATAAAATCATACGGATGCCCCTCTTTTTCCAGTCGCGGCAGCAGCTCGAAGGTGTCTTCGCATAAAAAATCCATGTTCGTAAGCTGATTGCGCACGGCGTTGCGCTGTGCCATTGCAATTGCATCTGCGCTTATGTCGGCTGCTGTTACGCGCACGGCGCCGCCTTTGGCTGCGTTTAAGGCGAAACTGCCAGTATGTGTAAAGCAATCTAAAACGGTGTGACCGGCGGCAATGCGGGCTACAGCACGTCGGTTGTATTTTTGATCCAAGAAAAATCCGGTTTTTTGCCCGTTTTCAAAGTCCACATGGTAGTATACGCCGTTTTCGCAAATTTCTGTCTGTGTGGTGTCCGGGTGAGCTTCACCGTGCAAAGAGAACCAGCCCTTATTTTGCTCTAAGCCTTCTTTTGCGCGCAGTGCCTCGTCGTTGCGCTCGTAAATGCCGTCAATGGCCTGTCCGTCCGCACGCAGAACATCAGCAAGCAAAGGAAACAGCAGAGGCTTGAGCTTTTCCATGCCGACGCTCAAGGTTTGTGTGACCAGAATGTTGTTGAACCGGTCAACCGTCAGCCCCGGAAATTGATCTGCCTCTCCAAAGATAATGCGGCATGCCGTTAAATCGCCTGGCTCAAGAACGGTTTTGCGGTAGTTCCATGCATATTCCACCCGCCTGCGCCAAAAAGCAGCATCAAAAGTATCGTTCGCATTGCGTGAAATCAACCTCACACGGATTTTGCTGTGATGTGAGAGAAAGCCGGTGCCAAGATAAGCTCCTTTTTGACTTACAACATCGGCAAGTGTGCCGTTATCCGGCTCGCGATCCGGGAAGGCGGTGATGTCGTTTTCGTAAACCCATGGGTGACCGGCGACGAGACTTGCCTCGGCCTTTTTATTAACGATGTAGACGGGGTAATTGCGTTCTGCTTTCATATTCAAATGACCCTTTCCGTCAAAATTACGCAGATATAAACTCCACCGTTTATTCTACCATAAAAGTGTGCTAGAATAAATACAAAGATCTGAGAAAAGGGGAGATGTACAATGGAAATTGAGCGCAAATGGATGGTAAAAGGCTGGCCTGAGGACCTGCCACTTAAAGAGGAATTTGCGATGCGACAGGGATATATCAGCGTGCACCCTACGGTGCGCATCCGTGAGGAGGCGCTGACTGGCGGCGGGACGGATTATATTCTTTGCTTTAAGTCTGCCGGCGGTCTTGCACGTGAGGAAATCGAGCGCAGCATTGACCGGGAGCTTTTTGAGCAGCTGGAACAAAAAATCATTGCAAAACCGCTGATTAAAAAAATCCGTCGGAGCTATTTCCTGTCCGACGGATCTGTACTGGAGGTCAACCATGTGGACGCAGGGCAGCCAACAGAATTCTGGTACGCAGAGGTTGAGTATCCCACGGTTCAGGCGGCTCTGGCATGGCAGGCAGAAAGCTGCGGTCTTTCGGGCTATCTGAGCAATGAAGTGACAAACCAGCCGGGGCAGAGCATGGGAGAATACTGGGCGCAGACCCGCGGTTAAATCAGCTCTGCGACGTCTGACCGGCTGAAGAGGCGATTGCTCGTACGCGACTTGCGATGTAGTCCGGTATTTTTGCCCGATCGATCTGCAGGGCGACGGCAAGCTCGCCGTTTAAGGCGTTTTCGGTCTGCTTCATGTATTGCTCGTCAATACGGCTGAATTTTTTGTTCCTAACGGATAATGCCATTTTCTTGTTGTAGATAGAAAGCACCAGGCTGAGCATACCCCGACAATCGGGCGATTGCTTTAAGACCTGCTCATAGTGGGAGGCGAGCTCCTGCGCACTGCGGCTGTAAAATGCCTCTGTCTGTGCGGTGGGGATCGAGTCAATCAGGCGGTTGGCCTCGTCTGCACTGATTACAGGACGCAGATTGGCTGCGGCGTTGTCCGCACGCACATACATTTGCAGGGCGTTGCCGTCGTATACCGGCTCCAGAATATAGTAGAGGTGGTCACTGTCCATGCCTTCAAAACGCCGCATAACGACATCCTTTACCTTGCATACGCCAAGGCTGCTGTATACTACGTATTCGTTTTTTTGAAACATTTTTGATCTCCAAGCTCCCGCATGGCCCGGCAATAACGTGTCTTTTGACATGACCCGGCAGTAGGCACAGCGGGTCGGGCTCTGCCGCAGGATCAAAAGACAATACATATCTACGTTAGATTGTATCACAAAATCCAATCTGCTGTCCAAGGGTAAAAACAGAGAAAATCGCTGGAAAACACTTGCACCAAAAGGCAAAATACATACTTCTGCGGCAGTGCATAAGAACTGCAACTGGAAAAACCGTCCTGCGTGTGGTACAATACAAAAGTCTGCGATAATTTTATCCGCCGGTATGGTCACTCGGTTGACGTGCCTTGGCACAGAGAGGAGAGCACCGACTACGAAACGAACAAAGCTGTCGCTTAAACTGCAATATAACTCGCCCGTGATCCTTACGTTTTTTCTGCTGTCTTTGGGGACACTGCTGCTCAATGACGTGACATCTGGCTGGACGAACCTGCACCTGTTTTGTGTGTACCGCTCGTCGCTGAAAGACCCGTTGTTTTACGTCCGTTTGTTCGGTCATGTGCTGGGACATGCAAGCTGGGATCATTTTTTGAATAATATGCTTCTCCTGCTTGTTGTCGGTCCTCCGATGGAGGAAAAGTACGGCAGCATCCCACTGCTGCGCGGCATAGTGCTTACGGCCCTGATTTCGGCAATCCTGCAATGCGCTTTGTTCCCGAACACCGGTCTGCTTGGTGCATCCGGTATCGTGTTTATGCTTATAATGCTGTCGTCGTTGTCTGGGTTCAGCGGTGGGATACCGGTAACGATGATCCTTGTGGCTGCGATGTATTTCGGGCAGCAAATCTACGATATCATTTTTGTCCGTGACAATGTCGCAAATTTTATGCACCTCGTGGGCGGTGTGTGCGGTCTGTTGTTTGGTTACTACAGCGCTCTTCCGCACAGAAAAGGCGGTAAGAAGCAGGGAGATAAGCCCGGGCTCAAATTTACAAAAAAGCGACGCTGAATAAAAAACGAGGCTCTTCGGCTGAATCCCGAGGAGCCTCGTTTTTTTGCGTCGACAGTTATTTTTGCTTGCCAAGGTATGCGGCCTTGACTGCGTCATTCGTCAAGAGCTCGGCACCTGTACCAGAGAGCGTCAGGTTGCCGGTCTCAAGCACATAGGCGTAATCTGCAACCTTCAGCGCCATGTTGGCGTTTTGCTCGTTGAGCAGGACGGTGATACCGTTTTTGTTGACTGTGCGGATGATCTCAAAAATCTCCTTGACGACCAGAGGTGCAAGGCCGAGGCTGGGCTCGTCCAGCATCAGCAGCTTCGGTCGGCTCATAAGGGCACGACCGACAGCAAGCATTTGTTGCTCGCCGCCGGAAAGTGTACCGGCACTCTGCCAGCTGCGCTCCTTCAAACGGGGGAATAGGTCGTAAACCCATGCAAGATCTTTTTCAATTTCTGCCTTATCCTTGCGCAGATAAGCACCGATTTTCAGGTTTTCCAGGACAGTCAGGTCGGCAAAAACGCGCCGTCCTTCGGGCGACATGGCGATGCCGCTTGACACGATCTGATGTATGGGATTGTTCGTGATGTTCTGTCCATTCCACACAATAGAACCGCTGTCTGCTTTGACAAGACCGGAAATGGTGCGCATCAGGGTAGACTTTCCGGCGCCGTTTGCACCGATCAGCGTTACAATCTTTCCGTCCGGGACATTCAGCGAGATACCTCGCAATGCATGGATGCCGCCATAGGAAACATGCAGATCTTTAATTTCAAGCATCCTCATCCACCCCCAGATAAGCATCAATCACGCGCTGGTCGTTCTGCACCTCAGCCGGCGTACCGTTTGCAATCAGTTTACCGAAGTCCAGCACATAAACGCGGTCGGAAATGTCCATAACAAGATCCATGTGGTGCTCGATCATAAACACAGTCAACCCGAAGTCAGAGCGGAGCTTGTCGATAAAACGTGTCAGCTCTTCTGTCTCCTGCGGGTTCATGCCGGCTGCAGGCTCATCCAGCAGCAGCAGCTTTGGCTCGGTGGCCATTGCCCGTGCAATTTCCACACGGCGCTGCAAACCGTACGGAAGGCTGGTGGCAAGCTCGTTGCGGACATTCTGCAAGCCAAGCACCTCAAGCAACTGCTCGCATTGCTCGCGCTGACGCTTCTCCTCGGCGGCGTTGAGGCGGAATGTGGCGGACAGCAGATTAGAAGAACAGCGGCAATGCTTTGCAATCAGAATATTCTCGAAAACCGTCTGGCTTTTCCACAGGCGGATATTCTGGAAGGTGCGCGCAATACCAAGCTGCGTGATTTTATCCGGCGTGGGCTGAAGGATGTTTTTGTACATGCCGTCGTTTTGCCCTTTGTACAGCTTTTTCATCTTTCCGTGCGGGTGGTTTTCAACGATTTCGTTGCCCTGAAAATAGATTGCACCGTTCGTAGGTGCATAGACGCCGGTGATCACGTTGAATGCCGTCGTCTTGCCCGCACCGTTGGGTCCGATCAGAGATACGATCTCGAACTCATCGACCTTCAGGTTCAGGTTATCGACCGCAACAACTCCGCCAAACTGCATGGTGGCGTTTTCTACGGTCAAAATGTTTTTGCTCATTTTGCTCCACCTCCCGTTTTCTTATCAGAGCCTGTGCTCCGTTTACTGAACAGCTCACGATCGCCCATGATGCCCTTGCGGAAGAACAGCACCACGCACATGATAATGATGCTGAACACCACCATACGGAAGCCGGAGCGCAGCAAAGGCAGACGGAAGCCGCCGATGTAGGTCTCATTGTCCAAAAAGCGCAGCAGCCACTCCGAGCAGCCGATAAACAGGAAGGATGCGATGATTGAGCCGGATACTGAGCCGATACCGCCAATCACAACAATCAGCAAAATTTCATATGTCATGCTGGATTTGAAGGTGGTAGCCTGGACGCTTGCCTGGTACATTGCCAGCATTGCACCGGAGATACCTGCAAAAAAGCTGCTGATGATAAAGCTCATGCGTTTATGGCTTGCAAGGTTGATGCCCATGGCCTCCGCTGCGATCTCGTCATCGCGGATAGCCTTGAAAGCACGTCCATAGGTGGAATTGATCAGCAGGAGGATCACTGCAATGCAGATGCCGGAAAACAAGAAGGGCATAACAGTCTCAAGGCGGATCGTCGTGCCGCCCAGTGAGATATTAAAGCTTGCGAAGCTGGTAAAGCCATATAAGAGGTTTGAACCGTTTGTCCATGGGCCAAGACCTTCAAACACAACAGCGGCACGGATGATCTCGGCAAAGCCAAGCGTGGCGATTGCAAGATAGTCACTTTTCAGCTTGAGTACAGGCAGACCGATGGCCGCAGAAAACAGTCCTGCGACGATGCCGGCCAGCAACAGGCAAATGATGACCCCCAGCAGCAAACCAAAGCCACCCAAAGCGTTCGAGAAAATTTCCGGGATCGAGAAGCCGATGCCGCCGCCGGGGTAGCGCTGATAAATCGAGGCCTGCGATGCGGTAGGAATGGAAAGGATGGCATAAGTGTATGCGCCCAACAGCATAAAACCTGCCTGACCGAGGCTGAACAGACCGGTAAAGCCGTTCAGCAGATTCATGGAAACTGCAACCAATGCGTAAATAGCGCCCTTGCGCAGCACGGTCAGAAGCATTGGCGGGACAATGCTTAAATTATCCAGAGCCAGCAGCGCCACCAGCAGCAGGAGGAGCATCCCGGCGGCAGTGATGTGGGTGCGATTCAATTTCTTTTTCGTCATAGTCATCACACTTTCTCGGTCAGATTTTCGCTGAACAGACCGGTGGGCTTGACAGCCAGCACGACAATCAGCAAGGCAAAGGTGAAAGCATCGCTGAAGGTGGTAGCACCTGCGCCTTTGATCAGGCTTTCACAAATACCGATTAAAAATCCGCCAATCACAGCGCCGGGGATGGACCCGATACCGCCGAATACAGCAGCGACAAATGCCTTCAGACCGGGCATGGCGCCGACAGTGGGTGTAACAGCCGTGTAGTTTGAAAAGTACATCATAGAGCCGATGGCCGCCAGGAAGCTGCCTACAGCGAAAGTAAAGCTGATGACGCTGTTGATGCGGATGCCCATAAGCTGCGCTGTCTCAAAATCGCGCGAGGCGGCACGCATGGCCATGCCGATTTTGGTTTTTTGAATCAGCAATACCAGTGCAATAACCAGGACCACGACCAGGAACGGAGTGATCACGGTGACACGCTTTGTCTGGCAGCCCAGGATCGTAACCGTGTCGCTGATCCATGGCAGGGCGGGGTACTGCTTGGCCAGACCGCCCGTCACATACCACATCAGGTTTTGCAGCAGGTAAGACATGCCGATGGCTGAAATCATGACTGACATGCGGGGAGCGGTGCGCAAAGGCTTATACGCAACCTTTTCCACAATGATGCCAAGCAGCACGGTGGCGATAATAACCAGCGGGATGGAAATGCTCAGCGGAAGAGAAGCTGTGAGGTACACCATCAAAAAACCGGCAACGGTAAAAATATCACCGTGCGCAAAATTAATCAGGCGAAGGATGCCGTATACCATGGTGTAGCCGATTGCAATAAGCGCATATTGTCCGCCTACTGAAATACCTGCCAGCAAATACGGCAAGAATTTTGCTGCCATAAAAGGGTCCTCCTTTTAGAATTATTTGTTGCATAACAAGCAAAGCGCAGGCGGGGCGCACCTGCCTGCGTTGAATGCTGGGTGTAGTGTGATCAGACGCTCTGTGTTTTAACAAAGCTGAAGGCGCCGTCCTTTGCCTGCTTGATGTAGGCCATGCTCTTGTTTGCGTCACCGGTGGTCTGATCAAAGGTGATGTTGCCTGTTACGCCATCATAGTTGACTTTGAACAATGCATCTTTGATTGCGGTGCCGTCGGTGCTGCCCGCCAACTTGAGCCCCTCCAGCGCAGTCATATAAGCATCGTAGCCCAGTGCCGACACAGCAGCCACGATGTCGTTGCCGCCGTTGTTGGTCAGCTTCTGACTGTCGGCGTTCAGCCACTCCTTAAAGCCGGTAACGAATTCCTTTGCAACGCCGGACTCATCGTTTTCATCAAAGAAGGTGGAGCAGTAAACCTCGACGCCAGTGCCATTTTGCGCATCCAGGATGACGCTGGACTCCCAGGTGTCACCGGAGGTGATGGGCTTATCAAAGCCTGCAGAGGCGGCCTGCGTGATGATCTGTGCGGCATAGGTGGTAGCGCACGGTGCAAAGATCACATCCGCACCGGCATTAACGGCGTTCTGGATGTATGCGGTGAAATCGGATGTGCCCTCCGGGAATTGCTCGGAGGTGACAGTGCCGCCCAGTCCTTCAAAAGCCGTGACAAAGTATGTTGCGAGACCGGAGCCGTAATCCTCACCGAGCATGCTCAGTACGTACGCGTTGGACGCACCAAAGTTGTCCTTTGCAAAGTTTGCCATGACCGAGCCCTGGAACGGATCCAGGAAGCAGACACGGAAATAGTAGGGGTTGGACTCGGTAACAGCGGGGTTTGTGCACGAGCAGCCGATTGCGGGGATGCTGGCAGCCTGCAGGGTGGGTGCTGCTGCAATCGAAGCACCTGAGCCATAGCTGCCCAAAACGATAGATGCCTTTTTGGATACCAGCTCTTGTGCGGCGGTAACAGCCTTGTCTGTGCTGGACTGGTTGTCGACCTCAACAAGCTCGACATTGTAGGTCTCACCGCCGATTTCAACGGTGGGGGCAACGCTGTTTGCATACTCGATGCCCAAAACCTCCTGCTTGCCGCCGGCGCCGTTGTCACCGGAAGCGGGCTCAAACACGCCGATCTTTACCGTCTTTGCACTGGAAGAGCCGCTTGCAGAGCTGCCGGAAGAAGAGCAGCCTGCCAGAGCTGCAGCTGCTGCGGCAACACCGGATGCCTTTAAGAAATTGCGACGAGAAATAAATGCCTTCATAATAGTAACCCCCTCTAGTCCTTTTGAATGCTCTTAAAGCATACCATTGACTGATGCCAGATTCTGGCAAATAAAAAACCGCACGTGCGAGACTTTGGCCCGCGCCATTGCGGATTTATGACTAAAGGTATAGCACATTAGTGCGGTAAAGTCCAGCAAAAAAGACCATCGGAATCCATTTTTGTCAGAACAGAAGAAAATGTTGCTTATTTGTAAAGCACATTTGTATATTTTCTTAATAAAGTTGTTCTTGTGCAAAATACAGCTTTGAGCATTGTTGCCTGATCTGTACGCAAATGGAGGACGATTGGACGGGCTGAGTGTGACAACAGGAGGTGCTTTGGCCGGAGGAAATACAAGAGCGGGCAGACCACGCTTCAACAATTTTTTCTTGATAGACCTGTTTATTGGACTACAAATGTTGATAATAGCATCAGGACGAGGACAGCACAAGATAAGACACGTGAAACGACGATCCTTGCAAGAAACGAACAGGAGGAACTTATTATGAAATACTACATTACAATTACAGGTCTTTCCTTCCGCTATGGCGTCGAGCCCTTTGAGGTTGGCAAAAAAGTTGAGCTGGTCAAAGAGCCGGATAACGAGTACGACGCAGAAGCCATCCGTGTTGAGCTGCCGGGTCTGGGCAAGGTTGGCTATGTGGCAAACAGTATTCGCACAGTTCAGGGTAAGTGCATCAGCGCAGGGCGTCTTTACGATAAAATTGGTGACACCGCAACCGCAAAGGTAAAGTATATCCTGGATAAGGCCGTCATTTGCAAAATTAAAACAGAGGATGAAAAATAACAGACATCCGGAGCACACCAAAAGAGCCGCCGCACATTTTTCCTGTGCAGCGGCTCTTTTACCATCAATCTGTTACAAAGTCACCCTTCAGTGCGAACATGTGGTTCATCGGACCGGAGCCTTTGCCAAGGTCCAGCATGGCAGCAAGAGCGCCGGAAATATAACTCTTTGCACGCTCGACCGATGTGTCAAGGTCGTAACCCTTGGCAAGGTTGGCTGCGATTGCGCTGGAGAGTGTGCAGCCCGTTCCGTGTGTGTTGGGGTTGTCGATGCGTCTGCCATGAAACCACTTGCCGCTGCCATTGGACCACAAAAAATCATCGGCATCGCTTACCTTGTGTCCGCCTTTGCACAGCACGGCACAATGATAGCATTTGCTGATGACCTTTGCAGCTGTCTCCATATCGCTGGCATTGGCGATGCGCATACCGGCTAAAATCTCTGCCTCGGGGATGTTTGGCGTTACGACCTCAGCAAGTGGAAGCAGCTTTTTTGTCAATGCCTGTACAGCATCGCTCTGCAGCAGGCGCGAACCGGATGTGGCTACCATGACAGGGTCAACGACAACATTTGCGGCGTGGTAAAATTGCAATTTTTCCGCAATGACCGCAATCAGCTCTGCCGAAGATACCATGCCGATTTTGACGGCATCGGGACGGATGTCGGTGAATACGGCATCGAGCTGCGCTGCGAGAAAATGCGGAGTGGACTCCAGAATATCACTTACCCCGATAGTGTTTTGCGCTGTCAGCGCGGTAATGGCGCTTGTTGCAAAAACGCCGTTTGCGGTCATGGTTTTGATGTCAGCCTGGATACCGGCTCCGCCGCTGGAATCGCTGCCGGCGATGGTCAAAGCAGTCTTCATAAAAACGCTCCTTTTATAAAATATGCGGATATACCTTCGTAGAGGCATACCCGCATATACGCTTTTATGGCTGCTGCTGTCTCCCTACGTTGGCATTATCCAAATCAGGTGATCGGTCAGGGCGATACAGCCCACTCTCAGCCTGCTTTGCGCAAGCTCCCGTTGTGCATTGTATTATCGTTTAGCTTTTGCTCTTGATGTACTCATCCATGGCTTTTGCGGCCGCCTTGCCGGCACCCATGGCCTTGATGACAGTGGCAGCGCCGGTTACAGCATCGCCGCCGGCAAACACGCCTTCACGGCTGGTCTGTCCGTCGTCGCCCTCAGTAACGATGCAGCCGTGCTTGTTTGTCTCCAGACCCGGTGTCGTAGAGCGGATCAGCGGGTTGGGACTGGTGCCAAGGCTCATGATGACTGTGTCCACATCCATTGTAAAAGCGCTGTCCTTCTTTTCAATCGGACGGCGGCGGCCGGAGGCATCGGGCTCGCCCAGCTCCATCTCAACGCAGGTGATCGCACGGACAAAGCCGTTCTCATCAGGCAAAATCTCGGTGGGGTTGCACAGGGTCTTAAAGATGATGCCCTCTTCCTCGGCATGCTCGACTTCCTCTTTACGGGCAGGCAGCTCAGCCATACCGCGGCGGTAGACGATATAGACGGTTTCAGCACCAAGGCGCAGAGCACTGCGGGCTGCGTCCATGGCAACGTTGCCGCCGCCGACGACGGCAACCTTTTTGCCGGTACGGATAGGTGTCTTGCTTGTGGGCAGGTAAGCCTTCATCAGGTTAGAGCGTGTCAGGAACTCGTTTGCCGAATACACGCCCTTCAGGCTTTCGCCCGGGATATTCATAAAGCGGGGCAGACCGGCGCCGGAGCCGACAAACACAGCCTCGTAACCATATTCGCCCATCAACTCATCGATGGTCAGCACCTTGCCGATAACCATGTTGCACTCGAAATCAACGCCCATCTTTTTCAGGCCGTCGATCTCCTGCTGCACGATTGCTTTGGGCAGACGAAATTCGGGGATGCCATACATCAGCACGCCACCGGCAACATGCAGCGCCTCGTAAACGGTTACCTTGTAGCCGAGCTTTGCCATGTCACCGGCAGCGGTCAGACCGGCAGGACCGGCACCGATGATTGCGACCTTATGTCCGTTCCACTCAGGTACAAGGGGAGCGGTATGCACATTTTCGCGGTGCCAGTCAGCGACAAAGCGCTCCAGACGACCGATGCCGACGGACTCGTTTTTAATGCCACGGGTGCACTTGCCCTCACATTGGCTCTCCTGCGGGCAGACACGACCGCAAACAGCCGGCAGTGAGGAAGACTGGTTGATGACCTGATAAGCGGCCTCAAAGTTGCCATCTGCGACCTGTGCGATAAAGGCAGGAATGTCAATGCCGACGGGGCAGCCCGACTGGCAGGGCTTATTGCGGCAGCGCACGCAACGCTTTGCTTCATTGATCGCCATTTCCTCGGTATAGCCCAAAGCAACTTCCTGAAAGTTCTTGTTGCGGACGTTGGGGTCCTGTGTGGGCATGGGGCACTTTTTGGGATCCATATTAAAAGCCATGTTATTTTACCTCCTGATTGAGCAGATTGCAGGCAGCCTCGCGTGCGTGTGCCTCAAACGGACGGTACATTGTGCCGCGCGCCATAGCCTCATCAAAATCGACCAGATCGCCGTCAAAGTCCGGTCCGTCCACACATGCAAACTTGGTCTCGCCGCCAACAGTCAGGCGGCAGCCACCGCACATGCCGGTGCCGTCGATCATGATCGGATTCATCGAGACAATGCTTTTCAGACCGTGCTTTTGGCAGGTTTTTACTACAAACTTCATCATGATCAGCGGTCCAATGGTGATAACGACATCGTACTGGTTGCCGGCGGCTACCAGCTCATCCAAAGCTGCGGTGACAACGCCCTTTGTGCCATAGCTGCCGTCATCCGTCATGATGCGCAGCTCGTTGCTGCAGGCGCGGAATTCGTCCTCAAGGATCAGCAGATCCTTGCTGCGGAAGCCGACCACGCTGTGCACCTCGCAGCCCATGTCGTGCAGCTCGCGTGCAATGGGCAGGGCGATCGCACAGCCGACACCGCCGCCGACAACGCAGACCTTTTTCAGACCATCGACCTCGGTAGCACGTCCCAGAGGACCGACAAAATCATGGACGCTGTCGCCGACAGCCAGGCTGTTCAGTTCCATGGTTGTGCCGCCGACGACCTGAAAGATAATGTCGACCGTACCCTTTTCACGGTCGTAACCCGCAACGGTCAGGGGGATACGCTCGCTGTCTTCAAACGGGCGCACAATAATAAACTGACCCGGCTTGGCTTTTTTGGCAATGAGAGGCGCCTCAATGACCAATTTTGTCACGGTGGGGTTCAGCGCGACTCTTTCGGTGATTTTATACATCGTGTTTGCTCCTTTTATACTGACTTCCTATCCTGATATAGGGTATGCGCCCATCCTGTGTCCCAAAGCACCGGCTACGCATAATATAACGCATCCTATTATAATCGTGATATGCAAAGAATGCAATTGAATTTTGTTTGGGTCTGCCGCATCTAACTTGAACAGCAAATGCCAGATCAAACAATAAAAATACGATAAAACGATGAATGGCTGCTGGGACTGCCGGCGCAAAAAGAATTTGCAAAAAAAATCTGGATTTTCAGTTGACAAAGCAAAAGCTTTGCGATATAATAAACAGCGTCGCCGGCAAACAAGTCCGGCACATGTCACATAGTGTGCGGCCGTAGCTCATCTGGTAGAGCGCCACCTTGCCAAGGTGGAGGTAGCGAGTTCGAGCCTCGTCGGCCGCTCCATTGTGTGGAAGTTTAGCTCAGCTGGGAGAGCATCTGCCTTACAAGCAGAGGGTCAGCGGTTCGAGCCCGTTAACTTCCACCATGTGGCCCGGTAGCTCAGTTGGTTAGAGCACCAGCCTGTCACGCTGGGGGTCGTCGGTTCGAGCCCGATCCGGGTCGCTTTTTTTGTTTGCCTCTGTAGCTCAGTCGGTAGAGCAGGGGACTGAAAATCCCCGTGTCATTGGTTCGATTCCGATCGGAGGCACCA
>CAVBNV010000006.1:0-98253 GCA_963596815.1 Oscillospiraceae bacterium
TCTCGGATCTCTCCCGGACTTTTCGGCGTCTATTGGTTCTTTTCTTTGGCTTCGTAGCCTCGCCCTTAAGAGTCATTCTTTCGGGCTTCGCTTGGCGCTTGAGTATATTACCACATCCGTATTACTTTTGCAACCCCCTTTTTGAACTTTTTTCTGCCTTTTTCTCTCTTTGTATACATCGTATAGTTTTTTTCCGCTTTTGCTGCCTTTTTTGCTCGTGTGGGAATACGAAAACAGGGAGCATTTCTGCTCCCTTTCGCTGTGGTCGTTATTGCGCTCAAATGTCTTTTTTTGAACAAGCAGGATCACTGCTGCTCATACACTTCCTTCAAATGCTCTGAAAGTTTCATGTTCTCGCTGTAGTCAACAGGCACAACAATTACACTTGGTTCCTCATTCCGGAAAGCCTCCTCCAAAGTGGGGATCAGCTCTTCTGCCTTCTCAATGCGGTACCCCTTGCAGTGCATCGCTTCCGCAAGCTTTTTGAAATCAGGGTTTGTAAAATCAACATAACAGTGCTCACCGCCAAACTGTTCCTGCTCTTTCCATTTGATCAGACCATAGCTGGAGTCCTCCCAAATCAATGTTACAAACGGAACCTTTTCACGCACCGCCGTTTCAAGCTCCTGGCTGTTCATCATAAAACCGCCGTCGCCGCAAATTGCCAGGACGCGTTTTTCGGGATAAAGCAATTTTGCCGCAAAAGCACCCGGGATCGAAAATCCCATACTTGCAAATCCGTTAGATATCAAACAGGTGTTTGGCTCATAGCAATCGTAATGACGTGCAATCCACATTTTGTGTGCACCTACATCGCTTACCAGAATATCGCTCCGTCCCATCACCTTGCGCACATCCGCCAATATCCGCGCAGGTTTCATTGGACAGCTTTCATCTGACGCCATCTCTGCATGCTCTGCCTCAATTTTCGCCCGCACTTCAAGCGCAAGCTTCGGCTCTGCACTGCGATGTGTACAGCGCAGGATTTGGTAAAGGCTTTCCGTGATATTGCCCACAACCTCGACCCCGGGCTGATAACGCTTATTTACATCCGCCGGGGCAGAATCGACGTGCACGATCGTCATATCCGGACGTGCTCCCCATTTTGCAGGCGCACACTCCACCAAATCGTATCCAATTGCAATAACTACATCAGCCTGGTCGAACACCTGATTGACATAATCCTTCTGCGGAATACCGATCGTACGTAAGCTATATAAATCGTCAAACGGAATAATACCTTTTGCCATCATGGTATTGACCACCGGAATGTGCAGTCGGTCTGCCAGCTCCGTAACGGCTGCAGCCGCATGCGCACGGACAGCGCCGCTGCCCGCCAGTATCACAGGATTTTTTGCATCACTTATTATTTTTCCGGCCAGCGCAATGCTGGCCGGGTCTGCGTACAGCTCGTGCTGCTGCTGTGGTTTCAGCGGTACAGCGGCAGCCGGCATTTTTGCTATATTCTGCGGCAAATCAATATGTGTCGCACCCGGCTTGCCCTTTTCGGCGTACTTAAATGCCAGGCGGACGATTTCGCCGACGGTATCCGGACGAATGATCTGTTTTGAGCGTTTCGTAATCGGCTCAAACATTGCAGTCAGATCCAGGTATTGATGGCTTGTCAGCTGCATGCGATCCGTGCCCACCTGTCCGGTGATCGCCACCAGTGGCGCACCATCCAAATAAGCATCCGCCACACCCGTTACCAGATTAGTTGCTCCCGGCCCGAGCGTTGAAAGACAAACACCGGCATGTCCCGTCAGGCGTCCGTATACGTCTGCCATAAATGCTGCGCCTTGCTCATGCCGTACCGGGATAAATCGAATCTTGCTGTCACGCAGTGCAAACATCAAATCCAATGTTTCCTCACCGGGAATGCCGAACATCACATTAACGCCCTCGGCCTCCAAACAATCGACCAGGACCTGTGCCGTTGACTTCATCTGCGCGGAGCTGTTTTTAACATCATTCATATCTTTTCTCCTTAAAAAAAACAGAAAGGCAATGCCTCCCACTACGGGCGACATTGCCTTTCACTTCGGATTATATTCTAATCGATTTTTGCTTTTTGTACAAGCTCCAACTTTCAAAAAATCAATTCTTGCTCTTTTTCTGTCGCCGACTTGACAACCTGAACGGATGACCGTATCATGAAATCGTTCTATTCTTAACAACAATAAAAAGGAGCGAATCCATTATGTCTTGTCTGACAGTGCGTGGTTGTCATATTGGCGAGGGTCGTCCAAAGGTCATTTTGCCTATTGTTGAGCACAGCGAACGTGCGATACTGGACAGGGCCGCCGAGTTTTCCACATTGCGCGCCGATTGTGTTGAATGGCGTGTGGACTGTTTCGACGGTGCCAAAGACCTCGGTGCCATCGCACGCTGTGCAGCAAAGCTGCGGGTCGCGCTGAAGAACAAGCTGCTGCTCGTCACCTTCCGCACCAGTACTGAAGGCGGCAACGTGGAGCTGACGCACGAAGAGTACCTTCGTTTTCTCAATACCGTTCTGGACACCGACTGTGCCGACCTGCTTGACATTGAGCTTTTCACCGCCGGAGAGGCACTGTCCGCCTTGATCCGGCAGGCACATAACAGCGGCGTTTACGTTGTTTGCTCCAGCCACGACTTCCAGAAAACACCGCCTCGGGCAGAGCTCGTTGCACGTATGGAGAAAATGCGGCAGTCCGGTGCAGACATTCCAAAGCTTGCGGTTATGCCGCAGGAACGCAAAGATGTTTTAGAGCTACTTTTTGCAACCGCCGAAATGACCGAACAGTACCCCGATACACCCGTAATAACAATGAGCATGGGCGCCATCGGCGCTTTAAGCAGATTGAGCGGCGAGACCTTCGGTTCCTCCATGACTTTTGCGAACCCGGGTCAGGCCAGTGCCCCCGGCCAGATCCCGTTAGACGTCCTCAACGCCGCTTTGGATGCATTGCATCCGTAACACCAATTCAAAAGCAAAAAACATCTGTACCCGTCCGAATACAGACACGGGTACAGATGTTTTTGTATTTCAAGAGTAATCAGCCGCCGAGATAAGCGCTGCGGACACGCTCGTTTGTCAGCAGCTCGGCGCCGGTGCCCTCCATAAAGACACGACCGGTTTCCAGAACATAGGCACGATCAGCGACCGAAAGCGCCATCTGTGCGTTTTGCTCAACCAGCAAAATCGTCATGCCTTCCTTGTGCACATTGCGGATGATCTCAAAAATTTCCTGTACGAGCAGCGGCGACAGACCCATTGACGGCTCATCCAGCATCAGCATTGATGCATTGCTCATCAGGGCTCGCCCCATAGCCAGCATTTGCTGTTCGCCGCCGGACAGTGTGCCCGCCATCTGACGGCGGCGCTCCTTCAACCGCGGGAAAAGCTCAAATACCTTTTCTTTATTTGGCGCGATCGTCGATGCCTGCTGAGTATAACCGCCCATCTCCAGATTCTCTTCCACACTCATGTGCAAAAATACATGGCGTCCCTCCGGCACCTGCGCGAGGCCCTGCTGGACGATTTTGTGGGCACGCATATTCTTAATGCTTTTGCCGCGGTAAAGAATATCACCGGTTTTGGGGCGCAGCAGACCCGAAATCGTTTTAAGCGTTGTTGACTTGCCTGCACCATTTGCGCCAATCAGTGTGACGATCTCGCCCTCGTTCACCTCGAACGAAACATCCTGCACAGCATGGATGTTGCCGTAATACACATTGATGTTATCAACTTTCAGGATCTGTGCCATCGCTCAGCCCTCCTTTTTGCCCAGGTAGGCCTCGATGACCTGGGGATTGTTGCGGATCTCATTGGGCGTGCCTTTGCAAATGATCCGGCCAAAGTTCAGCACAGCAATGCCCTCGCAGATACCCATAACGAGGCTCATATCATGCTCGATCAGCAGAACAGCAACATTGAATTCGTCACGGATGCGCCGGATGGTCTCTGTCAGCTCCGCCGTCTCCGAAGGGTTCATACCGGCTGCCGGTTCATCGAGCAACAACAGCTTCGGGCTGGTTGCAAGCGCACGCATAATCTCCAGGCGGCGCTGTGCACCGTAAGGCAGGCTGCCTGCCTGCGCATATGCCAGATCTGCCATATGGAAAATATCCAGCAGCTCAAGCGCACGCTCGGTGCATTTTTTCTCCTCTTTCCAGTAGTTCGGCAGGCGAATCAGTGACGAGGCCAGGTTATACCTCATAGACTCATGCAGACCGACCTTGATGTTGTCAATCACAGACATATCCTTAAACAGGCGGATATTCTGGAATGTACGTGCCACACCCATACGGTTGACCTGATACGTCTTTTTTCCTGCGGTGGGCATACCATCGATCAGGATCGACCCGCGGGTCGGCTGGTAAACGTTGGTCAGCATGTTAAACACCGTGGTCTTGCCTGCGCCGTTGGGGCCGATCAGGCCCGCGATCTCGTTGCGGCCAATCATCAGGTTAAAATCATCGACGGCTGTCAGGCCGCCAAAGTCAATACCCAGGCTGCGCACATCCAAAATCGGCTTTTTGTCCTTGTCGCGATCTGTCAAAAAACCGCCGGAGGGGATGCTGTTCAGCGATGTTCTGTACTCACTCATTGCTCTTGCCCTCCTCTGCGTTTTTCTTGCGGAACAGTTCGCCGTTCATCACTTTCTCAAGGATACGGCTCATAGAGAAGTCATAGCTGCCAAGCAATCCGCCCGGACGGAAGATCATCATCAGGATCAGGACAAGCGAATAAACCACCATGCGGTAGCTCTCAAAGCTGCGGGTCGCCTCCGGCAGGACTGTCAGCACGATTGCGGACAGGATAGAGCCGAGCATTGAGCCCATGCCGCCCAAAACGACCATAACAAGGATCTCGATGGACTTCATAAAGCCAAATGTTGACGGGTCCAGCACGCCCAGGTAGCAGGCGTACAATCCACCTGCAAGCCCTGCAAACGCAGCCGAAAACGCAAAGGCCATAACTTTATAGTAGGTGACCTGGATGCCACAGCTCTCCGCTGCGATCTCGTTGTCACGAATCGCCAGCACCGCACGGCCATGACGGGACTTCATCATTGCATGAATTGCAAAGCAGGTAATGACCACGCACAGAAATACATTCCAATAGTTGGAGTATTTGGGGATATTTTTCAAACCCTTTGCGCCGTAGAACAGCTTAAAACCGAGCACGTCGTCAATATTATTGAGCGTGATGCGGATGATCTCGCCGAAGCCGAGTGTAAGAATTGCCAGATAGTCACCGGTCAGACGCAGTGCCGGGATACCGATCAGCACACCGAACAAGCCGGCCATGATCGTACCCAGAAACAGACCCAGCGCAAAGGAGATACCATCGGGCAACGGGCTGAATTTTGTAAACAGTGCGCACGTGTAGGCGCCGACCGCCATAAAGCCAGCATGCCCCAGCGGCAGCTGTCCCAGATAACCAGTGGCAACGTTCAACGAAACAGCCAGGATGATATTGATACCGACCGTCAGCAGGACCTTGTTCTGATAGCTTGAAAGAATGCTCTGTGTCAAAAAGGTGAGCACAACAAACATCAAAGCGATCAGCACCGTGTTGATGGTGTAGCGTACAGGCATTTTCAAAGTTTTGCGTTTGATTGTATTCATAACAATGCCCCCTTACACCTTTTCCTGCACTTTGCGGCCAAGGAAGCCCGTAGGCTTGACCAGCAGCACAATGATCAGGATCACAAATGTGACCGCATCCTTCCATGCCGAAAGACCCACTGCCGAGACCAGGCACTCGCACAGACCAATCGCCAGACCGCCGATCATTGCGCCCGGTATCGACCCGATGCCGCCCAAAACAGCGGCGATAAAAGCCTTCAGGCCCAGCATGCTGCCCATGGTAGGCGTTGCCTGCGGATAGCTGCAGCAGTACAGCACAGCACCGATGCCTGCCAGCTCAGAGCCGACCGCAAAGGTAAATGAGATCGTACTGTCAACATTGATGCCCATCAAGCGGGCGGCGTCCATGTCCTCCGACACGGCACGCATTGCTTTGCCGAGCTTTGTCTTTTGCACAAGGAAGGTAAGCGCTATCATCGAGAGCACTGTGACCGCCAGTGTGATGATCGATGTAAGACCGATCGGAACACTGCCCAGCATAAACGTGCGGCTCCCGTAGTACGACGGTATGACCTTTGCAGCCGAGCCCATCACAAGCTCTGCCGTGTACTCCAAAAAGAAGGAAACGCCGATGGCAGTGATCAGCAGCGAAATACGGGGTGCGTTGCGCAGCGGTGTATAAGCGACCTTTTCGATCACAACACCCAGCAGCGTACAGGTGATAAGGGTAGCGCATACTGCCGCAACCGGGCCAAGACCCAGCTGGCTCATAACGAACCACGACATGTAAGCGCCAACCATGATGACATCGCCATGGGCAAAGTTCAGCAGCAGAATAATACCGTACACCATGCTGTAGCCCAGAGCGATCAGTGCATAGATGCTGCCCAGGGACAAGCCGTTGATCAGCTGACTAAAAAACACTGTCATGCTTTGATACTTCCTTTCTTTGGGACGCGCGCTGCGCCCGAATTACACTTTCTTAGGGGGCATCCCCGTGGTAAACCAAAAAGCGGAGACTGCCGAGGTAACTTGATCCGGCGGTCTCCGCTTTGGAGCATTGTGGTAGCGTTTCTGTCTGTTCCGGCTGTGTGCTCTTCCACCGGTCAAGCACACCGGAAAGATCAGAACTGCTCTTTCAGGACAGCCTTACCATCCTCAAATGTCAGGATAGCAGTGCTCTTGATGGGATCGTGGTGCTCATCGAAGGTGAAGGAGCCAGTAATGCCATCGATCGTGCCGCCTGCGATCGCGTCAATAACTGCCTGCTTGTACTCGTCGGAGCCAGCCTCGAGACCAGCCTCCTCAGCAGCCTTGATGCCGTAAACAACCGTCATTGCTGCGTCGTAGCCCAGCGGAGAGAAGCCGTTGGGGTACTCCTCGCCGTACTTCTCTTTGTATGCATTCTCGAAGTCAGCGTTAGAGCCTTTTGCGTAGTTTGCGCAGAAGTAGCAGTTTGCCAGCTGATCAGCAGTTGCATAGCCCTCAACGCCATCCCAGCCGTCGCCGCCCAGGAACGGAACCGTCAGACCGACATCCTGTGCCTGGGACAGGATCTGACCGACTTCCTCGTAGTAGTTGGGGCAGAACACGACCTCAGGCTCCTTGCCCAGGATCGTGGTCAGCTGCGTCTTGTAGTCGACGTCGCCGTCAGAGTAGCTCTCGGCGTCAACGATCGTGCCGCCCTTGGCCTCAAACTCGTTCTGGAAATTCTCTGCCAGACCCTCGTTGTAGTCAGCGCCCTTCTTGTAGATAACAGCAGCCTTCGTGTAGCCGAGCTTCTCGAAAGCGTAGTCAGCCATCTTCACGCCCTGGAACGGGTCGGTGAAGGTTGCACGGAACACATTGCCGTAAACTGTATCGGTCTCTGCGTCATAGGTGACAGCCTCAGCAGTAGCGGAAGCGGTGACCATAGGCATATTGTAGTCCTGGCTCTCTGCAACGACTGCCAGGGTCGGCGTTGTGGTAACGTCGCCCACCAGAGCAGTGATGCCCTGATCGCACATCTTGGTAAAGCAGGTCACAGCCTGCGTTGCATCGCCCTGCTCATCCATGGTAACAGCCTCGAGCTGCTTGCCATTGACGCCGCCTTCTGCGTTCACCTGGTCAATGTACAGCGTTGCGCCGTTGATGACAGCCAGACCGTAAACGGAAACATCGCCGGTCTGGGGACCCAGAACGCCGATTTTGATTGTCTCACCACCAGCAGATGCGGTAGAAGCTGCACCACCAGCAGTGGAAGCAGCCGTGCTGGAAGAGCTGGAGCCGCCGCATGCGGTCAGAACACCGGCTGCGGCGACAACACCGGCAGCAGCCAGGAAATTACGACGCGAAATCATCTTTTTCATAAAATTATGTCCTCCTTATTGGAAGCTTTCGTGTTTTGCTTTTACGTAGAATGAAAAGAAAGCAAGGTCATTTCCCTCAAAGCGACCTTGCTCTGTGTTTTTATTATAGCCGCAAAGCCGTTTTGCTGCAATTCACAAAACAGCCATACTTTTCGCTCGTTTTTATGGGCTTTATTGCCAATCTAACCAAAATGAAATGTATAATTTTATGCACTTTTTTAGTTCTCTCATTTTATTGCAATCCAAGATGAATCCAATTCACTTTTCATGCTCGCCGTCATAAAGTTTGTTGTCGTTAACTTTATATCCTTCTCTTGAACACTTTTTCAAAGCGTGGTAGGATAGAAGTAGCTGGTTAGTGTAAACTAGCTCAGTGTGCCCGGCGGCATTTGCGCCGCTGCAGGTATGGAAATCGATCTAGGAGGGTATACCAATGAGCTATCTTGAAATTGAATCCGTTATCGGCCGCGAGATCCTTGACTCTCGCGGCAACCCCACCGTTGAGGCAGAGGTCACTCTGGCAGACGGTACCGTCGCACGCGGCTGTGCTCCTTCCGGTGCATCTACCGGCGAGTTTGAGGCACTGGAGCTGCGTGATGGCGACAAGTCCCGCTACCTGGGCAAGGGCGTGACCAAGGCTGTTGAGAACATCAACTCTGTTATTGCACAGGCAATTGTCGGCATGGACGCCTCCGATATTTACGCTGTCGATGCTGCTATGATCGCTGCTGACGGCACCAAGGACAAGTCCAATTTGGGTGCAAACGCCATTCTGGCTGTCTCCATTGCAGTATGCCGCGCTGCCGCGACCTCTCTGGACATGCCGCTGTACCGCTTCCTGGGCGGTGTGAACGGCAACCGCTTGCCTGTCCCCATGATGAACATCCTGAACGGCGGCGCACACGCCACGAACACCGTTGATACCCAAGAGTTCATGATCATGCCTGTCGGCGCACCTTCTTTCAAGGAGGCTCTGCGCTGGTGTGCTGAGGTCTTCCATGCTCTGGCCGGTATTCTGAAGGCTAAGGGTCTTGCCACATCCGTCGGTGACGAGGGCGGCTTCGCTCCCAACCTGTCCAGCGATGAGGAGACCATCGAGACCATCCTGGCCGCAATCGAAAAGGCTGGCTATGTGCCCGGCAAGGACTTCATGCTGGCTATGGACGCTGCCTCCTCCGAGTGGAAGAGCCCCAAGGGCAAAGGCTTCTACAAGCTGCCCAAGGCCGGCACCGAGTACACCTCCAGCGAGCTGATTGCACACTGGAAGAGCCTGGTTGAAAAGTACCCCATCATCTCCATCGAGGATGGTCTGGATGAAGAGGACTGGGAAGGCTGGCAGGAGATGACCCGCGAGCTCGGCGGCAAGGTACAGCTGGTCGGCGACGATCTGTTCGTTACCAATACCGAGCGTCTGTCCAAGGGCATCGCTCTTGGCGCAGGCAATGCGATCCTGATCAAGCTGAACCAGATCGGCTCTGTGTCCGAGACACTGGAGGCCATCAAGATGGCACACAAGGCCGGCTACACAGCTATCAGCTCTCACCGCTCAGGCGAGACCGCTGACACCACCATTGCTGATCTGGCAGTTGCACTGAACACCTGCCAGATCAAGACCGGTGCTCCCAGCCGCAGCGAGCGTGTTGCAAAGTACAACCAGCTGCTGCGCATCGAGGAGCAGCTTGGCGCAAGCGCTGTTTACCCCGGCATGGCTGCCTTCAACGTAAAGCGCTAAGCCTTCCGCTTTTGATTTAGTACAAACCTAAAACCCGAGACGGCGACTGTTCGGTCACTGTCTCGGGTTTTTTATGCCGATATGCGCTTCAAAAGCATTTCCAATTTGCAATATTCGATGCAAATTATACAGTTGTTTATTTTGCCGTGTTGATAAAGCTGCGGTTGTCCCACAGGTACTTGATACCGGACACCGCCGTTACCACGGCGACAAGCCAGCACAAAATCGATGCGACACCGGCAATGAGATACGTGATTGCAGCGCCGTCCATACCCGGCACCGCCATCGAAGCGATCGATGTGGCAAAGTAGTAAAAGATGATGCTCAGCATCTGCAGCACAGTCTTTACCTTGCCCCACATATTCGCTGCGATCACTTTGCCATCCTTTGCACCGGCCGCAACCATACGCAAGCCGGATACAGCAAACTCTCGTGCCAGGATAATGCACAGCACGACCGGACTGCACACGTCGTCACGCATCATGTAAATAAACGCCACCGTGGTCAGCAGTTTATCTGCCAGCGGGTCGGCAAACTTGCCAAAATCCGTCACCATATGCCACTTGCGCGCCAGGTGTCCATCCAGGAAGTCGGTAAAGCTGGCAACAGCAAATACAATGCCGGCAATCAAATAATACACCGGCTGGAAGCTGCCGTCCATCAGCCCATCAAGGCTTGTAAGTGATACAAAAATCATAAATACCGGTACCAGAATAATGCGGGTCAGGGTAAGCTTATTGGGTAAATTCAAATCAATTCACTCCTTAATGTTATTTTATGACAGTCCCATACAAATCGTAAAGGTCGCTGTCATCAATCAGGATGTCGTAGAACTCGCCGGGGTACAGCGGCTCCTCGCTGGAGACGCAAACATTTCCGTCCACTTCCGGCGCATCTGCTGCGGTACGGCACAGGTAAAGGCCGCTTTCCTCGTCTATTCCGTCACAGATCACACGCACTGTCTGTCCGACTTTTTCTGCCTGCTTTTGCGACATGATGCCCGTTTGGATCTGCATAATGATTTCGGCACGCTTTTCTTTGGTCTCCTGTTCGATCTGGTTTTCCATCTTAGCTGCCACCGTGTTCTCCTCTGCCGAATATGCAAAGCAGCCCAACCGGTCAAATTTTACCTCTTTGACAAAGTTGCAGAGGTCCTCAAATTGCTCCTCTGTCTCGCCCGGAAAACCGGCAATCAGCGTGGTGCGCAGTGTAATGTTCGGGATCTCGCTGCGCAGTGTACCGATCACATCCAACAGCTCTGTACGGTTTGAGCGGCGGTTCATGTTTTTCAGGATCACATCGTTGCAGTGCTGGATCGGAAGATCCAAATAGGGCACCACCTTCTCGTTGCGCTTGAGGGCTGCAATAAACTCCGGCGTAATGCGCTCGGGGTATGCATACATCATGCGGATCCATTCCAGCCCGGGGATGCGGTTGAGCTTGTCCAGCAGCTCACAAATGCTGCCGGGTTTTCCCCAGTCCTCGCCATAGGCAGTCGGGTCCTGCGCAACGATGATCAGCTCCTTGACGCCTTCTGCCGCAAGCCAGCGTGCCTCCCCCACGCAATCCATCATATCCCGGCTGCGCAGCGGACCACGAATCGCTGGTATTGCGCAGTAGTGGCAGCGATTGTTGCATCCCTCCGCAATTTTCAGGTAGGCATAATGTGCCGGCGTGCCAATGACACGCTTGCCGCCGAGCGGGAAGTCCTTTTTCATTCCGTAGCTTTCCAGATGCTCCTCACCGCCGGCAAGACGTGCAACGATCGAGTCGATCGCCTTGTTGGAGGCACAGCCTACCACGGCATCCACCTCCGGGATCTCTTCCTCAATCTGACTGCGGTAACGCTCTGCCAAACATCCCGTGACCACAACCTTCAAATCCGGGTTTAACTGCTTATAGGAACACGCCTCCAGGATATTTTCGATTGCCTCAGTTTTAGCGCTCTCTATAAAGCCGCAGGTGTTTACAAGGATCACATCCGCTTCGCTCAGCTCTGCAACTGTCTCGTGCCCTGCTGAGATCAGGATGTGCACCATCACATCCAAATCGACCTGATTTTTGGGGCAGCCGAGGGAAATACACGCAATTTTCATAGGGGATAATACTCTCTTTCTACGTTCATGGTTCGTCCTCCGACCTGCGGAGGGCCTCTTTGATCACCGGATAAGAGAACCCGCGGCGCATCAAGGCCGCAAAGACCAGGTCTCTCCTTCCGTTTGCCAGTTTCGAGCGGTAGCGGCTCGCAATCAAGGCGCAAACCGCTTCCAGCTCCGGGTCTTCGCCGTTTTCATCCCGGGCATAAGCACTCTCCAGAGCCTGCTGCACCTGTTGTGTGCTCAGCCCCTTCCGGCGCAGATCCTGGGCGACAGCGCGTCGGCTCTTGCGTGCCGCCAGCAGTCCATGGGCACGCACCTGCGCGTAGCGGTCATCATCCAGGTATCCGTTCTCCATCATGTCGGCAACAGCCGCCGCTGCTGCCTGTTCGGTATACCGCCGGCACAGCCGTTCGTACAGCTGTGCCGATGCGATCTCCTGCCCTGCAAGGATCTCCAGTGCACGACTCTTTGCCTTTGCAGTGTCATCGCATTTTTCTTCCTCTGTCAGGGGCTTTCGGTTTCTTACATAAAAGGACATTTAGTCCTCCACCATAATATCAAGCTCGCTCTCGCTGCTGCGTGCCGGTGCCTTGACTACAGGCTCTGCTGCCGGTTTTTCAGTCTGTGCCGCCGCCTCTGTTTCAGTGTTGCTCTTTTTGCTCGAGCGGCTCATCGCGTACAGCTTATCAGCATTTGCACGGATCTGTCCTTCAATGTCATCTGCGATTTCCGCATTATCTTTCAGGAACAGCTTTGCGTTATCACGACCCTGGCCAAGACGAATCTCGCCATAGTTATACCACGCACCGCTCTTCTGCACGATGCCAAGCTTCACGCCGACATCGATCAGCTCACCTACTTTGGAGATGCCCTCACCAAACATGATGTCAAATTCTGCCTCACGGAACGGCGGTGCAACCTTGTTCTTGACGACCTTTGCGCGTGTGTGGTTGCCGATAAACTGACCGGAGGAGTCCTTCAGACCCTCCACACGACGGACATCAATACGCACGGAGGAATAATACTTCAGCGCACGTCCGCCGGTGGTGACCTCCGGGTTGCCGTATACAACGCCGACTTTTTCGCGCAGCTGGTTGATAAACACGCACACTGTGTTCGTCTTGCCGATCACGGATGTCAGCTTGCGCATGGCCTGGCTCATCAAGCGTGCCTGCAAGCCGACATGGTTATCGCCCATTTCGCCCTCGATCTCAGCACGGGGAACCATTGCGGCCACCGAGTCGACAACGATCGCATCGATCGCACCCGAGCGCACCAGCGCCTCGCAGATCTCCATGGCCTGCTCACCGGTATCCGGCTGGCTGACCAGCAGGCTGTTGATGTCAACGCCCAGTGCTTCCGCATAAGTTGGGTCAAGCGCATGCTCTACATCGACAAATGCAACCTCGCCGCCCTTTTTTTGTGCCTCTGCCAGAATGTGCAGTGCCAGCGTGGTCTTGCCGCTGGACTCCGGGCCATATACCTCAATGATACGTCCACGAGGCACACCGCCCACTCCGAGCGCCATGTCCAAACCAAGGCTTCCGGTCGAGATCGCATCCACCTGCATGTTGACATTGTCGCCCAGCTTCATAACTGCGCCCTTGCCAAACTGCTTTTCGATTTGTGCCAGAGCCGTCTCAAGCGCCTTTTTCTTTTCTTCCTCTCCGGTCTTTCTGGTTACCGGGGGTACAGCGGTATTCTGATTTTTAGCCATCGTTTGCTGCTCCTTTTCGCAAAATCACAAGATGTTTTGTTCCCTGCAAGTATAGCATAAACTCCCGTCATTCCGGCGGGAAATTTCAGTTTTTACGGTTTTCAGTGCTCAACCGGCCTTTGTGCCAGGATGCAGCGGTCATTGCCGCCGTAGTCGCATACACACTCGATGCTCTGCCACCCCGTGCTCTCCAAAATAGCGGTGACCGATGCTCTTTGCTGCCACCCGATTTCCAGCGCCAGCATGCCGCCGGGGCGCAGTGCGTGTAAATAATTTTGTGCAATGGCACGGTAAAACACCAGGCCATCCTCTCCGGCAGCCAGCGCCATTTCCGGTTCCTGTGCAACCTCTGGCTGCAATTGCGTCATCTCCTTTGCCGTAAGATACGGCGGGTTCGATACGATCAGGTCAAGTTCGCCCTCTGGTAAAACCTGCCAGTAGTCAAACAAATCGCCCTCGACCGCCCGCACTGCACCGCACGGCAATGCATTTTCTGCATTCTGCGCCAGATACACAAATGCCTCCGGGCTTTTTTCTACGCACGTCACATCCGCAGTCGGACACAGCCGTTTGATACCAAGCCCGATACAACCCGTCCCGGCGCAAAGGTCCAGAACCCTCGGCTCTGTAATGTCGTGCAGGCACTGCGCTGCGCGTTCTGCCACGATTTCGGTGTCTGCGCGCGGGCACAGAACACCTGACCCTACAGCGAGTTCAAAGTCCAAAAAGCTCCACCTGCCGCACAGGTATTGCAGCGGTTCCCGCATCTCACGCCGTGCGCAGAGTGCTTCCAGTGTTTCTGCCTGCCTGGGTGTCAGCAGCTCTGTTGAAAGTCGGATATCCTGCCCTGTTGCCAGCCGATACAGCTCCGACGCATCGTAGCCGGCATCCGGGCATCCGGCTTCTGCAAGGCGCATCGTCACTTCACGCAGGGCTGTCCGGGGCGTCATCCCCTGCGTTACCATTTGCCCTCCTCCGGGGTTTCCGGCAATACCGGTGTCACTGCCGCAATCGCCACCTCGATCATGCTGTCGTCCGGCTCAAAAACAGTCAGGTGCTGCACCCAGATGCCCGGCTGCCGGATAATACGCGTCGCAATATTATCCGAGCGGCCGCACCACTTGAGCAGCTCGTAGCTGATGCCCATTACCACGGGCAGCAGCAGCAGCTTGAACAGCACCCGCAAGCCAACACTGCCCCATGGCAGCACGCTGTACAAAAACACGCTGACGATCACGACCAAAATCAAAAAGCTTGTGCCGCATCGCGGATGGAAACGCACATACTTCCGGATATTTTCCACCGTGAGCGGCTCTCCCGCTTCATAACAGGCGATCGTTTTATGCTCTGCTCCATGATACTCGAACACACGGTGAATCTCCTTCATTTTAGAGATTCCGACCATATAAAGCAAAAAGATACCGACCTTCAACACCGCTTCCAAAATCACTTTGGACCAACGTCCCAGCGGGACCAGATAGTTCAACCCGCCAACGACCAGTGTAGGCAAGACGGTAAACAGCAAAATTGCCATCAAACCACCTACGACGGCTGCGACAGTCAAAAGCAGGTCCTCCGCCTTTTTTCCAAGGTGATCTCCCACCCATTTCTCAAAGGCGGTCTCTTCCTCCTCGGGGTCATATGCATCGCCCATGCTGACCTGTGCGGAGTACATCATGTAGCGATAGCCTAAAATCATGCTTTCAATCATGGCAATCGAGCCACGCACCAGCGGTATCCTGCTCCAGACGCCATGTACAGGCACATCCTCCAGCTTTGTTTCAATCGTGCCATCCGGTTTGCGAACGGCGCAGCAGATGTGCTTTGGACCGCGCATCATGATGCCCTCCATCAAAGCCTGTCCGCCTACGCTTGTCTTAAAAAGTTCCTTCTTGGGTTGATTCATCGATTTCTCCTATTATTTATACAGTCAGTTTCGCTTTTTTGCATACAGGGTGTATTATAGCGCATATTTGTGACGAAATCTTATTTTCGATACAGCGGCAGTCCAAGCGTGACAACCGTCCCTCGTCCAAGCGTGCTTTTGATATCAAACGTGCCGTCCAGCGCCGTCATAATCGAGTCCACCAGCGCCAAACCGATGCCACTTCCACGCACAGAATTGCTTCCCTTGTAAAATTTTGTCTTAACGTTCTCCAAATCTTCCGGCGGGATGCCTCGTCCCTGATCCAGGATTTCAATAAATGCCTTGTATTCACCCGACCAAAGCTTGACCGTGATCTGCCCGCCGGGGGCTGAATATTTTATGGCATTGTCCAGGATATTGATAAACACCTGCCGCAGCCGATCCGGGTCCGCATACACCGGTATCATTTCCTCCGGCTCTGCGTAGCTGAGCACAAGGCCCTCCTGCCGCATGCGTGCCTCGCAAAACAAGACCGCATCCGTCAGCTCTGCCACAAGATCCAATGGGCAGTTGTTCATCTGGATCCGTCCGTTTTGCAAACGGCTGAAATCCAGCAGCTCCTCAACCATATTGTACAGTCGCCCGGTTTCGTTGTTTATGATCTCCAGTCCTTTGCGGTAATTCTCATCCGTCGGGTCATCCAGCGTACGCAGCGTCTCGACCCAGCCGCGGATAGAAGTAAGCGGCGTGCGCAGCTCATGGGACACCGAACTGATGAATTCATTTTTCATCTTTTCGGTCTCCTCCAGCCCTCCTGCCATCTGGTTGATGGATGCACGCAGTCGGTCCACCTCATCCCGCTTGTCGCCTTTGACAGGCAGCCGCACTGCAAGGTCACCCTGTGCGATCCCTGCTGCGACCCGTTCTATCTGACCCAACGGCACTACAATTCCGCGCACAAAAAACAGACCTGACATAATGGTGAAAATCAGGATCACCGCTACGATCACCAGGCTGAGGGTCAAAATATTGTGAAGACGTTCTGTGACCAGTGTCATGCTGGTGACAAGACGCATCGCCACAATATCCTCCGCCACGTAGGGCACAAGGCAGCACGCCGACATAACCTGCTCGCCGGATTGTGTGCGATAAAATGCCACCCCGATGCCGTCCGGGCTATCCTGTGCCTGAACGAAATCATCCTGTATAACAATGCCCTCCGCATCCGTACCGCTGGACGATGCGATCACGTTGCCGTCACTGTCAAGCAGCATAAACTCATATTTATCTTTATCCGCAAACTGCTCTACCATGCGACGCAGCGCCACACTTCTCAATTCTGCCGTGTTCCGCATCGTATCCCCGGTGTACATTTTAAGCTGACCGGTGATCGATGAAAAGCGGCGGTACATTGTCTGCTGCACGCTATTGTAGTATCCGTGCATATAACTGTATAAAAATATCACTTCTGCAGTCAAAACCACAAGGATCGTGATCAATAAGTTTCCTCGCAGCCAGCGCCGCGTGATACCACTCTGCATTATGCCTCTCTCCTTCGATGAAAATTTCTCGGAGAGCTTACTCCTCCCAGCGATAGCCGTACCCCCACACTGTGAGGATATGCACGGGGTGGCTTGGTTCGTCCTCTATTTTCATGCGCAAACGCCGGATATTCACATCTACGATCTTCACATCGCCGTAGTAGTTTTCGCCCCACACACCTTTTAAGATTTTTTCCCGGATCAAAGCTGTGCCCTGATTGTGGAAAAATAGCTCCATGATTTGAAACTCTACCTGTGTCAGCTCAATCTGCTGCCCCGCTTTGAGCAAAACCCGACGGTTTTCGTCCAGCACAAACTCTCCGCTGGTCAGCATCCCCAGCGCTGCCGGTGCGCTCTCTTTGGTGTCATTTTTCGAGTGGCTTACACGGCGGCACAACGCCTCCACACGTGCCAAAAGCTCGCTTACGCTGAAGGGTTTTGTCATATAATCATCCGCACCGATGGAAAGCCCGCGTATTTTGTCCTGCTCCTGCCCTTTGGCGCTTAAGATGATGATACCGATTTTCTGATCTGTGCGGCGAATCGTTTCGCACAGCGAAAACCCGTTCATCCCCGGCAGCATCACATCCAAAATTGCAGCATCACACCCGGGCTCTGCCTCCAGCAAAGGCAGCGCTGCCTCCGCGCTTTCCGCCTCTAGCGCTTCCATCCCTGCACGGCGCAGGTTCAGCGCAATCATTTCTCGAATATTTGCCTCATCTTCAACGACAAGCACCCTTACCATGAAACGTCCCTCCGTTTTAATTTAGCAGATACAGGGCTTTTGACAGGTGGTATCCGTCATCGGCAATTTCGACATCCTCTGCCAGCATCGCCTGCATTTGACGCGATGCAACGATACCCAGCCTTGTCCAGCCGGCAGAGTTGGCAGCCGTTTCTGCAAGGCGTACAGTCATGACCAGCTGGTCGCTGTCTACGGTATGCAGCTCCACCGCGCCATCGAACACTTCGCTGTCCGTCAGCTTCAAATTGCCTTCCCACTCCATTGGCAGCTCGATATAACAATTCGTTTCCTCGTCCAAAAGCCCAAAGCTTTTTTCAGGGTTATACCTGTTTGTATAGTCCATCCAGACAATAAAATCCATCCGGCGTCCCTGGCTCATATTCAGCAAACCCGCTTCCTCTGGCTGTGTGGGAATTTCCACAATACCGTCCCTGTCCAGATCTCTGCTCACGAGACTTGACACGTTGCGCAGGGATGCATTATACAGCTCATCCGGGTTGATTTGACTTGCCGAAACCATCTGCTGGCTTTCTTCATCAAAACGGAGCAGCACCGTCGCAAGGTTGTTTCCTGAAATGCCCGTCCAGCCATCCAGAACAAGATAATGCTTCCTGTCCGAGCCTACACCTGCAACAACTGACGCGCACCCGGAAAACCGATCTGACGAAAGAGCCGTCACGGCCGCCTGTTGAAATGCGCCTTCTTTATCAACGGTCAGAAGCTCGATCTGCATGCCGCCGCCTTCGAGCGTGGACATCAATATCAAATCCTGATTTCCTGCGCCGGTAATATCTTCAACCAGGTATTGCTCATAGGCCTGCTCCAGAATTGTAGAAAGCTCGCCATCTTTGAAGGAATACACTGCCAGATAATGATCATCCTGTGCGGCACGGTAACCAACCACCAGCTGCACGGTGCTGTCACCTTGCAGCTGTGCCAAACGTACATTTTCAACCGTATCCGCAAGTCCCTCAACGCTTTGCGTTACGCTCCACTGATCAAGATCATCTTTTTGCAAAACCGCTATGCAGACGTTTGACGTCTGCGCTGTCGTGTACAGCACCGCTGCGTCCTGCAAACCGTCACCGTCCAGATCCTGCAGAACAAAGGGTGACAGCAAATCGCCCTGCATAGGGTACTTTAGCTGGGCACTTTCTTCCAGCCAGTCATTCAGCGCATTTTGCAATGCACCGTAATCTCCGGATAATCTCGGTGCCCGGAGCAGATCATCGACCCGGACGTTTTCTATAGCCGATGTATTGCAGCCCGAAAGTGCGATACTTAAAGCTGCCCCCGGCAAAAAAAGCAGCAGCGTACGCCGTTTCAGTTTTAGCATTTACTGCCGCACCACCCTTGCAATAAAATTCTTCCGAGATAGGTACAATAACACAGTATCAAGTATAACACGAAGAAGCGCTGATTCCAATACTGATTCCTAAAACTGTCATTTTGACAAAACAAAAAGCCCCTTTCCATCTCTGGAAAGAGGCTTGATCAACCGTTCTTTACAGTCGGAAATGGTGATTAGACCAGCTCCAGGACTGCCATCTCAGCTGCATCGCCGCGGCGAGCGCCGATCTTGATGATGCGGGTGTAGCCGCCGTTGCGGTCAGCATACTTCGGGCTGATCTCATCAAACAGCTTCTTTGCAACATCTTCCTTGGTGATGTAGGCATAAACCTGACGCTTGGTGTGCAGGTCGCTTGCCTTGCCAAGGGTGATCATCTTCTCGGCCATGGAACGAACGTCCTTAGCGCGAGTGACAGTGGTCTCAATCTTGCCATTCTCTAACAGGTAGGTAACCATAGCGCGCATCATAGCTTTGCGGCTGTCGCTGGTTCTACCGAGCTTTCTGGTACCGGGCATCCCGTTTCACTCCTTATAATTTTAATTAGTCCTCGTCTGTGTTCAGCTTAAAGCCCAGGGAGTCCAGCTTTGCCATGACTTCCTCAAGGCTCTTGCGGCCGAGGTTACGGACCTTCATCATCTCGTCCTCGCTCTTGCTGACCAGATCTTCGACCGTGTTGATGCCTGCACGCTTCAGGCAGTTAAAGGAACGAACGCTCAGATCCAGCTCTTCGATGGTCATCTCCAAAGCCTTCTCTTTATCATCGTTCGTCTTTTCTACCATGATTTCAGCGCCTGCAGCCTCATCGGACAGATTGACAAACAGGTTCAGGTGCTCAGTCAAAACGCGAGCAGCCAGAGAGACTGCCTCCTGCGCATTGATCGTGCCATCCGTCCAAACCTCGATGGTCAACTTGTCGTAATCAATCTGCTGTCCAACACGGGTGCTCTCGACGTTGTAATTCACCTTGAGCACAGGGGTGTAAATGCTGTCAACGGGAAGTGTGTTAATATCGTTCTTCTCGATGATAGCCTGTTTATTGCGCTCTGCGGGCACATATCCGCGACCCTTATCAAAGGTCAGCTCCATAACGAGCTTGCCGCCCTCGCTCAGGGTTGCAATGTGCCACTCAGGGTTCAGAATTTCGATGTCATCGCCCTTGTTAATGCTTTCAGCAGTGACCTCACAGGGACCAACTGCCTCAACACGCACTGTCTTCGGACCATCTGTGTACAGCTTTGCAGCAATACCCTTCAGGTTCAGGACAATTTCGGTAACGTCTTCCTTGACGCCCTCAATGGTGGAGAACTCGTGAACAACGCCGTCGATCTTGACGCTGGTCACGGCGACACCGGGCAGAGAGGAAAGAAGCACACGACGCAGGCTATTGCCCAGTGTGATGCCAAAGCCGCGCTCAAGGGGCTCTGCTACGAACTTGCCGTAGCGGCCGTCCGGCGACAGGCTTGCCGTTTCGATTTTGGGACGTTCAATCTCCATCATATCTATGCCCTCCTTGCTAAACCGATGCAATCATCGGCCCATTATTAAATTCTTTAAGAAAAGAATGCGAAAGAATGCCACCAAGAAAGGAGGCAAATCCTTCTTAATGGATTACTTGGAGTACAGCTCAACGATGAGGTGCTCTGCAACTTCGTAGTCGATGTCGCTGCGCTCGGGGAGCTTAGCAACAACGCCCTTCAAAGTGCCAGCCTCACGGTTCAACCATGCAGGCAGAGCAACAACGGGAGCCTCGGGGCCAGTCAGCTTTGCAAACTTAGCAGAGCTGCGGCTGGACTCACGCACTTCGATCACGTCGCCAGCCTTCACCTGGTAAGAAGGAATGTTGACCTTCTTGCCGTTGACGGTGAAGTGAGCATGGCTGACCAGCTGACGAGCGTCGCGGCGGGTCTGAGCAAAGCCCAGACGGAAAACGACGTTGTCCAGACGGCACTCCATGATCTGCAGCAGGTTTTCGCCGGTCTTGCCGGGGCGAGCCTCAGCCTTCAGATAAGCAATGTGGAACTGCTTCTCAAGAACGCCATAGATAAACTTGACCTTCTGCTTCTCCTTCAGCTGCATAGCATACTCAGACTGCTTCTTGCGCATGTTGCCATTGGAGTTGCGGGTAGTATTCTTCTTTGCATAGCCCATGACCGCAGGAGAGATGCCCAGGGCCTTGCAACGCTTTGCGATAGGCTGCGTATTCTTTGCCATAATTCAACTTCCTCCTTCGATCAGACACGACGGCGCTTCGGGGGACGGCAACCGTTGTGCGGGATGGGAGTCACATCCTTGATCAGGGTGACTTCCAGACCGGTAGCCTGGAGCGCACGGATAGCGGACTCACGGCCAGCGCCGGGGCCCTTGACGTAAACTTCAACCGTCTTCATGCCATGCTCGATAGCAACCTTTGCAGCGGTCTCAGCAGCAGACTGAGCAGCAAACGGGGTGCTCTTGCGGCTGCCGCGGAAGTTCAGGCTGCCAGAGGAGCACCAGGACACTGCGTTGCCCTGCAGGTCGGTGATGGTGACGACCGTGTTGTTGAACGTAGACTGGATATGAGCCTGACCGGCTGCAATATTCTTGCGCTCTTTCCGCTTCATGCGGACATTTGCGCCCTTCTTGGCGTTATTTGCACTTGCCATTTCTCAAATCCTCCTTACTTCTTCTTGTTAGCGACCGTGCGCTTCGGGCCCTTGCAGGTACGTGCATTGGTCTTAGTACGCTGGCCACGGCAGGGCAGATTCTTGCGATGGCGGCTGCCACGGAAGGACTGAATCTCAACCAGACGCTTGATATCCAGAGCAACGTTGCGGCGCAGATCGCCTTCAACGATGATGTTAGCCTGATCGATGTAGTCACGGATCTTAGCCTCTTCTTCCAGAGTCAGATCCTTGACGCGGGTATCGGGGTTGATGCCAGTTGCTTCCAAAATCTTGTTAGCAGTTGTCTGACCGATACCATAAACATAGGTGAGACCCACCTGAACGCGCTTCTCGCGGGGCAGGTCAACGCCGGCAATACGTGCCATAGTAGTATCCTCCAAAATCATCCCATGTCAGTGTCGGGGTCTGCGCCGGGACTCTACGCACTCGACCCCCAGGCGCCCGAATTAGCCCTGGCGCTGCTTGTGCTTGGGGTTCTGGCAAATGACCATCACGCGGCCTTTGCGGCGGATGACCTTGCACTTTTCGCAGATGGGTTTCACGGAAGGCTTGACCTTCATGATGTTGAACCTCCTTTTGAATGATCCCCTGACGCTTATTTAGAGCGCCAGGTAATGCGACCCTTTGAAAGATCATAGGGCGACATTTCTACGGTTACCTTGTCCCCGGGCAGGATACGGATGAAATTGGTCCGCAGCTTGCCGGAGATGTGCGCTAAGAGGACATGACCACTGGGTGTGAGCTTTCCTGTGTTCTTATCCTCGCTCAACATTTCCACCTTAAAGATGGCGTTGGGCATGGCTTCACGCACAATGCCTTCGATCTCGATGACGTCTTCTTTAGACAAGCTATTTGCCTCCTCATTGGATCTGCTCAGTTTGCCTTTTTAACCGAACCGCAACCTTGCCGCATCAAAGCCACGGCAGACACACATTTTGCATATCAGCGATGAATTCAGTGCGTTTTTGATCACAGTCCGTGGACGGACAGGCGGCAATGATCGCCACATGCTTTTTCTCCTGCGGCACGAAATCCGCAAAACAGGCAAAAAGACTCCACCTGCCGAGAAAGCATCTGGCTTCCACAGCCGTCTATAGATTATACACCTTTTCAAAATCATTTGCAAGTGGTTTTTTCCGTATTTCCGACAAAAAACAAACTTTTCTTCTCTTTTTGCTTTCCGTGTCAGCAGCCTCGGCATCTCTACTGTGAATGCTGAATTTTTTTCATATTTCCTGTGGAAATTGCACAATTATTTCTTTTTCAGAGATCCCGTATTCTTCTCATCCAAAACAAAAAAGAGAAGCCTCTCCTTACTGGAGAAGCTCCCCCTTGCACAGAAATTATTTCAGCGTGAACGTTTCGGGGTCAAAATCAGGGTCGTCCCATGCTCTCGTCATAATTTCGGTGTGATCCTTCAAAATCGCCATTGAATGCTCAAAGTGGGCAGCCAGACCGCCGTCCTTTGTCTTAACCGTCCAGCCGTCGGAAAGCTGCTTGATCTTATGATCATACTGGCAGATCATAGGCTCGATTGCAATCGTCATGCCCGGCACAAGGCGCGGACCGCGACCGGCGTGCCCAAAATTAGGCACCTCCGGATCCTCATGCAGCTCTCTGCCTGTACCATGCCCCACAAACTCACGTACAACCGAGAACCCAGCCTCTTCGCAATAGGTTTGCACCGCATAGCCAATATCACCAATGCGGTTGCCTGCTTTTGCCTGCTCGATACCTTTGTACAGGGCTGCCTTCGTCACATCCAGCAGGCGCTGAGCTTCCAAATCGATTTTGCCGACCGCATACGTGCAGGCATTGTCGCCATTAAAGCCATCGATTTTTGCACCGGTATCAATGCTGACAATATCGCCCGGGCGGATCACAATGCTGTGAGATGGTATGCCGTGGATGATCGTGTCGTTCAAACTGATGCAAGCTGTGCCCGGAAAACCATACAAGCCCTTAAAATTCGGGATGCCGCCATGCTTAACGATAAAGTCATAGATCAGCTTATCAAGCTCCCATGTGGTCATGCCGGCTTCGATATGTTCGCCGCCATACTTCAGGGCAGCAGCGCTCAGCGCATTTGCGCGGCGCATACCGTCCAGTTCTTTTGCATTTTTGATTTGAATCACGCTTATGCCTCCAAAGCCTTCATCACTTCATCAGTGGTCTGCTCGATCGACGGGCAGAACGGAATTTCCGCCAGCTTACCGCGCTCACGGTAAAAGCTTACCAGGGGTTCCGTTTGCTCGTGATAAGCCTTCAGGCGATCCAGTACTGTGGCAGCCTGGTCATCCTTGCGGATCACAAGCTTGCCATTGCAACAGTCGCACACGCCCTCCACCTTGCTCTTTTTATTTACAATGTGGTAGCTGGCACCACATTTTTCACACACACGACGGCCGCTCATGCGCTCAACAATAACATCATCGGACACCTGCAGCTCCAGCACCTTATCGATGCGGATCCCCATCGTCTCAATCGCCTCTGCCTGGGCAATCGTGCGGGGAACGCCATCCAAAATAAAGCCATTCGCACAATCATCCTGTGCCAGGCGCTCTTTCAGGATGCCAATGATCACCTCATCCGGAACAAGCGCACCCGCATCCATAAAGCTCTTTGCCTTCAAACCCATTGCGGTTCCTTCTTTGACAGCCGCACGCAGGATGTTGCCCGTGCTGATAGAAGGAATGTTCAACTTTGCGCAGATGATTTCTGCCTGCGTGCCTTTGCCGGCACCGGGCGCACCCAACAAGATCAGATTCATAAAATCGCTCCTTTTCTCGCCGTAAGGTTTGTTTACGCGAACATTTTGCTTTACAAAAGCAAAAAAGCACTGAAAAGAACGAGTTCACTCTCCTTTCCAGTGCTTTTGCATCAGCTATTGTTTTTTATCAACCAAGGAAACCCTTGTGGTTGCGCATTGTCATAAAGCTGTCGAGGCTGCGGGTGGTGTCAAGCGCCACGCCAACGACGATCAGCAGGCTGGTACCACCCAGCTGAATGCTCATACCGGTCAGGTTGCCCAGAATGATCGGCAGCACAGCCACCGCAGCCAGGAAGATTGCACCCAAAAGGGTGATCTTGTTCAGCGTACGGGTGATGAAATCACTGGTCGGCTTGCCGGGGCGGAAGCCGGGAATCGAGCCGTTGTTGCGGCGCAGATTGTTTGCGATTTCAACGGGGTTGTACTGAATTGCGACATAGAAGTAGTTGAATGCCAGAATCAGCAGCAGATAAATCACGATGTAGAGCACGCTGGTATAGTTGAACCCATGGAAGAATGCATACCATACCGGGTGTGCCTCCTGGTCGATCTGCAGGAAACTGCCGATCGTACCGGGAATCGAGACAAGAGCCGAAGAGAAGATGATCGGCATAACGCCGCTCATGTTCAGCTTCAGGGGCAGGTAGCTGTTCTGCCCACCCATCTGCTTGCGGCCTACCACACGCTTTGCATACTGAATGGTGATGCGGCGCTCAGCATTCGTCATAATAACGATGAACACCACAACGACCAGCACCAGCACCAAAAGCAGCGGCAGGAACACATAGTACTGAGGAGAACCGGAGGCTGCCTTGGTCAGCATACCTGTGACCGTGGTGTAGATCCGGGACCAGTCAGAAACGATTGAGGCAAAAATCAGGATAGAAACACCGTTGCCGATGCCCTTGTCATCGATCTGCTCACCGCACCAGGTGATCAGCTGAGCACCTGCTGTAAAGGTTGCGACGATGACCACAGCAGTAAAAATACCAGCTGCGCCAGAAGTGTACTTCAATGCACCCATATTACGAATCACGAAGTAGTAGCCAATGCTCATTATAACAGCGATAACGCCACCGGCATACCGATTGATCTGCTGCAGCTTCTTCTGACCGTCGGGCTCCTTTGCCAGGTTTTCCAGCGCAGGAATGGCAACAGTGAGCAGCTGCACAATAATAGATGCGTTGATATAGGGTGTCACACCTAACGCGAAGAGCGTACACCGCGCAAGCGCACCGCCGCTCATCATATTCAGATACGAGAGCATGTTGCCGTCTGAGAACATCTGCGTCAGTGCAGAACCGGTAATGAACGGCACGGGGATCGCGCTGCCCAGACGGTACACCACGAGGATCGCCAGCGTGAACAGAAGACGATTTTTAAGCTCGGGAATCTTCCATGCGTTACGGAATGTTTGGAACACCTTACATCACCTCAGCCTTTCCGCCTGCCTTCTCGATTTTCTCTTTGGCAGAAGCGGAATAGGCTGCGGCCTTAACGGTCAGTGCCTTGGTCAGCTCGCCGTTGCCCAAGATCTTAACGCCGTCCAGAGTCTTTTTGACAAGACCCTTAGCCTTCAGGGCCTCGGTGTCAACAACGGCACCGGCCTCAAAAGCAGCCTCCAGATCAGCCACATTCACAATGGCGTACTGGGTAGCAAAGATATTGTTAAAACCAACCTTGGGCAGGCGACGTGCCAGAGGCATCTGACCGCCTTCAAAACCAGCGTGCTTTACGCCGGAACGAGCCTTCTGGCCCTTGCTGCCGAAGCCGGCAGTCTTGCCATTGCCGGAGCCAATGCCGCGACCCTTGCGGGTGACAGCCTTGTTTGCGCCGGGAATCGCGTGTAATTCATGAAGCTTCATTGCGTGTACCCCCTGCTGTTACGCTTCGGTGACGCTGAGCAGGAAGCCGATCTTAGCAATCTTGCCCTGCGTAGCGGCATTGTCAGGCTGAACGGTAACGTCGCCCGGCTTCTTCAGGCCCAGAGCCTCAGCGGTAGCAATCTGCTTAGCGCCGCGGCCAATCAGGCTCTTCTTCAGCTCGATCTTGAGCATCTTATCTGCCATGGTTTGTTACCTCCTTAACCCAGAATTTCTTTCACGGTCTTACCGCGCTTCTCGGCAACGCTCTCAGCGCTGACCAGACCGCACAGACCTGCGAAGGTTGCAGAAACAACGTTGATGGGGTTGTTGGAACGCATAGACTTCGCACGGATGTCCTTGATGCCAGCAGCCTCAATGACAGCACGCACAGGGCCGCCGGCGATCATACCGGTACCAGGTGCAGCCGGCTTGAGCAGAACAGCGCCTGCGCCGTACTTGCCGACGATCTCATGAGGGATCGTCGTGCCCTTCAGGGCGATCTTGTGCATATTCTTCTTGGCAGCAGCCTCGCCCTTGCGAATAGCCTCAGGCACTTCGCCGGACTTGCCAATGCCGTAACCAATGGTGCCCTTGCCGTCGCCCACGACAACCAGAGCAGCAAACTTCATGATGCGGCCGCCCTTGACAGTCTTGGAAACGCGGTTGATGGAGACAACCTTGGTGATCATGCCGTCGTCTTCACGGTTTCTCATAGCCATAATGTGTTTCCTCCTCTCATTACAGCTTCAGGCCGCCCTCACGGGCACCATCAGCCAGGGCCTTAACACGGCCATGATAAACGTAACCACCACGGTCGAACACGACCTCGGTGATGCCCTTCTCCAGAGCCTTAGCTGCGACCTTTTTGCCGATCTCAGCTGCTGCCTCGACGTTGCCGCCGAAGCCATTGAAGTCCTTGTCCATAGTGGACGCCGACACCAGGGTAACGCCCTGCTCATCATCGATGATCTGAGCGTAAATGTGCTTGGCGGAGCGGAAAACATCCAGGCGAGGACGTGCTGCGGTGCCGCTGATCTTGTTGCGAACGCGGCGATGACGACGAAGACGAGCTTCGTTCTTGTCGATCTGCTTAACCATTGTCTTTCACTCCTTACCTTATTTCTTGCCCTTGCCGGCTTTGCCTTCTTTATGCTTGACAACCTCGCCCTTGTAGCGGATGCCCTTGCCCTTGTACGGCTCGGGCGGCTTCTTGGCGCGGATCTCAGCTGCATACTGGCCGACCTTCTGCTTGTCAATACCGGTAACAGTGAAGTTGTTGGGATCCTGCCAGGTGATGGTGCAATCCTCGGTATCGGGGATGATCACCTGGTGAGAGAAGCCCAGGTTCATAACCAGGTTAGAACCCTGCTTCTGGCAACGCAGGCCAACGCCCACGATTTCCATCTTCTTCTCATAGCCGTTCACAACGCCATTGACCATGTTGGCAATGTTGCTGCGGGTCAGGCCATGCAGGCTGCGGGACATGCTCTCGTCATCGGGACGGGTAACCAAAACCTCATTGCCCTCGACCTTGACGGTCATCAGGGGATGATAGTTGGAATTCAGGCTGCCCTTGGGGCCCTTGACAGCGATGCTGTGTGCTGCCTCATCGACAGTGACAGTAACGCCGGCAGGAATGACGATGGGTTTTCTTCCAATTCTCGACATTGTCTTTTACCCCTTTCTTACCACACAAAGGCCAGGACCTCGCCGCCAACGTGCGCAGCACGAGCAGCCTTATCGGTCATGATGCCCTTAGAGGTGGAAATGATTGCGGTACCCAGGCCCTTCATGACCTTAGGCATATCCTCGCAGTTGGTGTAGATACGCAGGCCGGGCTTAGACACACGGCGCAGACCAGCGATAACGGGCTCGCCGTTTGCCTGGTACTTCAGGGTGCACACGATGGTGCCCTGAACCGTGTCGTTCTTGATCTGCATGCCCTTGATGTAGCCCTCGTCAACCAGAATCTGGCAGATAGCCTTCTTCATGTTAGATGCGGGGATCTCCACAGAAGGGTGTTTGGCAGTGCTTGCGTTGCGGATGCGGGTCAGCAGGTCCGCGATAGGATCAGTAATCTGCATTTGCCACTAACCTCCTTAGATTAGCTCTCATTTGTTTTATAATGATACCGCCCCGAAACAAGTTTGCCCCGGGGCGGAATCCGACAATCTTAATCCGGCTCCGGTTTAATTACCAGGAAGCCTTCTTGACACCCGGGATCTCGCCCTTGTAGGCCAGCTCACGGAAGCACACACGGCACACACCGTACTTGCGCAGCACGGAGTGGGGACGGCCGCAGATGCGGCAGCGGGTGTATGCACGGGTGGAGAACTTAGCAGGACGGGACTGCTTCAGCTTCATAGACAGTTTAGCCATTGTATAAATCTCCTCCCTTAGTTGTTCTCAGCGAACGGAGCGCCCAGAGCCTTCAGCAGCTCTTTGCCCTCCTCATCAGTCTTGGCAGTGGTGACAAAGCACACATCCATACCGCGGACTGCGTCGACCTTCTCGAAGTCGATTTCGGGGAAGATGATCTGCTCTTTAATGCCGCAGGCAAAGTTGCCGCGACCGTCAAAGCCGTTGCCGTTGATACCGCGGAAGTCGCGGACACGGGGCAGAGCAATGTTGAAGAAGCGATCAACAAACTCATACATGCGCTCGCCACGCAGCGTAACCTTGCAGCCGATCGGGGTTCCCTGACGCAGCTTAAAGTTAGCAACGCTCTTCTTGGCGCGGCAGACAACTGCCTTCTGGCCAGTGATCTGGCCCAGATCCTTCATGACAGCTTCCAGGATCTTCTCGTTGTCCTTGGCTTCGCCGCAGGCAACGTTAATGACGACCTTGTCCAGCTTGGGGATCTGCATAACGCTCTTGTAACCGAACTTCTTGTTCAGAGCAGGAGCAATTTCATTGACATACTGTTCTTTCAAACGAGCCATTGTTCCTTACTCCTTTCTTACAGCTCAGCGCCGCACTTCTTGCAGACGCGAACCATCTTGCCGTCCTTCTGGACGTGACCCACGCGCACAGCCTTGCCGCACTTGGGGCAGATGGGCATGACCTTGGATGCATACATAGCACCCTCAGCCTTAACGATGCCACCCTGCTCACCCTGACGGCGGGGCTTGACGTGCTTGGTAACCATGTTCTGGCCTTCAACAATGACCTTGCCTTCGGAGGGGCTCACCTGCAGGACCTTGCCGGTGTGACCCTTGTCCTTACCGCTGATGATCATAACGTTGTCGCCGGTTTTAACATGAAGATTATTCATTTTTAAAACCTCCTTACAGCGATTCCGGAGCCAGGCTCAGGATCTTGGTGTAGCCGGCCTCGCGCAGCTCGCGAGCGACAGGTCCAAAGATACGAGTACCCTTGGGGCTCTTGTCGGCCATAACGATCACGGCGGCATTCTCATCGAAACGGATGTAGGAGCCGTCGTCACGGCGAACGCCATGCTTGCTGCGCACGATGACAGCCTTCACAACGTCGCCCTTCTTAACAGTGCCGCCCGGGGCTGCCTTCTTGACAGAGCAGACCACAACGTCACCAATGTTTGCGTATCTCTTACGGGTGCCGCCCAGCACGCGGAAGCACATCAGCTCCTTGGCACCGGTGTTGTCGGCAACTTTGAGATAAGTTTGCATCTGAACCATTTCAGATATCTCCTTTCAAACTGTTCAAAGCAGCTGGCAAAAATTACTTTGCCTTCTCAACGATACGGACCAGGCGCCAGCGCACATCCTTGCTCAGGGGGCGGCACTCCATGATCTCAACACGGTCACCGATGCCGCACTCGTTCTTCTCATCACGAGCCTTGAACTTGGCGGTACGCTTCAGGATCTTTTTGTACAGGGGGTGCTGCACGCTATCCTTAACGGCAACCACGATGGTCTTATCCATCTTGTCGGACACGACAACGCCGACGCGGGTCTTTCTCAGATTACGTTCTTCCATCGTTTAACCTCCTTACTGCTTCTCAGCCAGAACGGTCATCACGCGAGCGATGTCCTTCTTGACTGCTTCGATGCGGCCGGGGTTCTCCAGCTGGTTGATGGCATGCTGGAAACGCAGGTTAAACAGCTCAGCCTTCAGATCTGCCAGCTTGCTGGTCAGCTCTGCGGTCTGCATTTCGCGGAGTTCATTAGCCTTCATTGGTGCCATCCTCCTTCACGGAGTCCTCACGGACAACAAATTTGCACTTGATGGGCAGCTTGTGCATTGCCAGACGCAGAGCCTCACGAGCAGTGGTCTCATCGACATCTGCCAGCTCAAACAGAACGCGACCAGGCTTAACGACTGCAACCCAGTATTCAGGAGAGCCTTTACCGGAACCCATGCGGGTCTCAGCGGGCTTCTCGGTAACGGGCTTATCGGGGAAGATCTTGATCCAGACCTTGCCGCCACGCTTGATGTAACGGGTCATGGCAACACGGGCTGCCTCGATCTGGGTGGAAGAGATCCATGCCGGCTCCAGAGCAACAAGGCCATACTGACCCTGGCACACCACGTTGCCGCGGGTAGCCTTGCCGGTCATGCGGCCGCGCTGAACGCGGCGGTACTTAACACGCTTAGGCAGTAACATTACTTGTTGCCTCCTTCCTTCTTCTGAGCGGTCTTAGCGCTCTTCAGGACTTCGCCCTTGTAGACCCAGACCTTAACGCCGATGCGGCCGTAGGTGGTTGCTGCCTCAGCAAAGCCGTAGTCGATATCAGCACGCAGGGTCTGCAGGGGGATAGTGCCCTCATGATAGCTCTCGGTACGAGCGATATCAGCGCCGCCCAGACGGCCGGAGCACATTGCCTTGATGCCCTTAGCGGGGACGGTAGAACGATCACGAGGGCTCATAGCATTGCGCATGCACTGCTTCATGGCACGACGGAAAGTCACACGGTTCTCCAGCTGACGAGCGATATCCTCAGCAACCAGCTGAGCGTTGGTAGCAGCGCTCTTGACCTCGACGACATTGACGATGACCGTCTTGCCGTACTCTTTGGTCAGCTTGTTCTGCAGAGCAACGCGCTCTTCGCCGCCCTTACCGATTACCATACCGGGCTTAGCACAGTAGATGTTAACAGTTACGCGAGGAGCAGAAGTGGAAGGATCCACAGTGCGCTCGATCTCGATCTTGGGGACGCCAGCGTCCTTCAGCTGAGCCTTCAGCTCAGTGCGGATCTTGTGATCCTCGACGAGGTTATCGCTGAAATCCTTTTTGGAGGCAAACCAGCGGCTGTCCCAGTCTTTAATAACGCCGACACGAATGCCGTGCGGATTTACTTTCTGGCCCATTGTTTTCCCTCCTTACTCTTTCTCTTTCAGAACAACGGTCATGTGGCTGGTGCGCTTCAGGATGCGGTAGCCGCGGCCCTGTGCACGAGGCATCATGCGCTTCAGCGTCGGGCCGGGGCAAACGTAGCACTCGGCGACGTAGAGGTTGTTCTTGTCCATATTGAAGTTGTTTTCCGCATTAGCGGCTGCAGACTTCACCAGCTTCAGAAGGGGCTCACAAGCTGCCTTCGGGGTGTACTGCAGGATTGCCAGCGCTTCGTCCAGGGGCTTGTTACGGATCAGGTCCATAACAATAGACACCTTACGAGGACTAATGCGGGCATAACGAAGAATTGCCCGAGCTTCCATGTTGTGTTCCTCCTTCTCTTACTTCGAGTTGCCGCCGTGACCCTTAAAGGTACGGGTGGGGACAAACTCGCCCAACTTGTGACCAACCATGTCCTCGGTCACGTACACAGGCACATGCTTGCGGCCGTCGTGGACAGCAAAGGTGTGGCCAACGAACTCAGGGAAGATCGTGGAGGCACGGCTCCAGGTCTTGATGACCTGCTTCTTGCCGGAAGCGTTCATAGCTTCAACGTGCTTCATAAGAGCAGCCTGGACGAAAGGTCCTTTTTTAATGCTTCTACCCATTGTCTTAAACTCCTCTCTTACTTACCAGCACGCTTGACAATCAGCTTGTCGGAGCGCTTGTGATGCTTACGAGTCTTAAGACCCATAGCAGGCTTGCCCCAGGGAGTCATAGGACCAGCGTGACCGATAGGTGCGCGGCCCTCGCCACCGCCGTGGGGGTGATCGCAGGGGTTCATGACAGAACCACGGCTGCCGGGACGAACGCCCATGTGGCGCTTACGGCCAGCCTTGCCCAGGTTGACGTTCTCGTGGTCGATATTGGAAACCTGACCGATGACTGCAGTGCAGTTCATGGGCACGTTGCGCATCTCACCAGAGGGCAGACGAACCAGTGCGTAGCCATTCTCCTTAGCCATCAGCTGAGCCATGTTGCCAGCGGAGCGAACCAGCTGAGCACCGCGGCCGGGGTACAGCTCGATGTTGTGGATAATGGTACCGACGGGGATGTTCTCGAAGGGCAGGCAGTTGCCGGGCTTAATGTCAGCGCCCTTGCCGCTCAGGATCACATCGCCGACCTTCATGCCATCGGGGCACACGATGTAGCTCTTAACGCCATCGGTGTACTCGATCAGAGCGATAAATGCGCTGCGGTTCGGATCATACTCGATGGTCTTGACGGTAGCGGGGATATCGGTCTTCTGACGCTTGAAGTCGATGACGCGGTACTTGGTACGGTTGCCGCCGCCCTGGTGGCGGACAGTGATACGACCGGTGTTGTTGCGGCCGCTGTGCTTCTTCATGGGCTCCAGCAGGCTGCGCTCAGGAGCGACCTTGGACAGGACGCTGTAATCCGTGACGGTCATGCCACGACGGCCCGGAGTAGTGGGGCCATACTTTTTGATAGCCATTGTGCTATTCTCCTTTGTTTATCTTATGAATTATTATCGGGGTCATATCCCCATAGAGGAACCCTCGGCGGGTTCAAATTAGACCATGCTGTTGAAGAACTCGATTTCCTTGGAGTCCTTGGTCAGTGTTACGATTGCCTTCTTGGAGGCAGCAGTGTAACCAGCATGCATGCCCTGGCGGCGGAAACGACCGCGCACAGAGATTGTATTGACCTTAGAGACCTTCGTGCCGGGGAACAGAACCTCGACAGCCTGAGCGATCTCAACCTTGGTAGCATCGGTAGCGACCTTGAAGGTGTACTTCTTGTCAGCGATGCCAGCCATGGAGTTCTCGGTAATAACCGGCTTCAGGATGATATCATGTGCGGTTTTCATTAGCCAAGCACCTCCTCAAGCTTCTTAGCTGCGTCGACGCTGATGATCAGCTTGTCGGCGTTCAGCACGTCGTAGGTGTTCACGCTGCCTGCAAAGGTGGTCTTGACACCAGCAATGTTGCCAGCGCTCTTGACGAACTTTGCATCGACAGTCTCATTGACCAGCAGGTTCTTCTTGCCGGCGCCGACAGCAGTCAGCATAGCAACGACCGTCTTGGTCTTGTACTCATCGCAAACAAACTTATCAACAACGACCATGTTGCCGTTAGCAGCCTTGTCAGACAGAACGCTCAGCAGAGCCAGGCGCTTGACCTTGTTGTTGATGTGGTAGTTGTAGCTGCGGGGCTTGGGGCCCAGAGCAACGCCGCCGTGGGTCCACTGCGGAGCACGGATGGAGCCCTGACGAGCGTGACCGGTGCCCTTCTGACGCCAGGGCTTCTTGCCGCCGCCGGAAACTTCCATACGGATCTTGGTGTTCTGGGTGCCCTGACGCTGGTTAGCCAGGAAGTTCACCACAGCAATGTGGACAGCCTTTTCGTTCGGGGTGATACCGAACACAGCGTCGGAAAGCTCGATCTCGCTAACGTGCTGACCGTTCATATCGACTACGTTAAATTTTGCCATTGTAGCTTTCCTCCTTACGCCTTCACGCTGTTAGCCAGAGTGACGATGGTGCCCTTGGAGCCGGGAACCGCACCCTTGACAGCGATCAGATTGTTCTCGGTGTCAACCTTGACAACCGTCAGGTTCTGCACGGTGACGCGCACAAAGCCCATATGACCGGGCAGGCGCTTGCCGGGGAACACGCGAGCAGGGGTAGAAGTAGAACCGTTAGAACCTGCATGGCGTGCGACAGGACCGGTACCGTGGCTCTCACGCAGACGATGCTGACCGTAGCGCTTGATAACGCCCTGGTAGCCTTTGCCCTTGGAGACGCCGGCCACATCAACCTTGTCGCCAGCTGCGAAGACGTCAGCCTTCAGCACATCGCCGACGTTCATAGCGGAAATGTCTTCCAAACGGAACTCACGCAGGGTCTTCTTCGGGGCAACATTTGCCTTCTTGAAGTGACCTGCTGCTGCCTTGTTGACCTTCTTGGCGGAAACCTCGCCGAAGCCCAACTGAACAGCCTGATAGCCATCGCTCTCGACGGTCTTCTTCTGCACGACGGTGCAGGGACCAGCCTCGATGACAGTTACAGGAATGACCTTGCCATTCTCATCGAACAGCTGAGTCATACCGACTTTCTTGCCGATAATGCCTTTAACCATTTTCTTTTCCTCCTGTAAAGGTTATTGGTTGGCGGCGCACGTCACCGCCAACATGACCCCTCGGGAAACGAGGGCATCGCTTGATCAATCAGTCTTTGATTACAGCTTGATCTCGATGTCCACGCCAGCGGGGAGCTGGAGACTCATCAGAGCCTCAACCGTCTTGTTGGACGGCTTCAGAATGTCGATCAGACGCTTGTGAGTGCGGCTCTCGAACTGCTCACGGCTATCCTTGTACTTGTGGGTAGCACGCAGAACGGTAACGATCTCGCGATCGGTGGGCAGGGGGATGGGGCCGGACACGCGTGCACCGGTGTGCTTTGCGGTCTCCACGATCTTCTCTGCTGCGGCATCGATCAGCTGAGCATCATAGCTCTGCAGACGGATTCTGATTTTCTCTTTGACTGCCATTGCTTACGCCTCCTGAAAAATTGTTTTGCCCTAGGCGAGCCGATAAATTGCTCTACACAGTTCCGGGTGTTCCTCGATTTGGCACTATAAAAGCCGGTGAACCGCATGGCAGTTCTCCCGGAAAATATTAGCAAATCAAATCCGAACATTGGTTCCGCCGTTTCGCAGGTGAGTAACTACCTGCCGGGGAACATATTCCATCGCTGTCAGTAATTCTTTCGCCCGGTTCTAAGATCGGACATACTCCGCGGAAATAACCCATCACAGCTATTGCCGGATGACAACCTCCCGCATCTACGCATATCGCTGGCCTGCACGACTTGTATCGCACAAGCCCTTTGCAGCCGAGATGTATTTTATCACATCTCTGTCCATTTGACAAGCGTTTTTGAAAAAAATTACGAATTTTCTGTTTTATTTTCTCTGTTTTGCCAAACATCATCTTTTCTGTGCAAGATGCACAACTCCAGCTTCTTTTACGGGTGGAAAACTCCCCCGCCCCGCATTTGCAGGGGCAGCATGACCCACGCCGTCCCTTATACCTATAATTCGTCGCTTTCCCCTCTACGCAAAAAGCTCCCCGCCGTATGGCAGGGAGCCGGAATGGTTTTATCGTTTTGCGGAGGTGGTTTTCAGCTGGTCAGCCAGGCCGTCCCGGGGCGTAACGTACACGGTGGTGTACACCTCGTACAGCACCATGCCGGGCTTGGCACCATTGGCTTTCCAGATGTTTTTCACCTCGGTGGTGTCCACGGCCACCTTGGCGCCGGTGCCAGCCTTGTAGGTGCTGGAATAGATGACCGCCAGCTCAGCGGCCTCCTGCCGGGTGGTATCCGGGATCTCCTCGCCACGGCTCATGACCACCACATGGCTGCCGGGGGCTTTCTGCACATGGAACCACAGGTCTTTGCCGCGGGCGGTGTGCAGGGTAAGCTTATCATTCTGGGCATTGTTGCGCCCCACCAGGATCTCAAAGCCATCGCCGGACATAAAGCGCAGAAAATCCGCCGGTTTCTGTTTTTTGTCACGCTGTTTATAGTATTTCAGATAGCCCTGATTTTTCAGCTCCATCCGGATCTCGTTCAGCGCAGCCTCGCCGGAGGCAGTCTCCACCTCGTAGAGCACCGTTTCCAGGTAAGCGATCTCTTTTTCGCCCTCTGCCAGCAGGTCCACCAGCATCCGGGCAGCAGTCTGTTTCTTCTTATAATTCTTAAAAAAATTCTGTGCGTTCTGGCTGGGGGTAAACCGCATGTCCAGCGGGATCGTTACCTCTTTTCCCTCATCGTACCAATTGGACACCGTGATTTCCTTCATGCCTTTTTTGGCAAGATAAAGGTTTGCCGACAACAGCTCTCCGTACAGGCGCAGCTTTTCACTCTTGCCGCTGGCTGCAAGCTCCTCTTTTCGTGCAGCCTGCTTACGCACAGCGCGCTCGTGCATGTTGCGCACAGCCTTGTGCAGCTCCTTGCTCTTTGTGCGCAAACGCTCGGCACGGTCCTTCTCTGCATAGTATCCCTCAAGCAGCGCATTGAAAGACGGCCACTCCTTTACGGCATAGGCATCGCCATATTGTTTCGGATAAAAAAACGTGAATTCCACCGGTTTTCCATCCGGCGCTGTCACACTGCAGGGGCACCCTCCGCTGATATGGTTTTCTTTCAGCTCATCGATGGCTGCCATCCATTTTGTCTTTTGCGCATCGTTCAATTCGCTGGCAAGCAGGTGTTCCGCACCAAAAGCACGCCATGCCGCTTCCCGGCAAACGACCGGTCCAACACCCGCCACCGTTTTGTTCAGCGCATCTGCAACGGGCAGCTCACGCTGGCAGGCCAATGTCACGATTGATGCCGAGCTCACCTGCAAAAAATCCGGTCTGGACGGTTTCGGCGGTGTGGTATATGGCAGTCCCGGCAGCAATTGACGCACATCGCTGTCCTCAAAGTCGACCCGCTTCAGCGCATCAATGATTTTTCCGTCCTGCACCAGCACCAGGTTGGAGTAGCGCCCCATCAGCTCTGCACAAAGTGTGTTGCGGACAAGGTCGCCCATCTCGTTCGTACATTGAAATTCAAAGTAAACAATGCGGTCGCCCGGCTCCATTCGAATATCCAGCAGCTTCCCGCCGGTCAGATGCTTGCGCATCAGCATACAAAATGACGGCGGCGTCTCCGGGTTTTCAAAGTTTTCTTCCGTCAGGCAGACCCGTGCAGAGCCGCTGCGGGCTGACAGCAGCAGGCTGTACGTTTGCGTCCGGGTGCGCATTGTCAAGACAAGCTCATCCCGCGTCGGTTCAAATATTTTTGCAATTTTCGCTTCTGTCAGCAGCGTTTTCAGTTCCGCTGCCGTCAGTGCCAGTGTTGCGGCATCCAGCGCCATTTGTACTTACCTCGTTGTTACATTACATATATGTATAAGGATCCCGGTTTTCCGTGCTTACAAGCACCTCCACCTCCGGCAATGCAGCTTGAAGCTTTTCTGACACAGCCGCTGTTACAGGGAATTCGGTGGCATAGTGTCCTGCCGCAATCAACGACAGACCGAGCCGCTTTGCATCGCAGGCATGATGATGGTTTGCTTCCCCAGTCAGCAGGCAATCCGCACCCACCGTGATCGCATCCTCAAACATACTTCCGCCCGCTCCGCTGATAACAGCCAGTCGGCTCACAACACGTCCTGCATCCGCATATTTGATTTGTACCGTTTGCCCATACTTCGGCAGGTTGCACAGAGCCTCCAGCTCGCTTCTCGCCTTTTGTGCCAGTGCAGCGACCGTTATCGGTTCAATTTCACCCACACGACCGCAGCCATCCGCAAACGGGACAGCGTTCTTCATACCAAAAACACCCGCCAGCACATCGTTGACGCCGCCTTTTGCAGCGTCAAGATTTGTGTGCATGCAAACCGCCGATATCCCGGCTCGTATCAGCTGATACGGCACATCCGACGTGTCCAGCTTTTTTAAGGGGCTGAAAACAACCGGGTGATGCGCCACAATCACCTCGCAGTGCTTTGCGGCGGCTTCTTCCACCACCTCAGGGGTGATGTCCAGTGTCACCAGCACGCGGCGCACCTCACCGCCGCAGTCCACCAGCAGACCGGGGTTGTCCCAGCCCTCCGCCAGCTCAAGAGGTGCAATTTTTAACATTTCTTCATAGACCTGTTGTGTGGTCGCCATATTCTCTTGTCACCTCGCATTTTCAGGCTTTGCATCATTTCTTTAGTAAAGCATCAATTTCCTGCGCCAGCGGCGTACCGTCCGGCACGCCCAGACGAAGGCGGGGCAGTTTAGCCTTTTGCCATGCCGCATAACCTGTCCCTTCCGGGTATTCGCCTGTTTTGCCTAACAGGCATTGCGCAAAATCCGGTGCTGCGCATTCGCCCGTATACTCTGCCGCCATCACGGCATACCAGCGGCCCGCCGCCTGCACCGGACGGTCCGCAACCAGTGCAAACCCATGCTGCCACAGCCAGCGGCGCAGCTCGCTATGGCGTGTTGCAGGGATCATGACAAGCCGGGGTCCGCCCACAGTGCTCACCCATGGCGCCTTCTCTATGATCTCCCATGTTGTCTGTGCCGAAACGCCCGCCAAAACGATCGTACCGACCTCATACTCCGATAACACAGAAAGACCGTCGCCGAGCCGAAGCTCAGCGCGGTCTTGACATCCTGCATGTTCCAGCGTTTGCCTTGCCTTTGCCAACGGTCCCGGCCGCAGGTCCGCCCCAATCACCTTGGGGTATTTGCCCGAGGCCGCCAGCACAGCCGTTAATTTGCCGTGGTCACAACCAATATCCGCTACCGGCTGTCCCGGCCGCACCAGCTGTGCAGCTGCAGTCAGGCGCGCATCCAATTGCGGCAGCATTACAATTTTTTGGAAGCCAGGTGAAGGTTCAGCTGCTCGATCAGCTCATCGCAGTCCACACCGTGCACCTCGCAAGCCTCTTCGATGGTTTCGCCGCGGGACGCAGGGCAGCCCAGGCAATGCATACCGATTGCCATAAAGTAGGGTGCGGTCGTGTCGTCCATATCCAGGATATCACCGATGATCGTCTCACGCGTCACCTGCTTAACACTGCCGTTATTCTCTTTTTTCAAAATATTAAAAACATCAAACATAAATTGTTCCTCTCTTGTGCAGTCAGCGTCATGACCGTTTGGTCATTCCTTTATAATATACCCCAAAGCCCTGCCGCTTTGCAAGACCTCCCATAAAAGTTACTGATATTCCTTATCCATCGAAAATCCACGGCCTCTCACCTCTGTCACATGGCTCACGATCATAAAACAGGACGGGTCGATCGCACGCACTATTTTTTCTATTCTGGGCAACTGTCGGTTCGAGATCACACTCAGCAGTATCTGCTTTTGTTCGCCGCTGTAGCCGCCCTCTCCATGCAGGATTGTCACGCCGCGGTCTAATTGCTCAAATATCGCCTGCCGGATTTGCTCCGGCTTTTCGCTGATGAGCTTCACCTGTGTGCGGCTCGTTCCCTTCATCAGCATCTTATCCAGCACGATCGTGTACACGATCACCAGCAGCACGCCGTACAGCGACTGCTGCAACGGGCTGAACGCAGCTTGCAGGCAGAGGATCGCCAGATCAAACACCATCATTGTCACCGACACGTTCAAGCGGAACCATTTGTTTAGAACCAGCGGCGGGATATCCATTCCTCCGGTCGACGCCCCGGCACGGATCGTAATGCCCAGCGAAATGCCGATCCCCAACCCGGAAAAAACCGTACAGAGCACCAGATCATCTGTCAGGACCAGACCATTCAACAAACGTTCCCACAGTGCCAGCGTCAGCGGGCTCAGGATGCTGCTGGCAAGTGTGTTCAGCGCAAAGTGACGCCCCAAAACGCCCCAGCCAAGCAAAAGCATTGCCGCATTGATGCAAAACCATACGTAAGATACCGGTACCCCGATTGCCTTATTAGCGGCCAGTGCAATGCCTGTCGCCCCTCCGGTGATCAAACCGGACGGCTCTAAAAACAATGCCACCGTCAACGAATAAAGCGCATTGCCAAACAAAATGGCAAGCGCATTTGCCAAAGCTCGTTTCCAATTGATTTGACGGAACATACAGCATCTCCTTTTCAACGCACAGTATCCCAAAAGACACATCGCAAAATAAAAACACGTCTGTCAAGTTTTCCCTGACAGACGTGGATCACAGCATACGCTGAATACGCTTTTATTCTACGCCGGTTTCGGTCGATTTGCAAGCATCTTGTGCAGCCTGCACGTGCTCGTCTTCCACCATCAGGCGCAGACCCGCCGTATCGGTAACAGGCAACGAGAAAACGATTGCACCGGCTGCCTTGTCCGTGCCTGCCATAATCGCCTTCATGATATCGTTTTTACGGGTCGTGCGGGTCACAATAAGGATCACTTCTTTTTCATTGACAAGCTCCACACCCAGGAATCGGGCTGCGCCCTCCATGCCGGTGCCTTTTGCGTGGATCACCGTGCCGCCAAATGCACCGGCTGCACGTGCGGCATCCATAATAGAGCCGATATAGCCCTGATTTGCAATGACCAGCAAAAGCTCATAATGGGTATCTTTCAACGTGCTTTCCTCCTTTAAGGTGAACTGCTGATTGTGGGTAAGGAACTGCAGCGCACGCGGTCCGCCTATGCTGCTGAGCGGCACCGTGAACGCAATGCCTGTGCCCGGCACATCAATATGCATCCTTTGGCGCAGACTGCGCTGCACATCTTTCCACGTATTCTCCGTGACAATCGACAGCAACACCGCCTTTTCGGTTTTTTCCAGACCAAGGGTGGACAGTGTTTCACGCATCGCTGTGCCGCTGCCGACTGTACACAAATTGACATCCACACCATGCGTGCGGTACAGGTCCAGAAATGCATCTGTGGAGCGGCGCTCCGTGATCGTGACCATCCAGAGTAAATTGCCCATGGTGCACCCCCTTACAGTTCAATAATAGCATCATCCGGCAGGTCTGCAAACGCAACCGCTCCGGACAGAGCAGACTGCGCAAGGCGTGCCTTGCGTGTACGCAGCTTTGCGGCAAGACCCATTAGCTGCACCGTGATCAGCGGTGTCATAGCCACCATGGCAACCACGCCGAAAGCATCCGTAACAATATTGCCTCCCACCGCTGTACATGCACCTTGTGCAAGCGGCAGCAAAAATGCCGCTGTCATGGGGCCGGAAGCAACGCCGCCGGCATCAAACGCAATGGCTGTAAACAGCTTCGGCACCACAAATGCAATGCCAATGGCAAACGCATACCCCGGCACCAGAAACCACAAAATCGAAATGCCCGTAAGCACACGCACCATGGCCAAACCGATTGAAATCGACACGCCGGCGGAAAGGGCTGTGCCCATTGCTTTTGCCGAGATTGCTCCGTCGGTCACCTCTTCCACCTGCTTGTTCAGGACGTAAACCGCCGGCTCGGCACGCACGATAAAAAAGCCGATCAGCATGCCAATCGGTATCAGCACCCAGCGGAAGCTTGCCCCTGCAAGCACCTGTCCCAAATAATTGCCGGCCGGCATAAAGCCGACATTCGCCCCCGTCAAAAACAGCACCAGCCCGATGTAGGTATACACCAAACCAACGCAGACACGCTGTAATGTGCGACGGTCAAGCTTTAATGCCACAAATTGAAATATGCCAAACAGAATTACAATCGGTAAAAGCGATACGGCAATTTCCTTAATGTATGTCGGGAGACCATCACGGAACAAATCCCACAGCTCAACCGAATCGGCAACATCGGGCAGCACCGGCGGCACATAGGTGCTGCCGCTTGCACCAAACGCAATACCGAGGACAAGCACTGCCAGAATCGGACCGACCGAGCACAGCGAGACCAGACCGAAGCTGTCGTCCGCTGCATGACGGTCACCACGGATCGCGGCAACACCGACGCCCAGTGCCATAATAAACGGCACCGTCATCGGTCCGGTCGTCACACCGCCCGAGTCAAACGCAACCGCCAGAAACTCACGCGGCACAAATGCCGCCAGGATAAAAACCGCCGCATACAGCACCGTCAGCAGCTGCGGCAGCGGGATACCAAACAGCATACGTGCAAATGCGATCATCAAAAATAAGCCGACGCCCACTGCGACCGCCAGGATCAGCGTTATATTCGGGATCGACGGCACCTGGTTTGCAAGCACCTGCAAGTCGGGCTCTGAGATCGTGATCAGAATGCCCAATACAAAACCGACGACCAGGATCAGCGGCAGGCTGCGGCTGCGTGTCAGCGCAACACCTGCACGCTCGCCCATTGGGCTCATGCTCATTTCAGCACCCAGCGTAAAGAACATGATGCCGACAACGATCATTGCCGCACCCAACAAAAAACACAGTAAAATGCTTGGCGAAACCGGGGCAATGGTAAAGCACAGTATCAGCACAATGCCTACGATCGGCAAAACTGCCTGCAGCGCTTCCATCAGTTTTTCGCGCAGCTTTGGGATTTGAATGGTTGACTTAAAGATACCGTCCACCCGCCTTTCTGTTGCGAGGTCATCTTGTAAAAACGACTCACAACTTCAACATTTAGTATAGTATACCCAACAAGGCGTCTAGACGTCAAGCATCCTGCGGCTAAAACATGTTAAATATTTTGCAGTATTTTGTTTCATGTCTGCGTCCCGGGCACATGCTGCTGCAACGACAAAAACGTGTTCTTCGTGCGGTAGCTTGCCCCCATGGGCGCCGGCGTTTTGCGGCAAAAAGCCGCAAAGTCATCCGCCGTGACCTGCGCCGCAACAGCCCGTGCACACACCTCTCCCTCCTTCTCCAGTCTCGCAAGCGAATGCCCTGCCGGAAGTGCCGCCTGTTTTATAAGCGGCAGCGCAGCTTTGCGAGCAGCAAGCACATGGAGATACGGCGGCAAAACCGGGAGCTCGCCTGCATTCCAGCCAAGTGCGGCATCCATGGCAAAGCGGCGCATCCTCGCCCGCGGGTAGCGCACCGTGGTCAGCAGTGTCAGCAGTTCCTCATATGTCGATGCATTGCGCACCGCACGCTCGAGCCTATTGTCAACGCCCTCCGATGTACCACGCACCTGTGCAAACGGATGCGCGCCCTTGCAGCGTGCACGCAACAGGGCGAGCTCACTGCGCTCCGCTGTCGCAAAATCGGTAAAGCTTCCCTCTTTTTCCGCATCCCGGTACAGCTCCAGCGCCTGCTGCGGCACGTAAGGCGCAATGGCATCCGCGCCGCCCTGCTGCCAAAGTGTGCGCAGAGCACTGGCGCTGGCATATGGGTTTTCTGCGTCGAGCTTCTCGCCGTGGTTTGCACCATGACGCGGCAATGGCATCGGCGTCATCTTTGCTCCCTGCTCTAAAATTGCCTTGCAGTATTCGACCGCCAGGTTATTATTAGGCATATCCAAAAGCTCTGCTGCGCCGCTGCCCGGGCAAAGCACTGCCAGCGCCTGCTGCCTTGCCGCCGCAAAGCTTCTTGCACCTGTGCTCAGCTGGTGTTTCAGCTCTTTTTTGTACGCTTCGCTCACAAGGAGCTTTGCCGTCATTTGCAGCAGGTCCGCATCAGGGGTCTCTGCGCCAAACACCAGTGCATCACAGCCCGCCGCCGACAGCAGGCAAACACCCGCACGTGCAAACGCCTCCGCACCCGCACAGGCGTAAGGCGCCGGCAGCGCATAGATGATATCCGCACCACACAGCAGCGCCGCATGGGCACGCACCTGCTCCGGCAGCAGAGGCAGCGCCCCGCGCTGTGTCAGACCACAGCTCATTGCGACCGCTATGCGTTGCGCGCCCATCGCCCTGGCTTGTTGCAGCTGCCACGCATGCCCATTGTGAAAGGGGTCATATTCAGCAATAATACCCGCAAACCTCATTTTACAGCTCCTACCATTTTCTTCAAAGACCAAATCTGTGCAAAAATAACACTGCAGCAGAAGCCGCATGTAATTTCTTTTGAGATACGCACAAAAAAACGTTGGACACAAGTTTCCATTCTTTTCTGTGCTTGTGCCTTGAAAAGCATTTTTTCCTATTATATAATAAATGCAGGAATCTGTAAAATTATGTCCGTGTAGGGCATAACAAAAAGCTACAGGAGGCTATAACAAGATGAAAGTTCTGGTTATCAACTGCGGTTCTTCTTCTCTGAAATATCAGCTGATCGATATGGACGGCGAGAAGGTGCTGTGCAAAGGTCTGTGCGAGCGTATCGGCATGGAGAGCAGCATGATCACTCATGATGCAAACGGCAATAAGGCTACCACACCTGCGATTTTCCCCACCCACACCGAGGCATTTGCTGAGGTCGTACGCAAGATGACCACTGGTGACGGCAAGTGCATCAGTGATGTAAGCGAAATCGATGCAATCGGTCACCGCGTCGTTCACGGCGGCGAAAAGTTCAAGACCAGCTGCCTGATTACCGATGAGGTCGTCCAGACGATCCGCGAGCTGAGCCCGCTGGCTCCTCTGCACAACCCCGCCGGCATCCTGGGTATTGAGGCTGCACGCAAGGTATTTGGCAACGACATCCCGATGGTTGCTGTTTTCGATACCGCATTCCACAGCACAATGCCCCCGAAGGCCTATATGTATGCAATCCCGTACGAGTATTACGAGAAGTACGGCGTACGTCGTTACGGCTTCCATGGCACCAGCCACAAGTATGTTTCTCACAAGGCTGCCGAGTATCTCGAGGAGCCCATTGAGCGCCTGAAGCTGATCACCTGCCACTTGGGCAATGGTTCCTCCATTGCCGCCGTCGACCAGGGCCGTGTCGTAGACACCTCCATGGGTATGACCCCGCTGGCCGGCCTGATGATGGGCACCCGCTGCGGCGACCTTGATCCTTCTGTGGTCAACTACCTGAAGTACACCCTGAACATCACCGGTCATCAGCTGGATGAGATCCTGAACAAGAAGTCCGGTCTGCTGGGCATTTCCGGTGTTTCCAGCGACAAGCGTGACATCGAGGAAGCAGCTGCCGCCGGCAACGAGCGTGCTATGCTCGCATCCGATATGCTGAACTACCAGATCAAGAAGGTCGTTGGCTCTTACATCGCTGCTATGGGCGGCGTGGATGCCATCGTCTTTACCGGCGGCATCGGCGAGCACGATGCAATCGCTCGTGCAAAGGTCTGCCACCACATGGATTGGCTCGGTATCCGCATTGATACCGAAAAGAACAAGCACCCCGTTGGCGATGTGTGCGAAATCACCGCCTGGGGCGCAAAGGTTCGCACCCTGGTCATCGCTACCGACGAGGAGCTGATGATCGCACGCGACACCAAGGAAGTAGTTGAGAAATAACCTCTTCCCGAAAGGCTGTTCAAGGGCTGCACCCCAACCGGGGTGCAGCCCTTTTGCTTGCTTTGGGCGTTTTGTTGAAACTTATCTTGTGCTTTCTGTCATATCGACAAAGAACGATGCACAGGATCGTTTTTTGGTTGACAAAAGACCAAATTAACGGTACAATAGTGTGGTCCTCAGCCAGAGGACATATACTCATTCAAGCCCCTGGTAAGCTTACGATCAGCGCGATGGTCCCTAAAAACCAAAGGTATGGTTACAATCCTTCCGTGGGCAAGAACTAAACAAAGAGGAGATACTACTATGTTCGAAGACAAGACTTTAGTTTGCAAAGACTGCGGCAAGGAGTTTGTTTGGACTGCTGGTGAGCAGGAGTTCTATGCATCTCGCGGCTTCGAGAATCAGCCCCAGCGCTGCAAGCCCTGCCGTGACGCCCGCAAGAACGGCGTCCGTGGCGGCAACAACAGCGGTGAGCGTCAGATGTTCGATGCTGTCTGCGCAGCTTGCGGCAAGGCTTGCAAGGTTCCCTTCCAGCCCCGTGAGGATCGTCCCGTCTACTGCTCTGACTGCTTCGCTCGCATGAAGCAGAACTAAGCGCTGGTTTTTTAATCAGTATTAAAGGCTTCGCTGTTTTTTGCAGCGAAGCCTTTTTCTTTATTCGGCGGCTTTTTTGCGGCGCAGGGTCACCGCAAACATCCCCTGTGCTTCATGGCAGCGCTCGACAAGCTCTTTCGGCTGTCGACACAAGCCGTGGTTATGCCACGGGTCATTGAACCAGTAGCCCTCTTCATCGTAGCCCACAAGCAACAGGCAGTGTTCATTGCACTTCCACGCAAAGTCCGTTCCATCATTCAGGTACCAATGATCCCGTTTTTCCGGCACGGGCTGAAAATCCAGCGTAGCCCAAAAAACCACAGGCATACCGGCGTCAATATGCTCGCAAAGCTGTGCGGCTGTTTTCCCTGTCTCGTCAATCACGTCAAAGCGCGCTGCGGCTCCCTCATGCTCCAAAGCACTCTGCAGCGCTGTAACGATGCACGGCGCATAGCAGCCCCATCCGCTGTGGTCATGCGGGTCGCCCGGATAAGTCGTATACGGGTTCGGACCATAGTGCCTGCCGTCTGCATCCCAGTAAGGTGCATGCGGCAGGTCTCGCCCGATAAACGTATCCGGGTCAATCCAAACACCCACTGCTTGCAGCAGCATTACCGCGCTGATGCTCTCACACCCGTTTACCCATCGCTCTGTCTGGTCGATGTAGGGTGCTGAAATCACTTTTTTCATAAAAATCCTCCTGCCGGGCGCAAACAGTCTGTCAAAACAGACCCTTTTGTGTTATCATTAAAAGAAAGCGCTGCCGCATACAGCGTACGGTTACTTGAACCCATTATAATCTATCTCATTCGGTTTTTCCACCGATTTATGCAGGAGGACATACCAACCATGAAAAATCTGATCATCGGTATCGCCGGCGGATCCGGCAGCGGCAAGACGACCCTCGCACTGCGCTTGAAGGAGCGCTTTGGCGAGGATGAGGTGCGGCTTATCTCTCATGACAGCTACTACAAGCGCCACGACGATCTGTCTTTTGAGGAACGCTGCAAATTGAACTACGACCACCCGGATGCCTTCGACAACGCCTTGCTCATCTATCACCTGCAGGAGCTTAAAGCCGGTCGTGCCATCGATTGCCCGATATACGACTACGCCGACCACAACCGCAGCGACAAGGTACAGCACATCGCACCTGCTCCGGTCCTGATCGTCGAGGGAATCCTGCCATTTGTCGAGCCGGCATTGTGCGCCATGTTCGACTACAAGATCTTTGTGGATACCGATGCCGACGAGCGCATCCTGCGCCGTATCCTGCGTGATGTCAAAGAGCGTGGCCGCTCGCTGGACAGCGTGGTGCAGCAGTACCTGACCACCGTCAAGCCCATGCACGATGCTTTTGTCGAACCCAGTAAGCGGAACGCCGATATCATCGTGCCAAACGGCGGCGAAAACAGCACCGCCATTGAAATGCTGGCACACCATATCCGTACGTTGATTCAGCACGCAAATACCCTGTAAATATACCTTTATCGTCAAATCCCCCTGTCCGGCTCGGCAGACCTCGGACAAGGGGATTTTTATTTTGTCTGCGCCGGGCAGACATCTCTTTTTATTTCTTGTAACGTTCCGGCAGGTCAAGGCGTATGTATAGACATAAGGCACATCAAAAACACTCCCAACACTCCCTCAAAAAAGCAGACATCAAAAAACACATAAAAAAACACCAAAGGAGATTACAACTTATGAACATCATCCGTTTTACCCGCAAGCATCCTGTTTGTTTCTGCACCGCCGCCGCAACAGCACTTGCCGTCATGACTGCAGCCGCCATCCCCACCTTCGTCACACCGGCTATGGCTGCTGCAAAGCACTTGAAAAACAGGAATGCTTCGCCGGAGCGCAAAACCATCCGACATTATCATCCCGGCAAGCCGATTTTAGCAGGAGGTGCAACCTGAAATTTTAGAATCATCCCCACATCCATTTCATCTGAAAAAAGGAGGCTTTTCTATCGCCGATTGCGACATATCTCTAAAAAACAATGCTCACAGCCGCCGCCGTGAGCATTGTTTTTTACTTTTCTATATGAGGGCGCCCAAAAAGAAGCTTTTCCTTTTCTTTTTCGTCTCGGGTTTCTTCTGGTTGTTCGATTGGTGTCAACCGTACTTCCGTCACACGACGGCGGGCAGTGCGCGTCACGACAGCCTCGTATTCACCCAGCAAAAAGCTGTCGCCGACCTTGGGCAGACGGTGCGTTTTTTCTTGTACAAGTCCATTGACCGTGTTCGAGTCGACGTCCTCGTCCTCCGGCAAATCCAGCCTCTCGTAGAGGTCATCTACATTTGCCGTACCAGCAACAAGCCAGCTGCCGTCCTTTTGCTTCCGGAATTCTTCTGTTTCCTCGTCATGCTCATCCCAAATTTCGCCGACCAACTCTTCCAGGATATCCTCCAACGTGATAATACCCTCTGTGCCGCCGTACTCGTCCACAACAACCGCCATGTGGTGGTGCTGCTCCCGCAAAGTACGCAGCAATTGCGAAATTTGCGTAGAGCCCGTGGTATACAGCGTGGGCGCTGTCAGCTCCTCCAGCGTAGGGGTCTTTTTAAGGCGGGCAAGATAAAAATCCTTCTCGTGGACAACGCCAATAATATTATCGATCGTTCCATGATACACCGGCAGTCTCGAATAGCCTGACTCTGCAAAGATTTGCGCCACTTCATCCAGCGGAGTGTCGTCCTCGACGGCTACCACATCCACGCGCGGCGTCAGGATCTCCTCTACCTCTACATCATCAAATTCAATCGCACTTCGGATCAGCTCACTCTCGCGGTCGGTCAGCTCGCCATCGCTTTCCGCCTCGCTCACCATTGTAATCAGCTCACCCTCTGTGATCGTGTCCTCTGTGGGACGTACAAACAACCCCAGCAGCTTTTTCCACTGACTGAACAGCCATGTCAGCGGCGTTAGGATCACCATCAACAAATGAAGTACCGGCGACACTGCGGTCGCGACCCTTTCGGGCATTTCCTTTGCAAGGCTTTTGGGTGTCACCTCGCCAAAAATCAGTACAACGATCGTTAGCACGATCGTTGACACAGTAGCACCCTTTTCTGTGCCCAGGTAACGGGTAAACAAAATCGTGCCAATGGATGCCGCGCCGATGTTCACAACGTTGTTTCCGATAAGGATCGAGGAGAGCAGCTTGTCGTACTGCCCGGCCATTGCCAACACCCGTGCTGCTGCGGTATCTCCATCTTCCGCACGGCTTTTCAATCGAATCTGGTTCAAAGAGGAAAATGCGGTCTCGGAGGCAGAGAAGAAGGCGGAAAAAGCCACCAAAACGATCAATACCACCAAGAGCGTAATACTGCCATCGTCCATAAAAAGAGGAATCACACTCAACTTTCTGTTATATAATAAATATCTTATACAAAAATGTGCTTTTCACCGTTGCCTTCAGCGATGAAAAGCACATATGCTTGTGGTTATAATATCATATTCAACCGCACGACGCAAGCGTCTTGGTCTCTGATGATCTGCAAAAAGTGTAAAATCTGCGAAAGATTGTTATCAACGCAGCACAAACTCGCCGCCGTCACAATCCACCGTAATGGTTGCACCTTCTTCAAAGCTGCCCTGAAGAATCTTTTTTGCAATCATGGTCTCTACCCGGCTTTGGATAAAGCGCTTGATGGGACGGGCTCCGTAAATGCTGTCGTAAGCGGAATCGATGATATAATCCTTTGCCGCCGTAGTGACCTCCAGCTTCAGGTGCTTGCCCTCTTCCATGCGACGCCGCAGATCGTTCAGCTGCAGATCCACAATTTTGCGTGTTTCCTCTTTGGTCAGGCTCTTGTAGTACACAATTTCATCCAGACGGTTGAGAAACTCTGGGCGGAACTTGCTCTTAAGCAGCCGGTCGATTTGACTGCGTGCCTGTGCACTGATCTCGTTTGTACCGTTTGCACGTCCCTGTTCCAGGTCATCCAGGATGATGTCACTGCCCAGATTCGATGTCAAAATAATAACTGTGTTTTTGAAATCCACCGTACGTCCCTGGCTGTCCGTAATGCGGCCGTCATCCAATATTTGCAGAAGGATATTGAACACATCCGGGTGGGCCTTTTCGACCTCATCAAACAGCACTACGCTATACGGTTTGCGGCGCACTGCCTCTGTCAGCTGTCCGCCCTCTTCATAGCCGACATATCCCGGAGGCGCTCCGATCAGACGGCTTACGCTGAACTTCTCCATGTATTCCGTCATATCAATGCGCACCATATTGCGCTCATCATCAAACAGTGACTGTGCCAGCGCCTTTGCCAGCTCCGTTTTGCCAACGCCTGTAGGACCCAGGAATAAAAAGCTGCCAATCGGTCGGTTGGGATTTGCAATCCCCGCACGGCTGCGCAGGATCGCCTCGCTCACCTTAGTGACCGCCTCATCCTGTCCCACGACGCGCTGATGCAGCACATCGTCCAGGTGCAGTAATTTTTCGCGCTCGCTCTCCACAAGCTTCTCTACCGGGATACCCGTCCAGCGGGCAACGATGCGGGCGATCTCATCATCTGTTACGCGGTCACGCAGCAGGCTGTTTTCTTTTTTCTCTGCTGCGATTTTCTCCTCTTCTTCCAGCTGCTTCTGCAGTTGAGGCAGCTTGCCGTATTTCAGCTCCGCCGCTTTGTTCAGGTCATAGTCACGCTGTGCCTTTTCGATTGCAGCGTTTGTCTGCTCGATCTTTTCACGCAGAGACTGCACCTTGCCAATCGCATTCTTTTCGTTCTCCCACTTTGCCTTCATGCTGCGGAACTTATCTTGCAGCTCTGCCAACTCTCGTTCAAGGTCCTTCAAGCGGCTTTGGCTCAGTGCATCCGTCTCCTTTTTCAGGCTTACCTGCTCGATTTGCAGCTGTGTGATACGGTGTGCCATGTCGTCCATTTCGCTTGGCATGCTGTCCATCTCGGTCTTTATCATCGCACAGGCTTCATCCACAAGGTCAATCGCCTTATCCGGCAAAAAACGCTCGGTGATATAGCGATCCGACAGCGTTGCCGCTGCAATCAGTGCACTGTCGTTAATTTTTACGCCATGGAAGACCTCATAACGTTCCTTCAAGCCACGCAGGATCGAGATCGTATCCTCGACCGTAGGCTCATCCACCTGCACCGGCTGAAAGCGACGCTCCAGCGCAGGGTCTTTTTCAATATACTGCCGGTACTCATCCAATGTCGTGGCACCGATGCAGTGCAGCTCACCGCGCGCCAGCATAGGCTTGAGCAGGTTGCCTGCGTCCATAGCGCCATCCGTCTTGCCCGCACCCACAATGGTGTGCAGCTCATCGATAAAGAGGATGATTTTTCCCTCGCTCTTTTTTACCTCATTCAGGACGCTCTTCAGGCGCTCTTCAAATTCGCCGCGATACTTTGCGCCTGCCACAAGCGCACCCATATCCAGGCTGAACACAGTGCGGTCTTTCAGGTTTTCGGGCACATCACCGCGCACGATGCGCTGTGCAAGCCCCTCGGCAATAGCCGTTTTGCCAACACCGGGTTCACCAATCAGACAGGGGTTATTTTTGGTCTTACGGGACAGGATACGGATCACATTGCGGATCTCCTGATCACGCCCAATGACGGGATCAAGCTTTTGCTTGCGGGCAAGGTCGACCAGATCCTGACCATATTTTTGCAAAGCGTTGTAGGTATCTTCTGGGTTGTCATTTGTCACACGCTGATTTCCGCGCACCCCGGTCAGCTGCTGCAGGAATTTATCTTTGGTGATGCTAAAGGCACGGAACAATCCGGTTGTATTCTGGGTTTGCTCATCCAGCAGTCCCAAAAACACATGCTCCACGCTGATATAGTCGTCTTTCATCGACTTTGCCTCACGTGCGGCAGCGCTCAGCACCTTATCCAAAGCCTGCGAGATGTAAACCTTATCCGGGTCACGTCCAGAGCCGGACACGCGCGGCAGCGCCGAAAGCTTTTCGGCAACCGCAGCGGCAAAGCTGCCTGCGTCTACGTTCAGCTTTTGCAGCAGCTGCGGGATCAGTCCCTGCTCCTGCGACGCCAGCGCATACAACACATGCTCCGGCTCCAGCTGGTTATGCTGATATTCTACCGCCAGCTGTTGGGCTGCCTGCAAAGCCTCGATGGTTTTTTGTGTATATTGATTGGTATTCATAAAGTTTTCCCCCATTCATACCGATGTTGTCAGTTTTAGCGGTCAGGCTTTTATTCTGCTAGCATTTAGCTGTATAGACGCAGCAAAGCCAGAAACAATCTATTATCGATTTACATTTCATCCTCCATGCGCCTCCTATCGATCGCTCGGTTTTGTTATTAGCACTCATCATGCTTGACTGCTAATAATATATCCCTGTTCCGCAGTTTTGTCAAGCCACTTCATAAAAAGTTTGCATTGTTGTAAATTCTAACGCAAAAACAAACGGCAAAGCCATGTAGCCCTGCCGTTTGCTCATTGTTAATTTTGTTCAGTTTTGCTTTTTCCAGCGGCGCATAACACCCATGCCCAGTGCATAAGGCCCGGTGTGCACCGCAATCGTACTGCCAATCTGCAACGCCTCCACATCACAGGTACAGCCCGGATATTTTGCACGCAAGGCTGCACGGGTTTGCATCCACAGACGCTTACCTTCTTCCTCATCAAAGCCGTAGCCAATGATAATACGGTAATCATCCGGCACACCGCCATGTGCAGAGAGATAATTCAGCAGCTGCTCCAGCGCTTTTTCAAAGCTCTTTTGGCGTCCGCGCGCCACGCCTCCGGAAAAGATCTCGCCATCCTTAAACAGGATCATCGGTTTGATGCCCAGCATGTTTGCCGCACGTCCGGTCACCTTGCCAATGCGACCGCCTTTGATCAGGTAGTCCAGATTACCTACAGTAAAGAAAATCTGGTTGGTTACCTTTTCCGCCTCCAGCCATGTGACTGCCTCGTCCAAAGTACAGCCAGCATCCCGCATTGACACGGCATTTTCGACCATCGTTGCCTCAGTCACCGTTGCCGCCGCTGAATCGATCACTTCGATCCGCGCCTCCGGGTAGTCCTCCAGCACGAGATCTCTCGCATTGCGGGCGCTGCCCACGCAGCCACTCATCTTGCTGGTAAAGCACAGGCACAGCACCTGCCGTCCCTGCTCCGCATATGCACGGAATGTCTTTTCAAAATCATCGATCGATGCAAGGCTCGTTTTGGGGTATGCAGAGGGATTGTCTACCATAAACTGATAAAAATCCCGTACAGCCACCTCGACGCCCTCCTTGCGGTAATGCTCACCATCCAGTGAGACATAGAAGGGCACGATTTCAATGTTGAGACGCTTTGCTTCGTCCAGCGTCAAATCACATGCACTGTCGGTAATAATATCAAACATTTACGCTGCTCCCCCTTACAGTTACTGAACGGAAACGGTTTTTCAGACGTGGCGGATATAAGCCTCGCGCTCCGCACCAACAGAAATATAGGTAATCTTGCAGCCGACAGCCTTTTCCAGGTACTCCACATAAGCCTGTGCCTGTGCAGGCAGGTCCTCCCATTTGCGGGCTGACGTAATATCGCAGTGCCAGCCGGGCAGGTACTCTACAATGGGCTGTGCAGTATCCAGCGCCTCACCCATGGGGAAGCGTGCGGTCGTTGTGCCGTCAGACAGCTTGTATTCCGTCACGACAGGGATCTTTTCCATGTAGTCCAGCACATCCAAAAGTGTCAGGGCAACTTCATCGCAGCCCTGGCAGAACACGCCGTACCGACTTGCCACCAGGTCAATCGGACCCACACGGCGGGGACGACCGGTCGCAGCGCCGTACTCATGACCTGCTTCACGCAGATCATGCTTCTCTTCCTCTGTCATTGCCAGCTCAGCGGTAAAGGGACCATCGCCGACGCAGGAGGAATATGCCTTCATGACGCCAATGGAATTCGTCAGCTTGTGACCCGGGATGCCTGCACCGATGGGCGCATAAGCACCGATGACATTAGAGGATGTAGTATACGGGTAAATGCCGAAATCGATGTCACGCAGCGCACCCAGCTGTGCCTCAAACAGCACCTTTTTGCCGGCCGCATCTGCCTCGGCCAAATACTGACCTGCGTCACAGATGTAATCCTTGAAGATCTCAGCATACTGCTGCAGCCATGCCCACATTGCATCCACACTGATCGGCGCTGCACCATAGCTGCCCTCCATAACCAGGTTCTTGGAGTCAACCATTGTGACCAGACGCTTTTTTACCGATTCGTCCAGGTGCAGCAGATCTCCCATGCGCAGAGTTTTCTTCATGTATTTATCGCCGTATGCGTAAGCAATGCCGCGCTTGGTAGAGCCAAACTGAGCGCCCGTCTTTGAAAGGCGTGCCTCCTCCAAACCATCCTGATCCACGTGATACGGCATCGTAATCGTGGCACGGTCCGAAATCTTCAGGTTTGCCGGGGTAATCTCAATGCCGCCTTCGCGCAGGTTTTTGATCTCACCATCCAGATGGTGCGGGTCGATGACCATACCATTGCCCATGACACAGACAACGTTCGGCCGCAGGATACCGGAGGGGAGCAGATTCAGCACAAATTTGCCGCGCTCATTTTTTACCGTGTGACCCGCATTGTTGCCGCCCTGATAACGCACAACAATGTCATAGTCCTGGCTGATCAGGTCGACCATGCGGCCCTTTCCTTCATCGCCCCAGTTGATACCCGTAATTGCAGTAAGCATAAGTAATGACCTCTTCATCAATAACTCTAAAGACAGCCTTTTCCGTGCACTTTGCCCGGGATGCGCCACCTTGGAAATCGTTCTGATGCCAATACGCACATCATCACTTTTACATTATACCATATTTTACTGCATGAAAAAAGAGGAAAAGATGCTTTTCCTCTTGACGCGTCGCTTGTTCAGCTTTTGTCTTTATTGCCTGCACGCCGCACCACGCGGTGGATTGTGCCGTCCGGCTCTTTGATCGAGGTGTTCGCCATTTGTGCATGAAAGTTTGCGCGGATGTCGGCCAGATACTCGTCACGCAAAGTCTGCTGCTCTGCCTTTTCTCCGTCCGTCAACCCGACCGTCTTGCTTTTATGCGCCAGCTCATTGATGCGGGCTATTTTCTCTTTTGTCATGCTGCCTCCTGTATTTCTGCACAGAATGTGCTATAATTGACCCTGCTGCGGCGTTGCTCACGCCGAGCTCAGTATAACAAAGGATGTTGCCTATGTCAAAACAACTAAACTATGCCCAACAAATGGATGCCGTACTCAAGACGCTGTCTGTCGATCGTCCCCGGCTGCTGCTGCATGCCTGCTGCGGTCCGTGCTCCAGCGCTGTGCTGGAGCAGCTGTGCGGGCATTTTGAGATCACCGTCCTGTACTATAACCCGAACACATGGCCGGCAGAAGAATATTACCGCCGCGGTGAGGAGCTTAAGCGGTTTGTTGCCGCTGCACACCCGCTGGGTGTCACCGTAATCGAGGACACCTACGACCCGCAGGAGTTTTATGTCGCTGTACAGGGGCTTGAAAACGAGCCCGAGCGTGGGGGGCGATGCACGGTGTGCTATCGGCTGCGTATGCGCCGAGCAGCACAATATGCCGCTGAACATGGCTTTGACTGGTTTACGACCACCCTGTCCATCAGCCCGCACAAGGACGCAAAACGCATCAATGAAATCGGGCAGTCGCTGGAGCTTGAATACGGCGTAAAGCACCTTCCATCCGACTTCAAAAAGCACAACGGTTATCTGCGCTCGCTGCAGCTCTCGGAAGAATACGGGCTGTACCGGCAAGACTACTGCGGGTGCATTTTCAGCGCAAAAGCACGCGGCATTAACGGGTAAAACTGCCTGCAGCCGCAAGGGCGGCGCCATCAATGCGATGGCGCCGCCCTTTGTTTTATTCTTCTTCCGGCAGCCGTGCAACCAGAACCGCAAACAGCAAAAGCCCCAGACAAGCCACGATATTTGTTGCCATACCTGCCGCAAGGCCGCCAGATTCTGCCACAACGCCGATAATCCATGGCATTAAAATCGCGCCGCCGGATGCCACCGGAAGCATAATGCCCATGCTGACCGGTGTCGTCATGCGCCCCGCACTTGCCACCGCAGTCGGGTTCATGCCTGCCATGGAAAACGCAAATGCAAACAAAAGTACGACCGCCGCCCACTGCGAGCGTGCAAACACAAGCATGATATAAAACACCATGCTCAATGCGCCCATCCCGATCATGGCCTTGCGCGGGTGCTTAAAGGGGATCACAAATGCAATCAGCAGACGCGCAATTAAGGTCGCCCCCCACATTACGGTGACCGTATACGCCGCCAATGTGCCGACAATAATGCCGCTGCCCTTAAAATATGTCACCATCCAGCCGTTTACACTTTGCTCTGCGGCATTTTGAAAGAAAAGCAGCCCTGTCAGAAACCAAAAGCGCTTTGAACGCAGAAAGCTCCAATCCGTCTTGTCGCCTCCCTTTTCTTTTTGAGCGCGGCCGCTCTTTTCAAACGGAGTAAGTGCGTACAGCAGCCACAACGCACCGCCAATCGCCGCCAAAAGCAACACTGTAAAATAAACGCTGACCTTGGCAGCAGCTGCAACCAAAAACGGACAGAGCAGCGCACCAAACGCATAGCAGCTATGCATCACATTCATGCCGCGCGTGCGGTTTTTTGAGTTGTTGCTCACCAAAATCGTGCAGGTGTTCAGGGCACAGCCTTTTGCAAGACCAACGACAAAAAAGGCAAGCATCAGTACAGCCAAAGCACCGCTTAGTCCCATCAGGCTATAGCCGAGCACAAATCCCGCTGTCAGCAAAAGTACACTGCCCTTCATGCCGATAACGCCCATCAATGCAGTGATCAAAAAACCGGCCAGCAGATTTCCGATGCTCATCAGCGACAGCAGTGTGCCCGTCATGCTGTACGCAAACCCATAGGTCTCCTGCAGCAGGCTCACCACCACACCGGTGCTGATTACACAGATCCCGCTGAAAAAGAACGTGACAAACCCCGCATTGCGCAACCGTGTCTTTTGCTGTTCCATAACGCTTCTCCTCATCCCGATTCAACCTACAGCTCGTGTCCTCATTAAACCACAGTCGTTTATTACAATTCAAGCCAAAACAGCCAAAAATTTTATATTGTAAAAAAACAGGGGCAGGCTCTGCGCCCACCCCTGTTTTGCGGTGCACGAAACGATTATGCTTTTTCTTCAACCGCTGCCTGCGCTTTTTCAGCCGGCTTATCTTCCGGTTTTGCAGCAGGAGCTGCCGGCTTTGCCGCCGGTGCAGCTGCAGGGGCGGCCGGTTTTGCTGCCGGGGCAGCCGGTTTAACAATCGGCTTCGGCAGCTGCTGTCCCTCAGGCTTCAGCGGATAAATAATAATCTTCTTGGGGCACTTCTGCGCACACATGCCGCAACCCTTACACTTGTCGTAATCAATGCGGGCAATACCGTTTACAACATGGATCGCATCAAACTTACAGGTGCGCTCGCACATGCCGCAGGCAATACAGGATGTTGCACACGCCTTCATCGCCACAGGACCCTTGTCCTGGTTAGAACACATGACAACAGGCTTGCGCGGACCCGCAGCATCGATCATAATTACCTGCTTGGGGCAGATATTTGCACATGCGCCGCAGCCGGTACACTTGCTGTTATCAACCTTTGCAACGCCGTCCACAATGTGGATTGCATCAAACTTACACACCTTGGTACAATCGCCAAGACCAACGCATGCAAACGAGCAGCTTTTGGGGCCGCCATACAAGGCCGCAGCAGCAGCACAGCTCTGAATGCCCTTGTAGTCGTGTGCCGGCTTGCAATGCTCAGAGTTGCCCTGGCACTGCACGACCGCCTTCTTTTCGACGGCACTTGCCTCGCCGCCCATAATCTTAGCAATAGCAGCCGCAGCAGCAGGACCGCCCGGCGCACATTTGTCACAGGCAACGCCGTCCATAACGACAGCCTTTGCATAGTCTGCACAGCCTGCGTAACCGCAGCCGCCGCAGTTTGCACCGGCAAGACACTCGCTCACTTCAGCAATACGTGGATCCTCTTCCACAGCCATGAACTTGGCCGCAAGAACCAGAATAATTGCGCCCACTGCACCCACGATGGTACAGAGGACAACAGCAGATACAATACTCATCTTCCTGTTCCTCCCTTTTTACAGTTTGACGTTGAACAGGTTTTCGACAATACCGCCAAAGCCCATGAAGGACAGGCTGGTGATTGCCGCTGCGATCAAAGTAATCGGCAGACCCTTAAAGGGCTCAGGAGGATTGCAGGCCTCGACGCGCTTACGCACGCCGCTGAACATGACCATTGCCAGCATAAAGCCCACACCTGCACCGATAGCGCAGATGATAGCCTCCAGGTATGCATAACCAAAGCCGTAGGTTGCAACATCTCCGCCGTAATCGGTGACTACCAGAATGGTAACTGCCAGGACGCAGCAGTTGGTAGTGATCAGCGGCAGATACACGCCCAGCGAGTTGTACAGGGCTACGATGTACTTTTTGAGGAAGATCTCGATGAACTGAACCAGAACTGCAATGACCAGAATAAACACGATGGTCTGCAGGTAGCCGAGCCCCGCCGGGTCAAGGATGCAAATCTGGATCGGGAACGTTACGGCAGTAGCCATTGCCATAACAAAGATAACAGCACCGGACATGCCGACCGCAGAGTCCAGCTTTTTGGAAACGCCCAGGAACGGGCAGATGCCATAAAACTTCACCAGCACGTAGTTATTGACAAGGATCATGCTGAAGAAGATAGCAGCGAGTTTGATAAGCATTATTCCTCCGCCCCTTTCTTCAGGTTGTCGATGTCACAGCAGCTCTTGCGCTCGATGCGTGCATCCAGCTTACCCTCCAGCCAGATACAACCGGCCATCAGGACACCATAACAGAAGAACGCACCAGGAGCCTGCGTCATGATACCGATTTTTGCCATGCTTTCGGGCAGAACCTGGAAGCCCAGCCATGTGCCGCTGCCCAGCACCTCACGGATGGTAGCCATCAGCACAACGGTCAGTGTATAGCCAATGCCCATGCCGACACCATCAAGTGCCGAGTCAACCACGCTGTTTTTGCAAGCGAACATTTCGGCACGACCGAGAATAATACAGTTGACAACGATCAGCGGCAGAAAGACGCCCAGCGCATTGTACAGACTTTCCATATATGCCTGCATAAACATCTGGACAATCGTAACAAAGCCCGCAATGATGACGATGTAACACGGCAGATGCACCTTACCGGGGATCACCTTACGCAGCAGGGAGATCATGATATTTGCACATACCAGAACGAATGTAAACGCCGCACCCATGCCCAGCGCACTGGACACAGCCGTTGTAACAGCCAGGCAGGAGCAGGTACCCAGCACCAGACGCAGGACCGGGTTTTCTTTGATGATACCGTTGGTAAGGATGCTTACCTTGGACTTATTTTCAGATGCCATTTCTTACCAACCTCCTTTATGCCAGTTCGTTGTAGCAGTTGATACAGTCATTGATGGCTGCAAACAGTGCCGTGGACGAGATTGTGGCGCCGCTGTAAGCGTCAAAATCCTGATTCATGACGATATTCTGCGTACCATCCATGCCATCGAACTGTGCCAGATAGTCAGCCTTGGAAACATTAGAGCCGATGCCGCTGGTCTGGGTAGATGCATCGACCCAGATACCAGTCTCTGTGCCGTTGGCATCAAAGCCCATGATAACAGTGACGATGCCGCCATCGAAGCCGGCCTCCTCTGCCTTGACAGCCATACTGCCGTCGGCAACCTTGACCACACCGGTGATATTAGCTGTGGTATAGCCGGAAACCTCCTCCAGCTCGGACGCATCCGAAACAGAAGGCAGGACGCCAACGTAGGCAGCCAGAGTGGTGCGCTTGGTATTCTCTGCGATAACGGGAGCGGTAACAGAGTTCACGACCGCCAGCAGCAGGCTGACGACCAGTGCGATCACGCTCAGCACGACGATCGGCTTAACTGTTTCCTCCCAGGTAGAAGACTTATTCATTTACCGGCACCCTCCTTTGCAGCTTTTGCGGGCTTCGCAGGTTTGATGTAGCCATACGGTGTCTGACGGGTCAGATCGTTGATGTACGGGACCCACAGGTTCATGAACAGCAAAGCAAAGGAAACACCCTCAGCGTAGCTGCCCCACTCACGAATCGCAAATGTAATAATGCCAAGTGCAACGCCATACACCAGCTTGCCCTTGAGCGTAAACGGGCTGGTAACATAATCGGTTGCCATAAACACAGCACCGAACAGCAGACCGCCGGACAGAATGCCCACCAGTGACTCATGCAGGCTGTGTGTGGAAATCAGGTAGAACAAGAACGTGCTGCCCACATAAGATGCGGGGATCGCAATGCTGATTGTCTTTGTAGCAACCAGATAGATCAGACCCAGGATGATCGCCAGAGCGCAGGTCTCACCGAGCACGCCGCCGTGGATACCCATAAACAGGTCCAGCAAGCTCAGCTTGGACGGATCCGACACGCAAAGCGGGGTAGCTTTAGACAGCTGATCAACCGCCGCATCCGGGTACTTCCAATTCGTCATAGCGCCGGCAAAACTGATAAAGAGCATAATACGACCAACCAGAGCCGGGTTCGCAAAGTTCATGCCGATGCCGCCGAACAGCTGCTTGACGATCACGATCGCGACCAGGTCGCCAATGATAAGCTCGCCAATGGGCATACCGACAGGCACGTTCATGGCAAGTATGATGCCAGTGACCACTGCTGATAAATCGCTGATCGGGTTGGGCTTCTTCAGCAGCTTGCAATAGAGCCACTCAAACGCCACGCAGGCAACAACAGACACTGCCGTGACCAGCAGCGCACGTGCGCCAAAGATAATTGCAGAGGCCACCACGCAGGGACACAGCGCAACGATCACATTGGCCATCAGCCCCTGCGTCGTCTCTGTCGAGCGCACATGCGGAGAAGCCGAAACAATAAGCTTCGTATCCATTACTTATTGCCTCCTTTTTTGATTTCACCAAGATAGAATGCCTTGGCCAGGCTCATCATCTGCGTAACCGGGCGTTTTGCCGGGCACACAAACGAGCACGAGCCACAGTTGAAGCAGTAATCTGCATGCAGCTTGCCGAGCTCCTGCACATCGCGGGTGTCATATGCACGGGACACCTCCACAGGCTCCAGACCCATGGGGCAGTACTCTACGCAGCGGCCGCAGCGGATGCACGGATTAACGGGCTCCGGCTGCGCAGCCTTTTCGCTGAGCAGGATCAAACCGGATGTCGTCTTGGTGGTGGGGTAGCTCAGGTTTTGCACAGCAGGGCCCATCATAGCACCGCCGGCAACTACCTTGCCCAGGGTTTCGCCGCCCTTGATGCCAACAGCATCAATGATATCCTGGTACGATGTGCCGACCGGTACGATCACATTCTGCGGTTTTGCGCAGGCATCGCCGTCTACCGTGATGGTGCGCTGCACCACCGGCATACCGGTCGCCAGATACTTGCCCAGTGCCGAAACGCTGGTCACGTTCATAACGATAGCGCCTGCATCTGCCGGCAGACCGCCATGCGGCACCTCACGGCCAAGGCACTTCTCGATCAAAATCAGTTCTGCACCGGTGCCGTATACGCTGGGCAGAGGCTTTACCTCGATCGACGCAATATCGCTTGTCTTTTTGCACAGCAGATCAATGCACTCCGGCTTGTTGTTCTCAATGCCGATCACGCATTTCGGGATGCCTGTGTGCTGCAGGACCGCCTGAATGCCGCGGACGATATCGTCGCTGTACTCCAGCATTTCCTGTGTATCGCTGGTCAGCCAAACCTCACACTCTGATGCGTTGATCAGCAAAGTATCAACTGCCTGCTTCGGCTGCAGCTTGACGTCTGTCGGGAAGCCTGCGCCGCCCAAACCGACAAGGCCGCACTCACGCACAGCCGCCAAAAAGCTTGCCTTGTCCGTCACCTCCGGTGCCTTCACAGACGGATCGACCGTCTGCTTGCCATCCGTCTTAATGACCACAGAGTCGCACATACGCCCATTCGACAGACGGAACGGCTCAACTGCTGCCACCGTGCCCGAAACGCTGGAATGGATATTTGCCGAGACAAACCCGCCAGCTTCACCGATCTTAGTGCCGACAAACACTTCGTCGCCTTTTTTGACCAAAGCCTTTGCCGGCGCACCGATGTGCTGGCTCATCAGGATGCGTACCTGCGCAGGCAGCGGCATCGGGACAGGTTTGCTTGCAGCAGTTGCCTTGTCATGCGGCGTATGCGCGCCAAGCGCCGCACGTTTCAGCTTGTTCAACATGGAATCAAATCCCCCATTCTGTTTGAATTGCCATCCCTCGCGCCCACATGGGCACACTGGTACAGGGACAGCAGCTGCTTAACATATTTATTGTATTCAATTTACATTGTGAAGTCAACGACAACCGGCGTCAAATGAAGGATTTTTTCAAATTTTTTTATATATTATCAACGATTAGTTGCAACTAACTGCCGATTTTTTTGCCTCTTTTGCTGTATTCGTTCCATATTTTACCTTTGCCTTTCGCGCCGAAATATGCTATACTAAGCTGACAATATGTTACCATGGACGCACCCTGCTGCGTTCACAAGATCAAGGGAGGTTCACTCAACATGAAATTTCTCAAAGCTGTGCTTGCCATCACCACCACGCTGGCTGTTGCGCTGACTGCCGCCCTGCTCTTCTGGCAGGACAAGACTGCGCCCCGCTATATTCAGATTTACGAAAACGAGCAGTAATCGGACAGCAAGCGGTTTAGACTGCGCCATGCACAAGTGAAAAACACGACCCCCGGCTTGTACGGATGACCATAATCCGTTCAAACCGGGGGGTCGTTTTGCTTTTAGGCTCTTCTCTTTAGGATCTCGTCAAGGATCGCATCAGCCACATCCTCTTTGCTCATCAGCGGCAGCTCACGCACGCCATCCGGCGTAATAAAGGTGACCACGTTTGTGTCAACCCCAAAACCGGCGCCTGCGACCTTCAGGTTGTTTGCAACCACCATGTCAAGGTTTTTCTTTGCCAGCTTTGCCGAAGAGTTTGCAACAAGGTCACGCGTCTCCATCGAAAACCCGCACAAAAACTGATGCGTCTTTTTCGGTCCGACCGTACCGAGGATATCCTCTGTCCGCTCAAGCGGGATGCTCATGTCGCCATCCTTTTTCTTTATTTTATCGTCTGCCACGGCAACAGGACGATAGTCCGCCACCGCCGCTGCCATAATCAACACATCCGTTGCTTCAAAGCGGCTTGTGACGGCTTCGTACATTTGCTGTGCGCTCACAACCGGCACATCCTCTACAAATTTTACCGGTGCAAGCGCCGTCTCACCGTGAATCAGCGTCACCTGTGCGCCGCGCATTGCGGCTGTGCGAGCAATTGCATAGCCCATTTTGCCGGTCGAGTGATTTGTTAAATACCGCACCGGGTCAAGCGCCTCCTGCGTAGGCCCTGCCGTAACGGCGATCTTCAAGCCCGACAGGTCCTTCGGCTTTGCCACCGTATGCAGAATATGCTCCAGCAAAACATCCTCTTTGGGCAGTCGTCCGCTCCCCACATCCTTGCACGCCAGCACCCCGCTCTCCGAGGGGATAACCGTAAAACCGTAGTGTTCCAGCGTCCTTAAGTTGTCCTGCGTGATCGGGTTTTCCAGCATGCCGGTGTTCATGGCAGGCGAAACAAGCTTCGGGCATTTAGCGGCAAGCACCACCGTTGTCAGCATGTCATCTGCTATTCCATGTGCCATTTTTGCAATGACGTTTGCCGTGGCAGGCGCAACCAGGATCACATCCGCCTTTTTTGCAAGCGAGATGTGCGTGACCTCAAACTTAAAGTCCCGGTCAAACGTATCCACCATGCACTTGTGACCGGTCAGGGTTTCAAACGTAAGCGGCGTGATAAACTGTGTGGCGTTTTTGGTCATAATGACCTCAACATCTGCGCCAATCTTGCGCAGTGCGCTTGCCACATTTGCCATTTTATAGGCGGCAATGCCGCCAGTCACACCCAAAAGGACACATTTGCCTTTCAAATCCATGCAAAAAACCTCCAGCAAAAGCAGTTGACCGGCGCCGTGCGGCGTCAGTGCCCTTTAAGTATAATGCAAAAAGACCACCGATACAACAAAATCTTTGCGCAGGCTTGTATCCCGTATTAAAATGCGGTAAAATACAGCTTGACAAATGATTGCCGGATTTTGCCGTTTTATGCAAAACCGGCGTGACCCTCGTACAGGGAAAGGTTTTGAATATGATTTTAGCCATTGATATAGGCAACACCACCGTCGCCCTTGGAGGCATTCGGGACGGACGTGTATGCTTTGTGGCGCGCATGGACACGGTGCGCACCCGTACGGCTGCTGAATATCGTGCCGAAATGGAAAAGATTTTTTCGCATCGACGCCACCCAGAGCGCCCTATGCACTTTGAAGGCGCCGTACTTACCAGTGTAGTGCCTCAAATCACCGGGGCTTTGGCGGAGTGCGCCCGCTGCTATACCGGCAAAAAGCCCGTTATCGTCTCGCCGGAGATTCGTACTGGGCTTACGATGGGCGTTGACGAGCCAAATGCCGTCGGGAAGGATCGGCTTGTCGATGCGGCTTATGCGGCGGCAAATTTTCCGCTGCCGGTCGTTACGGTCGACCTTGGCACCGCCACTACCTTTAACGTTGTGGATGAAAACCGCATATTCCGCGGCGGTGTGATCTGCCCGGGGCTTTCCACCGGGCTGCGCGCCCTCGGCGAGCGCTGTGCGCAGCTGCCGCAGGTACACCTTGCTTCGCCGCAAAAGGCGATCGGAACCAACACGTCTGATTGCATGCTGTCCGGTTCTATCCTGGGTACTGCCGTGCTGATCGACGGCATGGTACAGCGCATTGAAGAGGAGCTCGGCAAGCCCGTCACGCTGGTTGTTACAGGTGGTTTGGCGAAGTACGTCACGCCACTATGCCGCCATAAATTGTATTATGACCCCGAGCTGCTTTTGAAGGGTCTTGCGCTGCTGTATCAGCTCAATGCACCGCAGCAGCGGCATCGCAATGCAGGCGGTGAGCGGCGCAGCTCCTCCGCCCGCACAAAGCCGCACTGCACCAGGCAGCGCAGCCGCCGCGAACCGGGGGCTTTGACAGGATGAATACCGTTAAAGGGGAGAATCGAATGAAACTGGGTATCCTCGGCACCGGCAAGATCGTGCAGGAATTTTTGCCTTGGCTGGTGCAGAGCAAAACCTTTACCGTACAGGCGCTGTGCAGCACACCGCACAGCGAGGACCTGGCACAGAAGCTGTGTGAGCAATACGGCATCCCGCAGCATACGACCAATTATCTGGAGCTTTTGCAATGGGTCGATGTCGTGTACATCGCTGTCCCAAACCTGCAGCACGTGCGTTATGCCGCCATTGCGCTGCGGGCATGCCGGCATGTCATCGTTGAAAAGCCGATGGCGCCCAATGCCGTTGCGACGGAAGAGCTTATTGCTCTTGCGCGGCAAAAAAAGGTATTTTTGTTCGAGGCTGTCACCACACAATACCTTGACAACTACAAAAAAATCCGTGAGCTGCTGCCCCGTGTGGGCACGGTCAAACTGGTACAGTGTAATTTCAGCCAGTATTCCAGCCGGTACGACGCTTTTGCCGCAGGCGAAACACCGCCCGTGTTCGACCCTGCATGTGCAGGCGGTGCGCTGATGGATCTGAACTTTTACAACGTGAGCTACATCGTTGGACTTTTCGGCGAACCAAACCAGGTGCGATACACCGCAAACATTGAGCGCGGTATCGACACCAGCGGCATTTTGACCATGGACTATCAAAGCTTCCGCGCTGTGAGCATTGCCGCCAAGGATTGTGCCGCCCCCGCACGTTACATCATCCAGGGCACAAAGGGCTACATCCTGCAAAAGTCGACCGCAAATTTTTGCGGCGGCGTCACTTTTCACCCTAATAATGGCAAGGAGGAGCACTTCAACCTGAACGGCAATCGCCCGCGGCAGGCAGCGGAATTTGAAGCATTCGCGCGTGCCATCGATGCAGGCGACCAGGAGCTGTGCGTCCGTATGCTGGACACCAGTTTAGCCGCGAGCCGTGTGCTTACCGTGGCACGCCGTACCGCCGGGATCCGTTTTCCGTGTGATTAAATGCCCCGCGATTTTCAGTGGACGTACGCCCTGACAACATACGCTCCATTTTTTGTATCGTTCCCGCGCATAACGGGCTGGTTTGCGCCGTATCCGACATAAGGGCGGAACGGCAGCAGGAGGAAAATTGAATATGAAAACTACAAATGTTCGCACACTGACGCGTCTGGCGCTGCTTGTTGCCATCGAGCTTGTTATGAAGGCCGTCGGTCTTGGCAGTGTGCCCATGGGTCCGCTGTACATGAGCTTTTTGACCCTGCCGATTGCCGTCGGTGCCATCACGATGGGTCCCGCAGTCGGTGCCGGGCTCGGCGGTGTGTTTGGCGCTGTAAGCTTTTACGATGCCGTCACCGGCGGCTCCGCCATGACAAGTGCGCTGTTTCAGGTCAGCCCGCTGCACACGTTTATTTTGTGTGTCGGCATGCGTGTGCTGATGGGTGTGTGTGTCGGCCTGGTTTTTGGCGCACTGAAGCGCTTTGACAAGCGCGGCAGCTGGAGCTACATCCTCAGTGCCATGTGCGCTCCTGCGCTCAATACGCTGTTCTTCATGGGCTATATCGTGCTGGTCTTCTACAACTGTGACTTTATACAGTCTCTTGTCGCCAGCAAAGGGGCCGCAAACCCGCTTATGTTTGTCGTTATTCTGGTCGGTGTACAGGGTGTCGCCGAGTTCCTTGTTTCCGGCATTCTGGGCGGCATTGTCGCCCGTGCCGTTGCAAAATTTTTGAAGTAAACGGTCGTACCTGTCGTCAGGGCTGTGCGATTGTTCAGGCATCTCTGCAGATGCCGCATATGCAAATATAATTTCTGCAGCAATAGCCGTCCATCCGCAGGTTTCTGCCGGTAGGACGGCTATTGTTCTTTGTCCGTCTCCCTCTGTCAGGTCTTTGCAGGCAGGTCAAAGTGTGCTATACTAGCGGTGATGCTCTGCCGTATCAAAGGGCAGGCAAATCCATTCACGGAGAACACCAGATGAAGAGATTATCTGCCGCACTGTGCATTGTACTGCTGTTTTTGTGCACCGTACTTGCACCGACGGTAAGTGCCGCCGGGCCCGAGCTGACCGCCACCCGGGCATACTGCATTATAGATGCCGACACAGGCCTTGTGCTGGCGCAGCAAAACATGGACGAGGAACTTCACCCCGCCTCCATCACAAAGGTTATGACGCTCGGTCTTGCCTGCGAAAAGGCGCAGGGCATGTGGGACAGTGTGAGCCTGACCGTCTCGCACGAGGACGTTTATTCGCTTGCCGGCACCGACTCAAGCCACATCGCACTTTTGGAGGGCGAGACCGTACCGCTGGTCGATGCGTTGTATGCCACCGAAATGGCAAGCGCAAACGATGCCGCAAACCTGCTCGCCGAATATTTTGGCGGCGGCACCATAGCTGCCGGCGTCGAAAAAATGAACCAGAAGGTACAGGAACTCGGTTTGCAGCACACCCATTTCTCAAACCCACACGGCATCAGCGATGATGACCACTATACCAGCTGCTATGATATGGCGCAAATTTTGCGCTGGGCGCTGGCACAGCCTGGCTTTGAGGATGTTTTTACCCGCAACGAGATGTACACCATGTCTGCAACCAACCTGCAGCCGAAGGAACGGTACTTCTCACAGCAGGACAAAATACGCATCGCCTCACGCAAATATTACATCCCCTATGTACTTGGCTCAAAGCTTGGCTACACAAACACGGCACGCTACAGCTATGCATGTCTGGCAGAGCAAAACGGCGTACGCCTGATTTGTGTTACCATGCAAAGCGAGCTGAGCGTTGACAAATACAACGATGTGCGCACCCTTTTGGACTATGCTTTTTCCACATTCACCCATTATACGCAGCTTACACCGCAATGCGTCACAGCTCAGCTGCCCGTAACCGGCGGCGGCGATGTATTGGGCACTGTTACCGTTACCGACCCGGGTGCTGCGCTTTTGCTGGCGGACAGTCTTACCGCTGATGCGGTTTCCGTCACGTTAGAGCTCCCCGAACAATACGTCCTCGGCACAGAGCTGCAGACATACGCCGTCTACTCCATCCGTGGAGGTACCGCACAGGAAAGTGCCTCTGTGCGCATCCCTGCTGTGGTCACCGGGCTCGACGAGCTGCTGGACGCAAATACCGGCGTACAACTGAGCACCGTAAAAGATGTTGCGCCCAAAAGCCGTATCGGTCTTTTGATCGCCATTTCTTTGGGCAGTACGGCATGTGCCGCCGTGCTGACGGTCGTGTTTCTGCGGCGGTATGCAAAGCGCAAGCGAAACCGCCGCAAGCCCCAAAAGCGCCCTGAAATGAGGCACTAAGCATACAAAAACGTATATAACGTATATGCAGGGCTTTACCGGCAAAAATTCGATATTGATGATATTGATATAGAGTAATTCTGCAAGATACAAAGAGAGGTACAAAATTATGGGCAAATTTACATTTACCGAAACCGAGATCCCCGGCGTTGTTATCATCGAACCGCAGGTGTTCGGTGACGAGCGCGGTTACTTTATGGAGACCTACCAAAAGGACCAGTTTGCCGCTGCCGGCATCGATAAGGAATTTGTGCAGGACAACCAGAGTCGCTCTACACGTGGCGTACTGCGCGGACTGCACTTCCAGAAAAATCACACGCAGGGCAAGCTTGTGCGTGTAACAAAGGGTGAGGTATACGACGTTGCCGTCGACTGCCGGCCGCACAGTGCAACCTTTGGCAAGTGGGTAGGCGTCACGCTGTCCGAAGAGAATAAAAAGATGTTTTATATACCGGAAGGATTCGCGCACGGCTTCCTCGTTTTGAGTGATGTGGCAGAGTTCTGCTACAAGTGCACCGATGTTTATGACCCCACCAGCGAAGGCGGCATCCCTTACGACGACCCCACCGTGAACGTGCAGTGGCCCGATTGCGGCTGCGAGCACAAAACCAGCGCAAAGGACAAGCTGCATGAGCCTTTTGCTGCCCAGAAGTTTGAATATTTTGAAAAGTGGTGATCACCCGTGGCGACTTTTAAGGCAATGCTGCAGGGGTTTTGGCGCTATCGCTACCTGCTTTGGAATTTGGTCAGCCGTGATTTCAAGCTCAAATACCGCCGCAGTGTACTTGGCGTTGTTTGGAGCGTGCTCAACCCATTGTTGATGTGTCTTGTATACTGGGCTGTTTTCAGCAGTCTTATGGATATGCGCGGCAGCGGCATCGACAACTTTGCCGTCTTTTTGATGTGCGGTCAGCTGCTGTTCAACTTTTTCAACGAGGCGACCTCCACAAGTATGAGCAGTGTGCTGAGCGCCGCACCGCTCCTCAAAAAGGTCTACATCCCAAAATATATCTTCCCGCTTGAAAAATGCTGTTTTGCAATGGTCAACTGCGCATTCAGCTTTGTTGCGTTGCTGCTTGTGATGGTCTTTACCGGCAGCGCATTCCATCTAACCATTTTTGAGGCAGTCTACCCCTTGATCACGCTGTTTTTCTTCAGCCTTGGTGTAGGGCTGTTCCTTGCGGCTGCCACTGTGTTTTTCCGTGACATTATGCATATCTGGAGCGTATTTGTGACAGCATTGCTGTACTTCTCTGCCATTTTTTACGACCCGACACAGATGACGTTTTCCATCGGCGGGTTCAATATGCAGCAGATCATCAAGCTGAACCCGATTTACTGGTATATCACAGGCTTCCGCCGCACCGTGATGTGGGGCATCCCGCTGGATTTCAACATGTTTGCCGTCTGCGGCATCTGCGCATTGATCTCCATGGTCGTGGGGGTACATATGTTCCGCACCACACAGGATCGCTTTGTTCTGCATATTTAAGGGGGAACTATGGAACCGATCATCAAAGTGGACAATGTTTCCATGTGCTTTAACCTCTCGCGCGAGAAGCACGAAAGCCTGAAGGAATATCTGCTGGCGCTTGTGCAAGGGCGCTTGCAGTACGATGAATTTTACGCATTGCGTGGTGTCAGCCTGGACATCATGCCCGGTGATTTTTACGGCCTTGTAGGCTTGAATGGCTCCGGAAAATCCACCCTGCTCAAAACGATCGCAGGCGTATACAGACCCACAAAGGGCAAGGTGACCGTACGCGGCACCATCGCGCCCCTGATTGAGCTTGGCGCCGGTTTTGACATGGACCTGACCGCACGCGAAAATATCTACCTCAACGGTACCGTGCTTGGCTTCTCGCCCAAATATCTGGACGAAAAATTTGATGAGATCGTAGAATTCAGTGAGCTGCAAAACTTTTTGGATGTACCGCTGAAAAACTACTCCTCCGGCATGGTTGCCCGCATCGGCTTTGCCATTGCCACGATCACCAAGCCTGACATCCTGATCGCTGATGAAGTGCTCTCTGTGGGCGATTTTCTCTTTCAGCAAAAGTGCGAAAAGCGCATGCAAGAGCTGATGGCAGGCGGCACAACCGTTATTCTGGTCTCTCACTCCATCGAACAGATCGAGCGCATGTGCACCAAAGTGGCATGGCTGAGCCATGGACACCTGAAGATGAACGGCGATACGGAGACAGTCTGTGCGGCCTACAAGGCCACACAGCGCGGCGAGGCCTGAACGATGAATCTGCGATTGAAACGTGCAAAAGAGCTGACAGGTTACGCCGTGCAGCTGACAAAAGAGCAGGGTTTTACAGCAATGCTTGTGCGCGGTGCGGGGTTTGTGCGCCGCCGTTTTTTTGGCAAGCGTGCACGATATCTGCCCTCAAAAAAGACGCTTGAAGCGCAGCGTGCCGAGATGTCAGGCAAAACGCTTGCGGACTGCGGGCTGCCCGTTATCAGCATCCTTACCCCGCTTTACAATACGCCGGAAAAATACCTGCGTGCTTTTCTGGATTCGTTTGTAACGCAAACGGCGCCCAACGGCGAGCTGTGCCTTGCTGATGCCTCCGATGATGACCATTGCGACGTGGCACGCATTGTACAGGAATATCAGCGCAAAAATCAGCACATTGTATACAAAAAGATAAAAAATGACGGCATTGCCGCCAACACAAACGCTGCCGCAGCCTTGGCATGCGGTGAGTATATTGCACTTGCAGACCACGACGATGTTCTTGCGCCGCATGCGCTGTATACCATGGGCAAGGCGATCCTGCAGCTGCGGCAGCAGGGTGACCCGGATGATTTCCTGTACAGTGACGAGGCACTGTTCGAGAACGATATCCGTCATGCGCGTACGGCACATTTCAAACCGGATCTTGCGCCGGACTACCTTTTGTGCTGCAATTACATCTGCCATCTTGCCGTGTTCCGCCGGACGCTGTTTGAACAGGCAGGCGGCGAGCGCACAGCCTTTGACGGCAGTCAGGATCATGATTTGTTCCTGCGTCTGTGCGAGGCCGCCGGCGGTGCCGCACATGTGCCGCAGGTACTGTACTATTGGCGTGTACACGCAGGCTCGACCTCGGGCGGTACCGATGCAAAGCCGTACGTTTCGCAAGCGGCAAAAAAAGCACTGTCAGAGCATCTGCTCCGCACCGGTCGAAGCGGTACCGTCGAGGACGGTATTTTTCCAAGCACCTACCGTGTTAAATGGGCGATCAACGGCACGCCAAAAATCAGCATTCTGATCCCAAATAAAGACCACACGGATGACCTTGAAAAATGCCTGCACAGCATCTGGAGCAAAACGCAGTGGGAGAACTACGAGGTCATTGTTGTCGAAAACAATTCTGCCGACCCTGCCACCTTTGCATACTATAAGGATGCACAAAACCGCTACGATGGTCTGCGCATTGTGACATACCCGCACAAGGGTTTCAATTTTTCTGCCATCAACAACTTCGGCCGCAGATATGCCTCCGGCGACTATCTGCTGCTGCTCAACAACGATGTCGAGGTCATCAACGGTGACTGGCTTACCGAGCTTTTGCGTCAATGTGCTCACCCGGGCGGCGCAGCTGTCTGCGGCGCCATGCTCTACTACCCGGATGACACCCTGCAGCATGCAGGTGTCGTTACCGGCTTAGGCGGCTATGCCGGGCACAGCCACAAGTACAAAAAACGGGGCTGCAGCGGCTATATGTTCCGTGCTGCGACCGTGCAGAACTTTTCTGCCGTGACAGGGGCTTGCCTGCTGGTAAAAACCTCTGTCTGGGATGCTGTAAACGGTTTGGATGAAGACTTTGCCGTCGCCTTTAACGACGTGGATTTTTGCCTGCGCGTACGTGATGCCGGCTACCGCATTGCATGGACGCCCTACGCATCGCTTTACCACTACGAAAGCAAAAGCCGCGGCGGCGACGAAAAAGACCCGGCAAAGGCGGCACGCTTTGCCGCAGAACAGCAGCGTCTGTACAAAATCCATGGAAGGGAAAGCATCCTCGACGATCCCTACTACAACCCAAACCTTACCCGCGACCGTGAGGATTTTTCAGAGAGCGATGATTTGCGCGGGTTGAAGGACGGAAAAATCACCGCTCGGTGGCGCAGTCTGGAGGTTTGATTCATGAACATCAAAGGACATTTTGAAACCATCACACGGCACAAGCTTCTTGTGATGAAGTACTGCTTTGCGTGCGGACTGTATACACAGGGGCTTGCACACGACCTGAGCAAATACAGCCCGACCGAATTTATCCCGGGATGCATTTATTACCAGGGCGACCACAGCCCCAACGAGGAGGAGCGGCGGGCAAAAGGCTACACCTCCGCCTGGCTGCACCACAAGGGGCGCAACAAGCACCATCTGGAGTACTGGATCGATTACGGCAGCACCAAAACCGGAATGGTCGGCATGAAGATTCCGCTGCGGTACGTCTGCGAGATGATTTGCGACCGTGTTGCCGCCAGCCAGATTTATCTGGGCGACAGGTACACCGACGCCTCCCCCTGGGACTATTACGAGCGCAGCCGGGACCATTACCTGCTTCATCCGGAGACACGCGCTTTGCTGGAAAAGCTTTTGATGATGGTGCGCGACATCGGCCGCGAGCGCACATTTGAGTACATCCGCTACCTGCTTGGATGTGAAACGGACTACTGACAGAAAGCCCCCGCGGATTTCCGCGGGGGCTTTCTGATGTGCTGCTTTATAACCAATTATCCTTTGCGGGCAAATACAATGCCAATCGTACCCGGACCGGAATACCCGCCTATCGTGGTGCCAATGCCGGTTTCGTACACTTCTTTGAAGTCTGCGTACTTCACCAAGCCTGCCCGTATCGCATCCTTACAGCCGGGCTTTGGCAAGCAGGACGAAATAAACACAAGATCCTCGTCGATGTCCGTACGCCCCTCCAGACGCTCTGTGACGTACTTGCCAACACAAATCGGCAAACTGCCGCGATACTTTTTTACCACCTTCAGCTCGCCATCGATCACTTCAAGTGCCGGCTTAATGCCAAGCAGATTTGCGCCGAAAGCCAGCACACCCGAACAACGCCCGCTTTTGGACATATAGTCCAGACGATCCAGCACAAAGCTCAGCTCCACACGCTTTGCCAGGTTTTGCAGCCTCATTTGAATGTTGCGCGGCGGCAGACCATCTGCAGCCCACTTTGCGGCACGCAGAACAAGATAACCCTGACCGGTGCAGATGTTCTCGCTGTCCACAACATATACGTTGCCCACATCCTCTGCAGCAAGCCTTGCATTCTGGCAGCAGGAGGAAAATTTTGACCCCACCGAAATGTGGATCACAGCATCGTATCGGTCGGTAAAGCTCTCGAAAAATTCCGTATACTCCACCATATTTGCCGCAGAGGACGTATGCATCTTTCCGCCTGCGTCCACGTGCGCAAAAACATCTGCCGGGTGGATATCCACTCCGTCCTGATAGCTGCCGTCTCCCATCAGGATGTGCAGAGGCATCACGCTGATGTCCCATTTCCGCAGCAGCTCTTCAGACAAATCACATGTACTGTCCGCCGTAATCTTGATCTTCACAGTACTTCTCCTTCTCTTTCATCTATGTCACCGTCTTTTTGACGGCAAAGCCAATATCCATACCAATCTATTGTATCACAGGAAGCTAAAATTTGTGAAGTATCTTTTGCACGGTTTGTAAATCTTTTGTGAAGTGCAGTCTGCCTGTTTTTTGGAAGCATTTTCTGTACAGTTATGACAAAAAGCGCGTCAGATTTATAGTTCTTTCCGAAAATTCAATCAGAAGTGTTTATTTTGCGGTCCAAAAATTATATAATAGACTATATATCCCGTGCAAGAATGGAATCAGCCTGCTTTGCGGCTGTTATTGGAGGTTGCCTTATTATGTTCATGTTCACCGACTATAACCAGCATCTGCTGGATGGCGTCAAAAAGATTCATTTTATCGGATGCGGCGGCAGCGGCATGTTTCCGCTGATTCAAATCCTGAATGCAAAAGGTTATACGATTTCCGGCAGCGATGTGCTGGACGGCAGCATCATCCGCTACGAACGTGAAATGGGCGTCAAGGTCACGCTGGGGCACAATGCTGACAACGTTGTCGGTGCCGACATGGTCGTCTACTCTGCCGCCATCTCAAAAGACAATGTCGAGCTGAGTGCGGCCTCCTCTTACGGCATCAAGACGATTGAGCGCAGCGTACTGCTGGGCTACGTCAGCCGACTGTACAAAAACAGCATCTGCATTTCCGGCACACACGGCAAAACAACAACAACTTCTATGATCACGACTGCGCTGGAGCTGGCAGGCCGTGACCCGTCCGCAGTCATTGGCGGCAAGCTGCCGCTGATCAATGGTTACGGCAAGGCCGGCAAAGGCGACGACATTGTTATCGAAGCATGCGAGTACGCCGAGACCTTCCTGAAACTCACCCCGTATCTGTCTGTTGTGCTGAACATCGACAACGACCATCTGGATTACTATGGCAGTATGGGCGAACTGAAGTTTGCCTTCAAGCGTTTTTCGCTGATGACAAACTTCATGATCTTTGCAAACTGCGATGACAAGAACACCATGGATGTCATGTACACGCTGGACCGCCGTGTGCGCACCTTTGGTATCGAGAATGACGGCGATTACAATGCCGTCAACCTGAACGAATATAAGCCCGGCTTCTTTGAATTCGACCTTCTGGAGTGGGGCAAACCGACCGGACACATCCGTCTGTCCGTACCCGGGCGCCACAACATTTACAACGCGCTGGCAATGTGCGCCGTCTGCCGCTTCTGTGGGTTGACGACAGAGCAGTGCGCTGCGGCCGCACTGAGCTTTAAGGGTGCCGGCCGCCGCTTTGAGGTTTACGGCGAGTGCAATGGTGCTTTGGTCATCGATGATTATGCGCACCACCCGACTGAGCTGCGCGCAACCCTTACCACCGCAAAAGAGATGGGATATAAGCGCTTGATCGCCGTCCACCAGCCGTTCACCTACAGCCGCACCAAAATGCTCTTTGATGATTTTGTAGATGTGCTCAAGATTGCCGACGTCGCTGTTATCACGCCCATTATGGGCAGTCGTGAACCGAACGACCCGAGCATCACCAGCAAAATGCTTGCCGACCATGTGCCCGGGTCTGTATTGGTAAACAGCCTGCAGGGGGCCGCCGATTGGGTCAAGCAGAATGCCCAGCCCGGCGATTTGGTGCTCACCCTTGGCTGCGGTGATATCTACAAAGCAGGCAAAATGATGGTCGACGGCAGTAACTGACCCTCAACCAGCGTGTTTTATAAAAACCCCCGATGCAGGTTGCTTTTGACCTGCACCGGGGTTTTTTACATCTCGTTTTCCCGCCAGAACATCCCGCCGCTCGTCTTGAACAGCAGCCATGGATCTATGCTTTTGTTGCCGATCTTTGTATCCATCGTGAGCGTCTCGGCAAGTGTGCCCACCGACTGTGCTTTTTCAACCGTCTGCCCCACCATAACAGAGATGTCCTGCAACCCGTACAGATAGCTGCGCACGCCGCAGCCGTGGTCAATCACCACAGTGTTCCCCGTAAGCTCCAATTTTTGCGCAAGCACCACCACGCCATTTGCAGGTGCCCGACATGCATCGCCAGCGATCGTCTCCATCTGCACAGAATTCGAGCGGCTGCCCTGCTTTCCGTTGACCGACTTAACTTGCCCGTAATCCACAAGGATCATATAATTTTCTGCCGGGCAGACAAACCCGCCGGACCATTGCTTTTCCCGCGCCTCCTGCTCGTACAGGGGCCACACCTTATTGCGGAACTCGTCGTTCGCCTGCTCGGTTGCCGCAGGTTCGGGCTCAACTTCTGCCGTACCAAAATCCTTTGGAGTCACGACAACTGTTTTCAAAATTGTCTCGCCGTTGACCGTCACCTTTACTTCATGCCCACCGGAATAGCTGTTGTACGCCGCCGGCAGATACGCACACCAGCCGTCTGTGCAGCGGGTGCACTGCACGCTGCCAAGGTCCGTCTCCACGCTCGGCGCTGTGTCACCGGTCATGCCCGTAATGCGCAGGCACACCACGCCGCCCTGCTCGACTCTCTCTGCGGACAGCTCTGCTGCGGCGCTTGCCTGCAGTGCAAAGCGGAACGTACAGCTGTACCAGCCTGTCGGTCTTGCGGGGCGCTCAAGCCTGTTATTTTTGACAACCGAGCCGTTTTGGCCGTCTTTGTATTGGGTCGGTGTCATCCCATCCGGCAGCCGCCACACAGTCAGCTTTGCTTTGTATTCACCGTTTGCCGGGTAAAGAAACGCCGCATACTCTTCCGCTGTGCCGTCAAATACGGTGTCACCACTGCTGTTTGTGATGGTCAAAAAAGCGTCCGTGCACCAATCCGGCACATCCAGTGCAGGGTGTGACTCGTATAAAGTACCGAGTTTTTGCACAGTCAGCGTCGCAGGTGACATAAACACCCTGTCCAGCACACCACCCAGCAGGGGAATTTTCCAGCTGCTCCCGTTCGGCTCCAGCTGTACGCCCGCAAATTGCATCGATGCCTGCGGGCGGGCACCCTCGGTGGTAAATGCATAGCTGACGCCCATCACGGCTGACAGCAGCACTGCCACACCCAGCACAACGCCTATCACCCAAAGCAGCAAACGCTTCATATCATTCTACCCTCCCATGCAAAGAAACAGAAAAAAGCGCACCTGAACAGCCTTTTGTAAGCCGCCGGTGCGCCCCTTATATATGGTTCAGTTTTTACTCCGCAGCTGCCTCAGCAGGAGCAGCATCGACGGCCGGGGTCTCCGGCTCTGCAGTCTCGGCGTCATCCTCACCGAACAGCAGACGCTCGTACTCGTCCAATTCCTTTTCGCGGCGGCGCAGATAGATAGCCACAGCAGCCAGAGCACCAGCCACAGCAGCCAGAGCACCGATCACAGCGATCAGACAGGATTTCTTCATAGGTTCAGTACACTCCTTTTTTCGGTCGAAACAATGTTTCAACTTCTTTTTCCAGCGGTTCACCCGCAGCAGGATCTCGGTCAGCTTCCACAATGCAGACAACATGTGGAGTGATAGCTTCACCAGAAAAAACATCCGTAGCACCCTCCTGTTTGCAGCGGTAAATTCAGCTGTCTTGTGGCTATTATACCTGTTTCTGTAAAAAAAAACAACAATAAAGTCTTAAATTTTATATCATTCGCTTTTTATATGTCCGAAATGCACCGGGCAGCGTATAATGGGCACACAGCGACTCTTTATCCGCCCACACGCACCCGTACGGGGCCGGCTGGCTATGCACCTGCACCTGTACCCCGGTCATGTGCCACTCAATGTGGCTGAACACATGCTTTGCCTTCGGCAGTGCATCGCATGCCGAAGGGACACCTGTCAGCCCCATTTTTTCAAGCCGCCCACGGACCTGAGCTTCGTCAAGTGCCTCGCCCTGCCACAAAACAGGCTGCCACAACCCGGCAAGCAGCCCCTGCTGCGGCCGCTGCTGCAGCAAAAATCCCTCCGGGCTCTCCACAAGTGCGACCGTGACAGGCTCTACACGGCGTGCTTTCGGCGGCATTTTGCGCGGCAATTGTGCCGCTGTACCCGCTGCACAGGCTTTGCACAGACCCGCAAGCGGACACTGCCCGCACTGCGGCGCACCGTTGGGGACACACACCAGTGCCCCCAGCTCCATCAGTGCCTGATTGTAATCGCCCGGGTGGTCGGGCGGCTGATGCTCCATCACACGTGCCGTAAACGTCGCCTTTACGGCCGGCTCTGTGATAAATGCATCGTCATTGTACAACCGTGCAAACACCCGCAAAACATTGCCGTCTACGGCAGGCACAGGGATGCCAAAGCTGATGGATGCGATTGCCCCCGCGGTATAATCCCCTATGCCGGGCAGCGTGCGCAGTGTTGCGTAATCCGCTGGCAGCTGACCGCCGTATTGCGCACAAACGATTTGCGCCGCCTTTTGCAGGTTGCGCACACGGCTGTAATAGCCCAGCCCTTCCCACAGCTTGTGCAACGCTTCCTCATCGCAACATGCCAAAGAAGGAATGTCCGGCAGTGCTGTAATAAATCGCTGGTAGTACGGCAGTGCCGCTGCGACACGGGTCTGCTGCAGCATAATTTCACTGACCCAGACATGATAGGGGCTCGGGTCTGTGCGGAAGGGTAAAATGCGCTGGCTGCGGTAAAACCAGTCCAAAAGCGGTCCTGAGATGTTTTCCACCGTTTTTTGTCTCCTTGTTAAAAACCGGACTGCCGCATGATGCAGCAGTCCGGCAGGTACGATTATTATTTAGAAGCCATAGGCAGTGCGCGGGAACGGCAGCACATCACGGATGTTCTGGATACCTGTGAGATACATGATCAGGCGCTCGAAGCCAAGGCCGTAGCCGGCATGCTCCACGCCGCCGAACTTACGCAGGTTGAGGTACCAGTCATAGCTGGCCTTGTCCAGCCCCAGCTCATCCATACGGGTAACGAGCTTGTCATAGTCCTCTTCACGCTGGCTGCCGCCAATCAGCTCGCCGATACCCGGTACCAGCATATCTGCCGCCGCAACCGTCTTTCCGTCCGCATTCTGCTTCATGTAGAAGCTCTTGATCTCTTTGGGATAGTCCGTCACAAAGACAGGCTTTTTGAAAACGACTTCAGTCAGGTAGCGCTCGTGCTCGGTCTGGATATCCACACCCCATTCGACCGGATACTGGAACTTCTTGTTGTTCTTTTTCAGCACCTCGATTGCATCGGTGTAGGTAATGCGACCAAAATCGCTGTTTGCTACCAGCTCCAGGCGCTCGATCAAGCCCTTATCAATAAACTTATTGAAGAAATCCATCTCGTCCGGGCAGTTATCCAACACATAGCGGATGACATACTTTGTCATCGCCTCGGCCGTGTCCATGTAGCCGCTCAGGTCACAGAAGGCCATCTCCGGCTCGATCATCCAGAACTCTGCGGCATGACGTGTGGTAAAGCTCTTCTCTGCACGGAAGGTCGGGCCGAAGGTATACACCTTCCCGAACGCCATCGCCATTGCCTCGGCCTCCAGCTGGCCGGAAACCGTCAGGTTGACCGGCTTGCCGAAGAAGTCCTTGCTGTAATCCGTCTTTCCATCCTCTGTCTTGGGCAGGTCATCCAGATCCAGTGTCGTCACACGGAACATCTCACCTGCGCCCTCGCAGTCAGATGCTGTCAGCAGCGGAGAATGCGAATACACAAACCCGTTCTCCTGGAAGAAGCGGTGGATCGCATATGCTGCCACACTGCGCACACGGAAAGCCGCATTGAAAGTGTTGGTGCGGGGACGAAGCGTCGGCATGGTGCGCAAATACTCCATGCTCATCTTCTTTTTCTGCAGCGGGTACTCGTCTGCCGGGCAGTCGCCCAGAATCTCTACGCTGTCAGCATTCAGCTCAAACGGCTGCTTTGCCTGCGGCGTCAGTACAAGCCTGCCCACAATGCGCAGGCTGCTGTACAGCCCCGTATGGATGACCTGCTCATAGTTTTCCAGCTTGCCAGCCTCCAAAACAACCTGCAGTGTTTTGAAGCAGCCTCCATCTGAAAGCGCAATAAAGCCGATATTCTTGGAGTCACGGATGTTTTTTGCCCAGCCGCAGACGGTTACGACCGTACCGTCAGCCGGTGTGTTCCGGTACAGTGCTGTGATCTCTGTACGTTCCATGGATCATTTCCTCCCTAATAAAAAAGACAGCTTTCGCCCTGAAATTTCAGGGCGAACAAGCTGTCTTGTAATGTCCGCGGTGCCACCTGAATTACCGGAAGTGTCCGGTCGCTCGCGCACTCGATCAAAAAGTGCTGTCCCCGTAACGCTGGACCTGCGGCGCACCTACTTGCGTTCATCTGACCGTGTTCAGCTTGCAGCTCCCGGGTGTTCGTTCACGCAACATCTGCACACGGCTCCCAGCTTTGCCGCGCTCTCTGTGGCATCCTGTGTGCGCTACTTTTCCCGATCCTTACTTTTAACCTCATAAATATAACACGCCGGCGTTTTTTCGTCAAGCGCACATTTCCAAAGCACGGCGCACAATCGCAAAAGTTTTCTGAACAAAAAATCAAAAAACACTTGCGCTGTTGCGGCAAATATGGTATCATAAGGTGCGCTGTTATAGGTAGCCAAGGAGGTGGAACGAATGCCTAACATCAAATCTCAGAAGGACCGCGTTATGCAGGCTGCTGCGGAGCAGGCTCACAACAAGGCCATTAAGACCAACCTGAAAACAGTCGTCAAGAAGGCAGACGCTGCCATCGATGCTAAAGCCGCTGACAAGGACGCAACCGTCCTGGCTGCTGTTTCCGCGATCGACAAGGCTCGCGCTAAGGGTGTCATCAAGAAGAACACCGCTTCTCGCAAAATCAGCCGTATGGCAAAGCGTGCTAACAAGAACGCCTGATTCCATATCTGATCGAGTGATCGACTGACGAACAAAACCCCCGTACCGGGTGTCCGGTGCGGGGGTTTTTGTTTTCAGAGCCCAGAACTTGACATTTGAAAAAATGACATTAAAATGAAAGTGCCTATACACCCATCTGTATGGAGGTTTTTTATGAAGCAATGTATGGACGCTGAAAATTTACACCGCCGCCTAAAAAAAATCATCGGTCAGGTACAGGCGATCGACCGGATGGTGGACGAAGACATCCCTTGCGAGGAGATTCTGTCGCAGATCAATGCAGCCAAATCTGCACTGCACAAATGCGGGCAGGTCGTACTGGAGGGACACATCCAGCACTGTGTGCGTGACGGTATCGAGCACGGCGATGCCGACAAGACGATCCAGGAATTCACAAAAGCCGTGGAGCGCTTTGCCAATATGGGTTGATGCATCTGCGCAGCAAGGACAGCCGACAGGCTGTCTTTTTTCTTTTCCCTCTTGACAACCCATACCCCCATTGGTATAATGCAGGCGTAAAACCCATACCCCCACATGTATATCCGTCAAAGAGAGAAGGCCTGTCATGAAAACCCTTATGCAAAAACTGGAAGCCTTGCTGGAGCTGGGCGGCATCAAAAAGGATGTTGTCCTTCTGGTCATCTCCGGCATTGCCGTTGTAGGCAGTCTGCTTGGCTTTCAGCCATTTCCATTCGACCTTGCGTGGGTCGCCGTTATCCTATGCGGTGTGCCCATCATCCTTGAGGCCATCATCGGTCTCGTCACCGCATTCGACATTAAGGCAGACGTGCTTGTGTCGCTTGCGCTCATCGCTTCGCTGTGTATCGGCGAGACCTTTGCCGCCGGTGAAGTTGCATTTATTATGCAGCTCGGCGGTTTGCTTGAGGAGCTGACCGTAGCACGCGCCCGTGCCGGGATCGAAAAGCTTGTGCATCTCACCCCGCAAACTGCCCGCATCCTCCGGGACGATGTCGAGTATGTAGTTGCCGCACAGCAGGTGCAGGCCGGCGATCTGCTGCGTGTTCTGCCCGGAGAGACAGTCCCCGTGGACGGTGTCATCGTCTCCGGGCAAACCTCCATCAATCAGGCGGTAATGACCGGCGAGAGCCTGCCCATAGACAAAGCACCCGGTGACGACGTTTCCAGCGGTACAGTCAACCAGTTTGGCGCCTTTGAAATGCGCGCCACCCGTGTAGGAGAGGACAGCTCGATCCAACGCATGATCCGTCTGGTTCAGTCTGCCGATGCAGGCAAGGCAAAAATTGTCGGTCTTGCCGACCGCTGGGCCACATGGATCGTGGTAATTGCGCTGACGGCCGCTGTAATCACATGGCTTGTAACAGGCCAGATCATCCGCTCTGTCACCATCCTGGTCGTGTTTTGTCCCTGTGCACTCGTCCTCGCCACGCCCACTGCAATCATGGCCGCCATCGGCAATGCGACCAGGCACGGCTTTTTGGTGCGGGAGGGCGATGCACTGGAGCGGCTTGCCGGTGCAAAGGTGGTCGCCTTTGACAAAACAGGCACGCTGACGCATGGCACGCCGGACGTCATTCGTGCCGTCAGCGTCGACCCCTCCTTTACTGATGACGATGTTTACCGTCTTACCGCCTGCGCAGAGCAACTGTCCGAGCATCCCCTCGGCAAAGCAATCGTCCACTGCTGGCGGGCAGCCTGCCCCGGCAAAACGCTTGCGGCTGCACAGAACTTTCAGATGATACCTGGACGCGGCATTTCAGCACAGGTCAGGGACGCTAAGCTTTTTGCCGGCAGCCAAGCTCTGCTGCAGGAAAACGGTATAAGCTTCGACTTTCCTGCCGACGCAAGCAATTACCTTGCGCAGGGCTGCAATATAACCCTGCTTGCCGCAAATGGTCGCTTTATCGGATATATCGCCTTAGCGGATACTCTGCGGGATGAGAGCGCCGCAATGATACACGCCTTAGGCGAGCTGAATGTTCAGCCCGTCCTTCTGACCGGAGATCACGAGAGCGCTGCAAACTCCATCGCAAAGCAGCTCGGTCTTTCCACCGTACATTCCGGCTGTCTGCCGCAGGATAAGCTGCGCTATATTGAAGAGTATCAGCGCTCCGGTCAGCCCGTATGCATGATCGGCGACGGCATCAACGATGCCCCTGCCCTGAAAAAATCAGACGTCGGCATCGCAATGGGCGGTGTGGGCAGTGATATCGCCGTTGACGCCGCCGATATCGCACTTGTTGACGATGAGATCCGCGAGCTGCCACACCTGATTGCGCTCTCACACCGCATGATGCTGACCATCAAGCTGAACCTCACCTTCTCGATGACGCTGAACTTTATCGCGATCATCCTTGCCATCACAGGCATCCTGAATCCCGTTGTCGGTGCGCTGGTGCACAATGCCGGCAGTGTGCTCGTCATTACAAATTCTGCTTTGCTGCTGAACTGGAGGAAAAAATCATGAATGCTATCCTTGTGCTTGTTGTCGGTTTGTTGATTTGCGGTGCCGGGCTGTGCTACTTTGCAAAAGAAAAACACAACCAGGAATCCCGCAAAATTTACGGCACAGCTGCCATCGTCGGCGCTGTCGTCGCCATTGTCGGCATTGTCATGCTGCTGTAAAACCCGCTGATCCGAACCGTCATGCATTCTGACTGCTGTCGTGGATGCATGACGGTTTTTTGCGTTTTTGTCTGTGTTATGCTATGATTGCATCAGTTGAAACGAGGAGGAACACCTATGTTTGACCCAAGCAGAATTGTTGTGCGTGATGCAGCCCTTGCAGACGCACCCCGCATCCTGGAAATCTATGCGTACTATGTCACGCATACCGTCATCACGTTCGAGTACACTGTCCCTACGGCAGAAGAATTTGTCGGGCGGATGCGGCGCACCATGCAAAAGTATCCGTACCTTGTCATCGAGCGTGACGGCAGGGTAGAGGGCTATGCCTATGCAGGTGCATTTGTCGGGAGAGCCGCTTACGATTGGGCGTGCGAGCTGACGATTTATCTCGATAAAGCTGCGCAAAAAAGCGGTCTCGGGCGCATTCTTTACACCGCACTGGCCGACCGGCTGCGTGCCATGGGCGTGCTGAACCTGTATGCCTGTATCGGCTACCCGCAGCAGGAGGACGAATACCTCACAAAAAACAGTGCTCAGTTCCACGAGCATCTGGGCTTTACGCTGGCAGGCACCTTCCACAATTGCGGCTTCAAATTTGGTCGCTGGTACGACATGATCTGGATGGAAAAAATCATCGGTGAGCATCTTGCGGATCAACCGCCTGTGAAGCCGTACGCACAAACCAGATAAGACCGTTCACCCAAAACGCAAACGAGACGCAGCCGCTGCCGGCTGCGTCTCGTTTGTGTTTTATTTACCCTTTGTATATGCCAGCATCCCATGATCAGACGGGTCGTAATACTCCATTAAAGCAATGTAGTTTTCAAGGAAGTGACAGTATGCCACACGCAGCACATTATCCAGCGGACCGCGAACCGTCATTAGGCTGAGCATGTAGTATGCAAGCATCTTCAAAACGCTGCTCTCAATGCTGTAGCAAAGTCCGACCGCAAGCACCGGTACAATGACCTGCTTTGCCTGTACCGGCACGACATCGCCCAGCTTTTCCAGCACCGGACGGCTCATCGTCGAGGCAAGCGCCACGCTGCGCACGATCTCCCACCAGGTAAAGCGCTTCATGCCTTCTATGCCAAACAGCCGGTGCACGATCTGCTCATCGTTCAGTACAACGCCGCCAACGACCTCTTCCTCTGTGCGGATAAAGCCGCACTCAAGCATATCGCGGAACGCATCCTCGTACTTCTCACTGTAATTTTCCCGGCTCACGCAAAAGTTCAGTGCTGTTTTTATCAGTGAGTCCGCATCGTCCGTATCAGCAAGCTCGCTGAACACCAGCGGATTGCTGCCGCCAATCTCCTTCCCCAGCTCATCCAGGTCTTCCAGCTCCGTTTTCAATGTTGTGCACGGCAAAAAGCGATCGTTGCCGTTGCGGCAAAAGCCCCATTCCTTCGGCAGTACCCGTCCAACGATATCGCTGCTGGATATCAGGTTAAAAATGTTGCTTTCGCTCCAATCCTCTTTGATCATACCGTCCGCATCATAGTTGTTGTTGAAATCCTGCTGCAGGTCCGTGCGGTCTGCCGCCGTAAGCGCAGCTGGTGAGGCAAACGTGTATACAAATGTGTTTTGCCTGGTAAATTCTGGCAGCAGTCGCCCGATTTTTGCGGCAATCAAGCCTGCAACGACTGCACCCCGGCTGTATCCTCCCAGCCACAGCTTCACCGTCCCAAGGTCCTGCTTCATCGCCTCTCTGATGTACGCCGCAGCCTCCTCCAGTGTGTGATCTGCAGTTGCCGCAAAGCCCTTGTGCGCACCCGTGGCACCAGTACGCATGTTGCTGCCCCACCGTGCGCCGTAGCCTCCGCCGGAAAGCATGATCACAAACAACGTTGTCCTTTTCCCGTTTTGCACCAGGGTTTTCTGCCCGTATGCGCCGCCCTCCAAATCCGAGCTGTCATTCAGGGTCTGGTCGTAATTCAAAAACTGCTGGTTCCCAAACCCGAGCTTTTTATATGCCTCCGCAATTGCGGCATTCCGCCCGCATTTGTCATTGTTTACCCAATAGCTCTGGTCACTCGCCCACGTATTGCAGGCAGCACCCAAAAGCCCCAGCGTTGCCAGTGCCAATGCATGGTCGTACTCCAGCGCCGAGTGCTCAAAAAAGCTTTCGCTGTAATAAAAATCGTGGTTCAGGTCCTGCATACTGCGGTCGCTCCGAAACGACATCGTGTAGTAGCCGTCTGGCACCGCCTTACCCACTGCCGCAGTATCATTTATATCCGCATCATTTTCTGCCGCATATATCGGCATCGCCGGCAGCATCACGCCCGCCGTACAAGCCGCCATTGCCTTGCAAAAATCTCTTCTCTTCATGACATCCTTTCACAGTCAGCAGCTGCTGCTTACACCCACGCACCGTTGAACACATGCTTGTCCAAGCGATCAAATGCCTCCTGCACACGGGACAGCGGCAGCGCCAGATTCATACGAATCGCACATGGACCGTGGAACATCCTGCCGTCCTGCCATGCGACACCCACGTTCCAACCGGCCTTTTCTACCTCGTCGATCGTCTTGCCGTGCGCCTCGCACCACTTGGCACAGTCGATAAACAACATATATGTACCCTGCGGCTTGCTGACCTCCACGCCCTCAAAGCGCTTTGCAATATAGTCGCAGGCAAAATCCACATTTCCGCTGATCGTCTGGCAAAGCTCATCCGTCCACTCGTAGCCTTCCGGCTTATAAGCGCCAATCAAGGCGTGCATGGACAGCACGTTCATACTGTTGTAGTGCGGCTTTGACCCCTTTGCAACGACCCTGTCGCGGATGGCCGGATTATAGATGATATGGTAGCTGCCCACAAGTCCGGCCAGGTTAAAGGTCTTGGAGGGTGCATAGACGGCAACCGTACGCATCCGTGCGTCCTCACTGACCGACTGCGTGGGGATATGCTTGTGTCCCTCCAAGATAATATCCGACCAGATCTCGTCAGAGATCACAAGGCAGTTGTTTGCCTTGTAGACTTCCATGGCCTTTTCAAGCTCCCAGCGCTCCCACACACGGCCGCAGGGGTTGTGGGGGCTGCAGAACACAGCAACATGGATCTGGTTTGCCTTGAGCTTGGCATCCATGTCCTCATAATCCATGCGCCAAATGCCGTCTGCATCCTTGACCAGCGGGCTATGGACGATTTTATATCCGCTGTTGCCAATGCCCATAGTAAAGCCGATGTAAGTCGGGCTGTGCAGCAGCACCGCATCACCCGGGGCAGCATAGCAGGTCAAAGCGGACAAAACACCTCCCAGAACGCCGTTCTCGTAGCCGATACATTCCTTGGTAAGTCCTTTTACGCCATTGCGGGTCTCATGCCACTTGATGATGGAGTTGAAATACTCATCTGTGGGGTTAAAGTAGCCGTAAGCCGGGTGCTTTGCGCGCTCAATGATAGCCTCGGGGATCGTAGGCACTGTGGGAAAGTTCATATCAGCGACCCACATAGGGATGACATCATACCCTTCCTTGGGCAGGTCAGGGGTAAAGCCGGGCATCGTGCCCAAACCGTCAATTGCGGTTGCGTCTTTGCCGTGTCGATCCATGATGGAGGTAAAATCGTACTTCATAAAAATCTCCTCATCTTTCAGTGGCTGTTGCCATCGGTCTGCGCTGCTTTTGCACGCCGTCGGTTACCGGGACAGGCTTGCTTGTGCATCATCGTATTTTTGTCATCTTAAGCCAATTGTACTGTCTTTCGCCACAATGTCAAGCCATCGCACCGGCATTTCAGCTGTAGGTGCAAGGTTTGCTATGTCGCTGTTCCTCGATACTTCTTGGCTCAGGATCAGCCAAGGTCAGATTGATGGCCTTCTAACACAGAAAATGCTCAACTTGTTATTGCAATTTACGTGCAATTCACGGTTGTTGCCAACGAATCAAATCCGCATAGCACAGAGGGTCATTATAGATGAAGTAATCCAATTCAGTCCGCTGTGCCATGGTCGCATCCAGCGCATCCTCAACCCCGGTGCAGTCAATGGAGATTTTTCTCCCATCCCGGAGCAGCAGTTCCACGCACCCGGTGTCCATGTTAAACTTGCAGACTTTTTCATCGTACCTCATGTTCGTGTCCTTTCTGCCTTACGGCACTCTCACAGTAGTCTGTCGTGCTTTTCTATGATAAGGTCTAGGACTTTTTTCGGTAGAAGCAAGTGATTCATTCTGTTTTCCAAAGAATACAAAAACCCGAACCCTTCTCCTATCGGAAAAAAGTTCGGATTTTGTTGTTGTAGTGCACCTCCAGGGACTCGAATCCTGGGCCCACTGATTAAGAGAGCAAGCCACAGATTCGTCTCAATTTCTGGGTGTTTCGATCTATCGCAGTTTTCAATCGAAATGGCGTGATTTTTTGCTTTGAATTTTCTGCCCCCTTTGTCGAATTTTGCAGCGAAAAGCACCCTCTGCACGTTTTAAAACCGTGCAAAATCCGTGCAGAAACCGTGCACTTACTCTGGAACAAACTAAAAATCGATTCATACAACCACAACTTGACGGCATTGGTTTGAGTGGCCGCACATCAAAAGTAAGTCTCGGAGGATACTACTATGATGAACCTGCTTTGCAGAAGCCACTTTTACAAATGGACTGCTTTAATTTTTCTTCTGTTCTCCCTCTGGGAAGATAATTTTATAAATCGGGAAGTAAATCACCATCTGTACACCACCGTTGATGACGGTAATGAGGATGTTGTACAGCGCAGGAGGAAAGAACTGCTTGCACAGCGGCACATAAATGCCCATTAAAAAGCTGCACACAATGGTGATCAGCACGAATGCCACCACGTACCATGCGATCTGATACCAGATATTGCCCTTGGACTTGAAGGTGATGTTGCGCTGCATCGGAAAATTGACGCATTGTGCCAAAAACAGTGTAATGGCAAACGCCGCGAAGTAACCCATGCCGCCAGTGGCATCACCGGTGACAGGATAGTTAAACACATAAGTGTCCACCGGGCCAAGATTCAAATGGATCAGCTGACAAGGTGTGTTGCACCAGTCGGTCAGGTTGTAGAACAGCCCCGGCAAAAAGGTCAGCAGCAAATATTGCAACACCGTGACAAACATCGAAAATGCGTAGAATTTCACGAACTGTGCCACGAGCTTATGCTTTTCAGAGAAAGTCGTCCACCAATTTTTGATCATTTCCATAAAGTACCTCATACCTGTACAGGCACAGTCAGCTCTGCGCTGTGTTTGCCGTCGGACGCAGCCAGCCTCAAAGCATCGCCTTCTCCCATACGAACAATGGCAAGCGCCTCACCGTAGTAAGTGTCGGTCTCATCTTCCAGATAGCTGTGCTTGTTGAAGGGGCAGGCACTGCCAAGACCCACCAGCGTGCCGCCTTGTACCTGCACCTTGATACTGCCGCGCATCAGCGGTTTTGTAATGCCGTTTTCATCTGTATAGCGCAAGCGGACGTAGCACAGATGCCCCGGTTTCACGGCAGGTTCTTCAGCATCCAGCGTCAGGCGGGTCGTATCGTCCGCACTTTGCAGCTTGCAGCGGCCAATTTCGTGACCGGCGGTGTCATAGCTGACAGCCTCCAGCGTTCCATTTTCATAGGGGATGCTGAATTTCGCCAGACAGTCGTTTTTCAGCATTTTGTTGCCCACAGTGCGGCCATTCAGAACCAATTCCACACGGGCGGCACGGGCATAAACTTCCACATTTGCCTTTTTCCCTTCACAGCCCGTCCAGCTCCAACTTGGCATAGCGTTCGTCATCTTCCACGCACTGGGACTGTGGCGGTCATTTGTGTGATTGACCGGACAGACAGCGATATAGGGGCCGTTGTCCGCTTCCAACGCCACGCGGGTGTAGAGTGCTTCGCCCAGCGGCTTGCCCGTCAGGTCAATGCGCCCCGAACCCGCCGACACCCAGCCAAGGCCGCCGTCAAACGTCTCGGCATAGTCAGCGTACTCCCACGAGCCGACCATGACTTCGCCCAGATAGTCCATGCCGGCCCAAACGAAATCTCCCACCAGCCGGGGTTCTTTCTTTGCCAGTTCACGGAACTTGTAGGCATCATTGCAGAACGTCTCACTGCCTAAAATCAGCCGCTGCGGATATTTTTTCAGGTCATGCTGATAGCGGTAGATGCCGTAGTTATAGCCTGCAATATCCATATTGGCAAACGCATCGCGGGTCTTGACATCACAGCCGTGCAGGGTAGCACCACGCTTCATGAACTCATCGCCTAAAAGACCCGCCAGATTGTTAAAGAACTGGCTGCCGACTGCTTTTTTCTTAGCGGACTTTTCGCCGCGCTGTTTGGCTTTTTCGGCACGCTCGGCTTCTTTTTTCGCCTTTTCGTCGCTATACACGCCGAATCCAATGGAGCTTAAAAAGTTGAAGAAGATGTTCACACCGCAGGTCACCGGACGGGAGTCGTCCAGCCCATGCAGGAAGTCCGTCATCTCTTTCGTCAGTGCAATGCCGCGCTTCTGAGCAGTCTCGCTGACCTCATTGCCAGTGGAGTAAAGGACGACGCAGGGGTGATTATAGTCCTTTTCGACCATGTCGGTCAGGTCCTGCCGCCACCAGTCATTGAAATAGTCCACATAGTCATGTTCGGTCTTGTGGATATACCAGTGGTCGATATACTCATCCATGACGAGCATACCCTGACGGTCACACTCAGCCAGCAGCGTCTTGGAGCAGGGATTGTGTGCTGAACGGATAGCGTTGTAACCATTTTCTTTCAGCAGACGCACCTTGCGCGCCACAGCGTCGGGATCGCAGACAGCACCCAGCAGACCGTTATCATGATGGATACAGGCCCCCTGAATGATGAACCGCTTTCCGTTGAGCAGAAAGCCGTCTGTCCCCCATTCCACTGTGCGGATGCCAAACGTCTCGGTCACTTCATCCTCAGCAAAGGTCACGCAGCAGGTGTACAGATTCGGCGCATCAGGCATCCAGAGTTTGGCGTCATCTATCGTAACAGTGAAAATGGCTTCACCGTCGCTCTCCTGCTGCATGGCAGGCAAGTCGTTCACCGTCAGACATACCATACCGGGGGCGGTGGTCTTTACGCGCACCTCTATGACAGCCGGTTTCAGCGACAGAGTGCGAATCTTTACGCCGTTCAACTCGATATGCGCACCGTGGGCCGTCCAAAGCTGCACCGGGCGATAGATGCCCGCGCCGGAATACCACCGGCTGTTGGGCTGGTCAGCATTGCGGGCAATGACCCGCAGCTCATTTTCACCTGTGTGCAGGTAGGGGGTGCAATCTACATAAAAATTGGTATAACCATATGGGCGGAACGCTGCCTTTTGGCCGTTGAGCCAGACCTCTGCGTTATGGTAGACGCCCTCAAACTCCAGAATATAGGTGTCGGCCTGTTCGCTTTCAGACACGGTCAAGGTGCGTTGGTATTCATAGTCGTGCCCCTCGTACCATCCGGTATTGGTACCGCCCGCACTCAGAGCGGTACGGGGTTCAGCCAGCATAGCATCGTGGGGCAGCGTCACCGGTCTGCCGGGTGCAGTATCACCCAAATGTCGGCACGTCCAGCCGGTGAGAAGGGATGTTGATTTCATACAAAATACCTCGTCTGACTCTAAAAATGTCTCGGAAGAGTTTAGACTTCCGAGACACTTTTCATCAATTACTTCTTTACTGCTTTTTGTTTCGGTTCAGAAAGCTGCTGATCAGCTCAATCAGGATCGAACCCAGCGTAATGCCGATGATAACGAAGCGGGTCGGGACATTGTCGGGGTTGCCGTACATCACAATGCCGCTGAAGAAGTCGGTGAAGTCGCCCACAGAATCCAGCATGAACAGCCCGAATGCCACGGTAAGCAGCAATGCGTTGATAATTACCAGATAGTCACTGAAGAAGTTTTCAGTAAAGAACAGGACCACACCGCAGCCAATCGCTGCGAGGAACGCCAACAGAACGAGAATATTGAATGTACCGGAGGAAAATGCAAATACCAGATACTCAACCGTTGCAGCAACAGCGACCACGCTGGCGCACAGACCCAGAATACGGCCGATTCCTTTACTTGTCTTGCTCATCTTACTTTGCCTCCTTTACCTTGCGCTTGCTGACTGTCAGCAGAGCCAGAGACAGAATTTCCAGAACGGAAACGATCCCGATCGCAGCCTTCAGAGCGGTCTGCCACCACGGAGTGATCATAACGATGTAAGCCGACTCGCTGATGCCATTAATGGCGCAGCTATGGCTTGCGGCGTAGTGGAAATGCTTTGCCTGCTCCTTGACGCACTGTGCCAAATGACCGTCGTCGGTATCTTCGATCTGCTTCAGGATGCTCTCGGTAGCGATACCCTCGTTCAGGCAGTAGGTGTCCGAACCAGCAGTCAGAGAAGTGGCATAGTGGCTCATGTAGCCGTTGGCAGCGGAGTTGGTACCATCGGTTTCGAGATGGCCCTGGAAGCCCCACTCACCCATGCAGACGCCCTTGTTCAGGGCAGCTTTGGAGGAAGCCCACTCGCAGCCAAGGCGGCTGAAGGACTGCATCAGAGAAGTGGCATGGGCAACGCGAAGCGCACCCTCAAAGCCGCGCAGAGAACCTTCGCGGAAAGCCTGTTCGTTGAAGAAGGTGGAAACGCCCTGGCGATCAAACTCCTGGTCGTTGCCGGTGAAGTGCTTGACACCAGCCAGAACGCCCTTGGACTCCATGGCCTCGACTTCGGGGATGGCGGCCAGATAGCTCATGATGCTGCACTCAGACATGTACTCGTAGTTACGACCGCCGAAGGGAGTGCGGTGCAGGTCAGCACCGATGCACCAGACTTCCATCTGACCGCACCAGAGGGCTTCCTCGCCCATCAGTTCGCCGCGGCGCTTGTACAGCTCTTCGTTCCACGTAGCGGTCAGAGTGCCCTTGTTGGCGTAGCAACAGGTCGAGAAGTTCTCAATGCCATCGTATGCGTAGGGGAATTTGCCCATGCAGCCATCGATGCCGTCGCCTACTGTGGTAGCAGGCAGAACGACCGAGGAAACAGCCTTGCGTCCACTGGAGCAGGACAGCGTAGAAGCCATCTCTTCCAGCGTCATCTGGTTCAGGTATTCATCCCATGCTTCATCGTCATCCCAATCGACATCACGCATATTGACCAGCGTAATGCCCTTGTTGTTGCCAAAATCCTTGGTTGCTTCTTCCACAGTGGGTGCATCGGCGGGCTTCACATAGGTGTCGCCGCTGAGCTGCTGGATCATGTCCTCCGTTGCTTCTACAGTGGTCTGGGCAACGGGGTAGGTGCCCTGCCAATCCTGACGGGACAGATAGGTGCCGGCACCATCGACCCAATAGTTCAGGTCGCAGTCATCGAACCGGTTCGTGACCTCAACACCGGCGCTGGACACGCGATAGCTGTCTTTGTCCAGTGCGTCCTGCGTCCAGTGATAGGTCTTATCGGCATTGCCGGCTGCTTTATTACCGTCGGCATCGACCATGCCAGCTGCACCCTTGGCGGCCAGAATGTTGTTCAGGGCATCATGGGCATTGTCGCCGATGGCAAAGTAATAATCACCAGCGCTCAGGATATAGCCCTTGGCATTGACGTAATCGTAGCTTGCCAGCAGATAGCGGTCAACTGTGACTTCGACCTGCTGGGACTGGCCGGGCTGGAGCAGGTCAGTCTTAGTGAAGCCTGCCAGCTGTACGGCAGATTTTTCAACCTTGTTCTGTTTCTCGTAGTCGCCATAGGGAGTCTGTGCGTATAATTCAACGACGGACTTACCAGCAACGCTACCGGTGTTTTTGACGGTAACGGTTGCACTATATTCATCGTTTGCAGCGTCGTACTGCACAGAATCCAGCGTCTGCTCGAAGCTGGTGTAAGACAAGCCGTAACCGAACGGGAAGGTCACTTCGTCCTGATAGACCCAGTTAGACGCACCATTGGAAGCACCATTGCTGCCGCTGGCATTGCCCTGACCGAGAATAGAGTCCTCGTAGCGGGTTTCATAGTATTTGTAACCGATGTAGATATTCTCAGCCTGGAAGCTTATGTAGTTTGCGTTTTCATCCGCGCCAATCTCTGCGCCGATGGCTTCAGCGTTCTCATACTTCGGCGTTTCAGTGCCGGAGTTCACGCAGGCGGGGGCAGACAGCGAATCGGCCGCATAGGTATCGACCAGATGACCGGAGGGGTTGGTCTCACCGGTCAGGATACTGCTCACACCGCGGAAGCCCTGAGAACCAACTGCACCGATCAGCATGCAGGCATCCACATTGTACTTGTCCAACCATTCCACTTCCATCTGGTAGGGGGAGTTGAGCAGGACGATGATTTTTTTGAAGCCTGCGTTCTTTACCATTTCCAGCAGGTCTTCTTCATTCTGATGCAGGGCCAGAGAGCTGCGGCCATCGGTATCCACCATATTCAGGTCATTGCCTTCACAGCCCTCGCGTGCCAGCACAACGATGGCCACATCATTGTAATCCTTGAAGGTCTCCTGCAGTTCTGGGGTATAGAAGTCTGCCGATTCTTCCTGGTTGGCGGCGGAGCCATCCATCACGCGCACAGGGAAGCCCAGGCCGAAATCCATAACCTGGCCACGGCTGACTGTGCTCTTACTGTAGGCATCGAACATGGCCTGATTGACTTCAAAGCCGTCATCCAGCAGTGCCTGGCGCAGGTCTACCGCATACTTGGTGCCGAAGTTCGGACGGCTGCCTGCAGAGGAGCCCTTATAAAGAGGGTCATACGAGGCATGACCGAACAGCGTAACCTTGCGCTCGTTTGCGGCCAGCGGCAGAGCACTATTCTCGTTTTTCAGAAGGACTGCGCCCTCCTTCATCTCATTGATGTTCTGCTCAAAAGTCGCTTCGATGAGCTTGGCCTGATTCTCTTCGTTGAAATCGCCGAACTCGCTCTTATAATAGATGTTGTCGCCCGTGCTGTCGTTCACGAGCTTACTGCTCTGTACGCCGAGAGCCGTGTTGATTGCGCCCACATAGTTGAACGCTACCGATGTGCCGAAGATAAGCACTGCCAGTAAAAATGCGTTGACAGATGCAAATCCACGCCACAGGTTGGAACGCTGTGACTTTTTCATGTTTTCCTCCTATCATTTGTGAGAAGCCACTTGGCTTTCTTTGATGTCAAAACTATACCACATTCCGCTATTTTTGTGGGCATTTTGTACGTCAACTGTCGTTTTTGCAGCGCAAACGGTGCACGTTCTTGTCATTTCTTACAACAAAACGTCCAACTTCTTTGTGCAGCTTGCTAAAAGCAAAAAACAGCCCACAAAAATGGGCTGTCTTGTCATTCTTACTTTATCGGGAACAGAATCTTCAGTGTAAAGCGCTTTTCCTGCGTACTGATCTCAGCCGTGCCGCCGTATTTTTCGGCGGTATCATAGATGCTCTTTAAGCCGTAGCCATGGTAGCGGCTGTCGGCCTTGGTCGTTTTGGGCAGCGTACCGTCCGTCTGAAAACCACCGTCGTAGGTGTTTTCGATTCGAATCCATAAAAAGCCTTTTTGCCGCACCACGACCAGATGGATGAGCCTCTGCTCACTATCGGGCAGCTTTTCCACACTCTCGATGGCATTGTCCAGCGCGTTGCCAAACAGAGAACAGAGATCCATCGTATCCATAAAAGCCAATGCCGCACCGTCCGCCACACAGGTCAGCGTAATGTCGTGCTGCTGACAGTATAGACTTTTGCTGGTCAGAATGGTATCCAGCACCTCATTGCCAGTTTTGTTTTGCGCCTCGTAGCTGCGAATTTCCTGCTCCATCGCATCGAGATAGTGGGCTTTTTCCTCAGATGTCTCGCTGCGCAGCACTGCGATCTGATGTTTGAGGTCATGGTATTTTTTGTTAATAAGGTCGATGCTGTCCTGTGCAGAGCGGTACTGGGCATATTGTGCCTGCAAGACATTTTGCAGGGCGTCGCGCTCCTTTTTGCGGCGGTACTCCACCAGCTGCATATGGTGCGCAAATAAAATCGCCATGCCGCCGAGGTCTACCAGAGTGCGGATGTTGTAAATTTCTGCCGTCATTTTACCGGAGAAGGGCGTATCCGGGCTGACATAACTCAAATTGCTGGCCGCATAGACCGCTACACCAATGAACAGTGTACTGAGAAATTCCTTTTTATGAATGTGCAGGGGCGAGGCCACATCATTATAATTGCGTTCCAGCGCGAACACCACTCCATATACCGCCGCATAGACGACCGCCAGAACACCTATGCGCACACCGAACCCCAGTATACTCTGCCGACCGACTGTAAAATAGTAGATCTGCCATTCCAGCGAAGCAGCCAGCTCCCCCAAAATAAATGCACGGACACAGTAATATCCTGCGCATCGGGCAGTCACATCGGACTGCATCCGAATGTACAGGTACATAATTAGGATGGACACCGCAATGCAGGGCAGAAACCAGAACTGCGGCACCTGTCCAGTCGCCTGCATAAAAACGCAGAGCAGCAGCAAAAATACGGCGTGAACCGTATACTGCCGCCAGTCTGCCGTTCGCTTGGGCAGGTAGAACAAATACAAAAGGCAGGCCAGCCAGTCGGCCAGCGCAGTGTACAAGCGGGGAATATTGCCCAAAACTTCGGTCTGCATCAAATATTTTCCCCCATGTAGTGATTGAGTGCCGCCAGAAACGCCTTGCGCTTCGCGCGGCTGATCTGTATACGCTCACCGTGAACAATGGCATCTTCGTTCTGAATCCCGTCAACGTGCTCCAAATTGACAAGGTATGCCTTGCTGCTGCGAAAGAAATTTTCCGGCGGCAGCTTTTGCTCAACATCGCGCATAGAACCGGTAGAATGTACCTCACCCTGCTTCGTATGGAATAATAGGTCGTGGTCACAAATCTCCACGTAATAAATGTCGGAGGTGTCGAGTTTTTGCACACCGCCCGCATAGGGAATCGTAAGATAGCACTTTCGGCGATGGTCTAACAGCTCCCTCACACGGTTCATCCGCTGGCAGAATGCGCAATAGCTCAGCGGCTTTAAAATATAGTCCAGCGCCTGCACCGCATACCCCTTGATGGCGTACTGCGGCGAATTAGTGATGAAGATGATAACTACCTCCGGATCAATGTGGCGAATCTCCTCTGCCGCCGACATACCGTCCATGAAAGTCATCTCAATGTCCATTAAAATCAAATCGTAGCCGCCCTTATAACCCAGCGCGATCTCATCGCCATCTGAAAAATGCGTAATCTGAAAATGGCATTTTTTCTCCTGCTGATATTGTTCCAGATACGAATTCAGCACTGCCCGATCCTGAGCGCTGTCTTCCACTACTGCAATACGATTCACGAAAATTCTCCTTTGGGAAACTAATGCTTTTATGTGTCGACTGTGCAGCCGTTTGCCTCTTCACGGCTCTATCTGATAAGTATTATACAAATTCTTTCCCCGCTTTTCAATAAAATATCGTTCCGCTGGTCTATGGTGTGGCTTTTACCAAAACCACTGTCGAAAACAAGAAACTCAAAAAGCAGAACAAGACGCTCTCAGATTCGCTGCAAGAAGCGGAACATGGGAGCGTCTTGAAGCGTCTGGAGGATGCTAAGCTACGTAAAGATTATGAAGCAGCAGTCAGAACTTTGAACAGCATCCCGCCCGAAGTCATCAAATTCTACGAGAACTGCACACAGGAGTCTGTGGTACGCGATGAGATATAAGGAGAAAAATATATGAATCAGAACATGAACGTGAAATTTTTAGATTATACGAAAAAGTCCTTGCAGACAGACCCGAATCCGACTACAATGGAGTTGGTCACTCAAACCAATGCCGTCAAGTCTCCAACTGACAGCCCAAAAGCCCCGAAAGTGGTGTACACGGTGGAGGAGATCTCGCAGATGCTGGCTATCAGCCTGCGCTCCGCCTACAACCTGTGCAACAACACCACCGACTTCCGTGTCCTTCGCGCAGGCGGAAGCATCCACATCCCGAAAGACAGCTTCGATGCTTGGCTCTGGGCAGCTTGATAAGGAGGCAAACAGTATGGCATATATCACAAAACGCGGCAGTTCTTTCAGTGATGCTGCGGATGGCATCGGAACGTTCCATATCAACAAGTCCATGCAGCGGGTGCGAAAAGAAGCCCTGAATCAAGTAGACGATGGCTGCATCATCAAGATATTCCCAGACAAGCTGGAGCGCAGCACCACTTCTCTCATCCTGAAAAGCACTAAAACGGCGTCCTCCTGCCGCACCATCTTTATGACCTCTGCACTGAAAGAGGAATTGAAGAAGTGGCTGAATCAGCTGGCGGCAGACGAGATGAAAGGCCCGACACGCTACCGTGACAGCGGGATGCTGTTCCGTCTGCCCAACGGTCTGGCTGTGGAGCCTGTGCTGATTCGTAAGAAGTTCCTCAAATGGCAGGATGCACACCCGGAGTTTCCGCGTATCGTGTTCCACGGTCTGCGGCATTCCAGTGCAACCTATCAGCTGATGATCTCCGGCGGCGATGTGAAAGCTGTTCAGGGAACCATGGGACACGCTACGGCGGATATGCTGGTGAACACCTACGCCCACATCCAGCAATCCTCTCGTGTAGAACTGGGCAAGAAGTTCGAGGAAGGATTCTATGCCAAACGGGAAAGTCCCAGCCCGCAGGCTATACCCGCCGAAGGCGAACCGACCATCTCGATGACCGCTTTGCTGGAACTTCTGAAAAACGCAGACCCCGAAGTAAAGGCACAGCTCCGTCTGGCTCTGCTGACCTGATGCAAAATCCGACACACATTTTCAAGCAATTTCGCCCCTTGCAAACTCCGCTGGCGAAAATCACGACCGTGCAAAAACCGTGCATT
>CAVBNV010000007.1:0-92939 GCA_963596815.1 Oscillospiraceae bacterium
TTGCGTTAGTGCTCACGCAAAAATCTGCGTCAGTGCCTGCCGTGACAGCAAAAAAGCTGCTGTGCGTTATTTGCACGGCAGCCTTTGCGGTAAGGGGCAGATCAGCGGATAAAGTTTGTAAACGGTCTGCGCGGGTTTTCCGGGTGCGGGTGTCCGGCAGCCTTGCCGGCCTCGATGCATTGCAGCAGCCACGCCATGTTGCGCCCGAGCTCCTGCATGACGGCGCAGCCCTCGGCATCCTGCAATACCTGTGCGGCGTTTGAGCCGTGCACCATCGGCCAGTAGGACGCATTGACCAGCGGCATATGGAAAAACTCCGGGTACTTGACAAGCTGGTCAAGCGTGGTGGTGGTGCCGGCACGGCGTGCCGAGCAGCAAATGGCGGCAGGCTTGTAGGCAAGATATTTGCCGCCTGCATAGGCAAGGCGGTCCATAAAGCTCGTCATGTTGCCGGATGCGGATGCGTAGTGGACGGGACTGCCGAAAACAAAGCCGTCGGCAGTCTTGGCCTTTTCGATGGCATCGTTGACAACGCCGCCGAACACGCAGCCGTTGCCGGCGCTGCAGCCGCCGCAGCCGATGCAGCCGCCGATGGGCGCTGTCCCTGTCTGAAAGATCTCGGTCTCGATGCCGGCGTGGTTCAGCTCTTCGGCGATCAATGTAAGCGCCGTATAGGTGCAGCCCTCTTTGTGCGGGCTGCCGTTGATAAGAAGGACCTTCATATAGCATACTCTCCTTTTGTTGCGGCACCGCAAGTGTCCGGTGCCCTTGGCGGTATTTTACCACGCAGCATAAAACCGTGCAAGGCGTCTACTTGACAAAGAGCAATGCGCCGGTGATAATAGATAGATACAGCAGGTGGTGTGTTTTTGTGCTGCTGTGTTGCGGAATAGGATGCGGCTGCTGCTGCGGCTGCCTGAAGGAGGTTTTACTTTATGCGTGTGATTGCAGGCGAGGCCCGTGGGCGCAGACTGGAGGCGCTGCCCGGGACGGACGTTACCCGCCCCACCCTTTCGCAGGTCAAGGAGGCGATGTTCAGCATCGTGCAGTTTGACCTGCCGGGCGCACGGGTGCTGGATCTGTATGCCGGCAGCGGGCAGCTTGGCATCGAGGCGCTGTCCCGCGGTGCGGCACGGTGTGTATTTCTGGACGAAAACCGCGATGCGGTGAATGTTATAATGCGCAACTGCAAGGCCTGCGGCGTGTTTGACCGCAGCCGTGTCAGTGTGGGCGAGGCGGCACGCTGGCTGACAGCCTGCCGCGAGCAGTTTGACATCGTCTTGCTTGACCCGCCGTTCCGCAATGGCACGCTGGAGCAGATTTTGCCTGCGGTGGACCGCTGCACGGCGCCCGGCGGCCTTGTGCTGTGCGAGAGCGAGACAAAGCTGGTGCTGCCGGCACAGGTGGGCGCTCTGACGCTGAAAAAACAGTACAAGTACGGCAAGGTGATGCTGTGGAAGTATGCAAAGCCCATGCAGCCTGTACAGGAGGGTGAAACGCTATGAATGTGAACGAGCTTTTGGATACCATCGAGGATATGCTGCAGGAAAGCAGCAGCATGCCGCTGACCGGCGGCAAGCGGCTTGTAAATGCCGAACAGATCCAGGATTATCTGGACGAGATCCGTGCAAGCCTGCCCGGCGAGCTGCGCCAGGCACAGCAGATCGTAAACGACCGCACGCAGATCGTGGAGACGGCAAATGCGCAGGCACAGGTGATCATTAAAAAGGCGGAGGAGCGTGCCCGTGTGCTGACCGGCGAGGCAGAGATCGTCAAGGCGGCGCAGCAGCGTGCGGCAGAGATCCTGTCCGCAGCACAGGGCGAGGCACGCACAGTGCGCCAGACCGTGACGGATTACTGCGAAAATATGCTGAAAACCACAGAGGATTCGATGCTGGAAAATGCGGCACAGGTCAAAAAAGTGCGTGCAAGCCTGCGCCAGAACGCCAAAAACAACGGCTGAGCACACACAAATTACACAATCAATGTCACAGGGGGTCCCTGCAAGCAAAAATGACGGCTTGTGGGGACTTTTTTTGTGATATTTTGTGAAGAAAAGCAGAGCTGAAAGGCTTGCAATCAGAGGGGGGATTTGTTACAATATTGTTGTGTCAGTGGGGCAAAGTGGGTAAAAGTAGAGCCGCTGCCCTGAAAACCCGCACAAGGGGGGTGGTCGTGTGTTTTTTGGCAGGTATGATTACGCCATGGACGCAAAGGGCCGCCTGAATTTTCCGGCACGCTTCCGTGACGCCATGGGCGAGAGCTTTGTGGTGCTGGAGTGGGTGGACAGTTGCCTGTTTGTACTGCCTATGGCGGAGGTCGAAAAGCTGGCGGCAAAGCTGGACGGCGACGAGCTGATGGAAAGCTGGGCTGTCACCGGCGACTTGTTCAGCACAGCATGCGAGGTCGTGCCGGACAAGCAGGGACGCATCCTTTTGCCGGCAGAGCTGCGTGCCTACGCCGGGCTGCAAAAGGACGTGACCATCATCGGCAACCGCAATCACGTCGAGATCTGGTCGACGCAAACGTGGGACGAGCGCCGTGCGGCGATCACCAACGAGCAGCGGGCACAGCGCCTGCGGGCACTGCACATCTGACAGAATGACATATCATGAAGGGAGGCTGCGGCAATGGACACAACACAGGTACAGCCCTTTGACCCGGCCTCGTTTGAACATATCCCGGTCTTGCTCAATGAGTGCCTGGAGGGCTTGCATATCGACCCGGGCGGCACATATCTGGACGGTACCGCCGGGGGCGCGGGGCACTCGCGCCAGATTGCGCTGCGCCTGGATGCGCAGGCAGGCGGACGGCTGATATCGCTGGACCAGGACCCGGACGCCGTGCAGACAGCACGTGCACGGCTGAGCGGCTTGCCCGCTACGGTCGTGCAGATCAACTTCCGCTATGCGGGGCAGGCGCTGGAGCAGCTTGGCATTGCGCAGATCGACGGTGCGCTGCTGGACCTCGGCGTTTCCAGCCACCAGCTGGACGATGCCGCCAGGGGGTTTTCGTACCGGGCGGATGCGCCGCTGGATATGCGCATGAGCCAGCAGGGCGAGAGTGCGGCAGACCTTATAGCGACCGCAAGCCGTGAGGAGCTGGCACGCATCCTGCGTGACTACGGCGAGGAGCCTTATGCGTGGCAGATCGCAGGCAAAATTACGCAGGCACGTGAGACAACGCCGATCCTGACAACGCTGCAGCTGGCAGAGCTGGTGGCTGGCGCTGTACCGCCTGCCGAGCGGCGCAAAAACAAAAACCCTTCACGGCGCACCTTTCAGGCACTGCGCATTGCGGTAAACCACGAGCTGGATGCGCTGGAGGAGGGGCTGGACACGATCTTCGAGCACCTGGCGCCCGGCGGACGTCTGTGTGTGATCACGTTTCACTCGCTGGAGGATCGGCTTGTAAAAAACAAATTCCGCCGTTGGGCAACGGCGTGCACCTGCCCGCCGGAGTTTCCGGTGTGTGTGTGCGGCGGCAGGGCAAAGGCAAAGCTGATCACCCGCAAGCCGATCGAAGCCGACAGCCATGAGCTGGAGGAAAACCGCCGCAGCCGGTCGGCACGGCTGCGTGTACTGGAAAAATGCTGAAGCACGGGGACGCTCGGCTTCTACAAGGAGGAATGCAATCATGGGTCAGGCAGCATACAAACACGACGAGGCAAGGGCAGCACAGCGCAGGCGGGCGCCCCGCCAGCAGCGCCCCGCACAGCTTCGTGTTGAAAAGGGCGGCAAGCGCCGTCTGTCGCCTCTGCAGGCGATGATGCACAATGCGGTGCATCTTGTGGCGGTCGCACTGCTGACAGCCATGTCGGTAAGCCTGCTTTTGAGCGAGACGCAGCTGGTGGAGCTGAACTCGCAGCTCCAAAAGGCGAAGAGCGAGCTGACCAGTGTGCAGAGCCAGTATACCTACTACTGCAGTACGCTGAACAGCAGGACGAACATTACCAGCGTGGAGGAGACGGCAAGCCGCCTCGGTTTGATGAAGATCGACCAGAGCCAGATCACATACATCCGCCTGGACGAGTCGGATGTGCTGGTGCGCAAGCAGTCCGGCGTAAAGCAGTGGACGAGCCTTTTGTACAGCGGCGTCGTAAATGTTTTGGCGGCTGCAAGGACGACAAACTAAACAGAACAAAGAAAGCGTGCGGCAGCGCACGCTTTTTCGGTTTTATTTGAAATAACAAAAAGCGCCGCTGTGCCCTGCAAGGGCAGGCCGGTGCAGGAGATAACCAATGGAACAACCGCAAAAAAATAAAAACAGCAAGGGTTACCGGCTGCGCCCGCCATCCGGCCGTGACCGCCTGCCGCCGCAGACCCGGCGCAGGATGAGCGTGGTGTCGGCTCTGCTTGTGCTTATCGCAGCCGGCATCGTGACCCACAGCCTGTATGTGATCCAGATCAAAAACGGCGATTATTTCCGTCAGCTGGCGACCAAACAGCAGCAGAGGGACATTACCATTCAGGCAGTCCGCGGTGAGATCTACGATGCCTCCGGCATCACCCTGGCCTCCACCAACATCGTGTGGGACATCTGGGTCGACCCGAAATCGAGCAAAATCCTGTACACCTCACAGAAGGTGGATGATGATACGGAGATCCGTACCCCGGATGAGTCCATCTGTGCACAGGTGAGCCGTGAGCTGACTTTGCGCATCCTGTCCGGCGATGGCGTGAGCCTGGATGCGGTGGACACCACCTCAGAGACGTATCAGACCCAGTACAAAAAGATCTACAACGCCCTGCTTGAGTGCAACAGCGAATATCAGCTGCTGGCCTCCAAGGTGAACAACGCCGTCCGGACCTCGATCCAGACCTATATTTCGGGGTTCAACACGGCACATAAAAAGGCGGACACCGAAAAGGGCGTCCGCAGCGGCAGCATCGCCTGGGGCTATACCAAAACCTTCAACCGCAGCTACCCCTACGGTACCTTTGCGGCAGCGGTGCTGGGCTTTACCAATGCAGACGGCGTGGGTACTTACGGGCTGGAAAAGTCCTATCAGTCCACCCTGGCCGGTGTGGATGGCCGCACCATCACCAAGAGCACCCCCGGCGGCAACGCCCTTGCGGACTCCAACGCCACCACCTTTGCCGCCAAGGATGGCTCCAACCTGGTGCTGTCGCTGGACGTCAACGTGCAGGAGATCGTGGAGCGCTACCTCAACGAGGCGATTGCGGCAAACAATGTCGAAAACCGCGGCTGTGCCATTGTGATGGACGTCAAAACCGGTGCGATCCTGGCAATGTCCTCAAAGCCGGACTTTGACCCCAACGACCCGCTGGATTACAGCGCAAACGAGAGCTACCTCAACGAGCTTGTCAATGCCGAGCCGGAGCTGTACGGCATCTACAAAAAAGACGAGGACGGCAATACCGTCACGGACGCATACGGCAATAAGGTCCTGGACCCGGATGCGGATTACTCCGGGTATTACCGTGATATCCAGTGGAAAAACAAGACGATCACCGAGCTGTACTACCCCGGCAGTGTGTTCAAGGTCATAACGTCCGCAATGGGTCTTGACTCCGGTGCGGCAACCGTCAACACAAGCTTTGTGTGCTCGGGCGCATACGGTGTCGCAAAGGAGACCTACCACTGCGCAGGTCATAAGGCGCACGGCGTGCTCAACCTTGCCGAGGCACTGCGCAAGAGCTGCAACATCTACTACATCCAGCTGGCACAGCGCATCGGCTCGCAGCAGTTCTACAATTACTTCGAGGCGTTTGGCTTTACCGAGCGCACCGGCGTGGACCTGCCCAGCGAGACTGGCTTTATGCAGTACTACACGGCCGACCAGCTGGGCGAGGTGCAGCTTGCATCCTCCGCCTTCGGTCAGGCAATGGCTATCACGCCGCTGCAGATGTGCACGGCGGTGGCAGCCGCAGCAAACGGCGGCTACCTTGTAACGCCACACGTGGTCGATAAGATCACGGACGCCAACGGCAACGTTGTCGAGGAGATCGGCGCAAATGTCCGCAGGCAGGTCATCAGCGAGAGCGCCAGCGAGGTGATCCGCCAGATCATGGAGTACGAGGTGGGCAACGGCACGGGCGGCGGCAAAAATGCCTATGTTTCCGGCTACCGCATCGGCGGCAAGTCCGGCACCTCCGAGCAGCTGAATATGGACCGCCGTGCCGATGGAGACTACAAAAAGGTTGCATCCTTTGTGGCGGTCCTGCCCGCAGATGACCCGGAGATCCTGGTCTATGTTATGCTGGACGACCCGAACAACGCAAAGAGCGACTATTCGTCCATCCTGGCTGCGCCTGTCGTGGGCAACATCATCAGCGAGGTAGCACCGTACCTTGGCATCGAGACAGACGGCGAGGATCGCAGCCAGACGGTCGTTACCGTGCCAAACCTGGTCGGTACCGAGTGGAGCAATGCGCAGGTCGAGCTGAACATCAAGGGCTTGAAGCACCAGCTGGTGGAGAGCGAGCAGAGCCAGACGGCGGCTGCGGTCACCTACCAGTATCCGCACGCCGGCGCCAAGGTGCCGTACGGTACCACGGTGTATCTGTACACCGATACCTACGAGGGCAGCCTGACGGAGGTGCCGGAGGTTTCCGGCAAGAGCGCCGACTTTGCACGGCAGATGCTGCAGGCAGCCGGGCTGAACTGTGTTGTCGAAGGTGACAGCAGCGGCACGGTGCAGGCACAAAGCGTTGTAGCCGGCTCAAATGTGCAAAAGGGCACAAGCGTTACCATTACCTGCGGCTAGGCAGGATAAGCAGCGTAAAAATAAGAGAGGGGATAGGACTTATGGAAAAGATCTTGGCAAATGTGCTTCTGGCAGGGCTCGTTCCGGCAGGCTTTGATGCCGGCGAGACACAGGTGGCATTTGTTACGACCGACAGCCGGCAGGTGAGCGGGGGCTGTGTTTTTGTGGCGTTTCCGGGCGAAAAATTTGACGGACACGATTTTGCGGCCAAGGCAGTGCAGGATGGGGCGGCGTATGTCGTGCTCAACCACCCGGTAGAGGGCGTCCCGGCAGAAAAGACGATCCTGTGCGAGGACAGCTACCGCGCCATGATGGTGATGGGCGCCAACTACCGCAGCCTGTACCACCCGAAGGTGGTGGGCGTGACGGGCAGTGTCGGCAAGACGACCACCAAGCAGATGACCTATGCCGCCCTGGCAGGGTTTGGCAGCACGATCTGCACCGAGGGCAACCAGAACAACGAGCTTGGCATGCCGCGCACGCTGATGCGCATTGACAGCAAAACCGAGTATGCCGTGGTCGAAATGGGCATGAGCCATGCCGGCGAGATCGACCGCCTTGCGCGTGCGGCACGCCCGGACGTCGGCATCATTACCTGCATCGGTGTGTCCCACATCGGCAATCTGGGCAGCCAGGCAAACATCTGCCGGGCAAAGCTGGAGATCTGCAGCGGTCTGCCGGAGGGCGCACCCCTTGTGCTGAATTATGACGATGCATTTTTGCGTGCCGCCGCTCTGCCGCCGCATGTGCGCCCGGTGTGGTTCAGCCTGACGGACGAAAACGCCGATGTATGCGCATCGTCCATCCGCCAGGAAAAGGACGGCATGAGCTTTGTGCTGGATGACCAGGACAACGGCACCTTTATGGTGTTTATCCCTGCCATGGGACGCCACAATGTGGCAGATGCGCTGGCAGCCTACTGTGCGGCCACCCGCCTTGGCTGCGATGCCCGCAGCGTGATCGCAAACCTTGCCGCATTCGAGCAGACAGGCCGCCGTCAGAAGCTGGTGGATGCAAACGGCATCTCGGTGTTTGAGGATTGCTACAATGCAAACCCGGACAGCATGAAGGCTGCACTTGCGATGTTCCGTGAGTTTCCGTGCAAGCGCCGTTTTGCGCTGCTGGGCGATATGCTGGAGCTGGGCGATATGAGCCGTGATGCGCACGAGGAGCTTGGGCGCATTGCGGCAGACAGCGGGCTGTATTGTCTGGTCACTCTGGGCGAGCAGGCAAAGCGCACGGCCATTGTCGCAGCGGCAAAGGGTCTCAAGACGCTGCATGCGGCAAATTACCGCGAGGCGGCAGACGCCTTGCTGAGCCGGATGCAGCCGGGAGACGCACTGCTGGTCAAGGCCAGCCGCGGCATGGCGCTGGAAAAGGTACTGGAGCTTTTTTACAACGAGCAGAATAAAAAGACAGAATAAGCTCTCTGCCGGATTTGGAGTAGAAAGATATGATTCGTTTCGCCTTGGCAGTCGCGTCGGTACTGGGTTTTGTGCTGACAGCGGCACTCGGCAATTTGATCGCACCGCTGCTGCAGCCGATGCGGCGTGCCCATACGCACCCGCAGCATGGCTCTGACGTGCAGCCCACGGCACATTCAATGCCCGGTTTGGGCGGTCTGTGCCTTGCCGTGGGCACGCTGGCGGCCACCGGTGTCGGCTGGACGGCGGCCTGCATTGCGCAGCAGGAGCTTTTGGGCAGCGACCATCAGCTTACGGCACGCCTTTTGGCGGCGCTGCTGGGCGCAATGTGCTTTGGTGCGGTAGGTCTGGCAGATGACCTTGCAAAGGCGCACGCAAAATCACAGCTCGGGCTGCGCAGCGGCACACGGCTGCTGCTGGAGGTGCTGGCGGCATCGGCCGAGATGATCATGCTTGCAAGCTGCGGCTGCCTGCCGATGGGCATTACACTGCCTGGGGGGCTTTGGGTCGGGCTTGGCATTGCCGCACCTGTGCTGTGGGTGCTTTTGCTTGTGCTCGTGGCGGAATGCGCCCGCATTGCAGATGGAGCCGACGGCACGGTGTGCGGCTGCGCCTTTGTGGCAATGCTGGGGCTGATGTGCCTTGAAACAAGGCTCAGCTGGTTTCCGCTGGCGGTCCTGCCGGCGGCTCTGGCAGGCACGCTGATGGCTTTTCTGCTGTGGAACTTTCCGCCCGCAAGGCTGCATCCGGGCAGCTGCGGCAGCATGTTTGCGGCAGGTGTACTGTGCTGTGTGACACTGTGCATCGGCGAGCCGCAGCTCACGCTTCCGCTGGCGCTGCCGTTTTGGGCAGAGGGCGGCATGGTCGCCCTGCAGGTCCTTGCGTACCGCATGACGGGCAAAACGCTGTTTTCGACAGCACCGCTGCACCACTGGCTTGCAAAGCACGGGTGCACCGACGTGCAGGTGTTTTACAGGCTGTGCGCACTGTCCGTGGTCGGCATGTGGCTGGCGCTTTGGCTGGTCTGACGCAAAGCCCTGCCTGTTTTTTACCTATCTGATTTTATTAAAAAGGGGGAACCGCCGATGGCGAGTATCCGCAAAAAGCATGTGAAGCGGTTTGGCGTACTTCAAAAGGACCCCGGCCCGTGGTCGCCGCTTTTGCTGCGTTGGCTTGCAACGCTGGCCGTGATCGTGATTTTCGGCCTGGTCATGCTTTTCAGCGCAAGCTATACAACGGGCTATCTGCGCATGGGCGACAGCTTCCACTACATCAAGCAGCAGTGCCTGTGCATGGCCATAGGTCTGGGCTGCATGCTCTTTATGTCATACGTTGACCATCGTTTTTTGCGCCAGGCGTCCAAATGGATGTATGTTGTTGTCCTTGCAATGCTGGGTGTAACGCTGCTTATGGCACCGCTGAACGGCTGCCGCCGCTGGATCCGTCTGGGCGGCTTTACGCTGCAAACCTCCGAGGTGGCAAAATTCGAGCTCATCCTGCTTTGTTCGCACATCGCCGCCTGCTCGCTCAAGATCGAGCCCATGCAGCCGGAGTGCAAGACAACGCTTACCTTCCACGACTGGTTTCGCGTGCGCATTTTACAGCAGCTGGTGCTGCCGGTGCTGCCGCTGATCCCTGTGGTCCTTCTGCTTTTTTTCGAGCCGCATATGTCCGGCATTATTTTGACAGTCGCCGTCATTGGCACGATCTTAATGCTCACAGGCTGCGGCGGCGTTTTTACATGGGCGTGTGCCGGCATCGGCGCAGCGCTCATCCACCCTGTGCTCAGCCTGATCCAGTCCATCGGCTATATGCAGGACCGTCTGAATAGCTGGTCGACCGATCTGAGCAAGGTAACGGATCAGACGCTGCAAAGCCTGTATGCAATCGGCTCGGGCGGGCTTACGGGGCTTGGGCTTGGCAACAGCGTTGAAAAGCAGCTCTGGCTGCCGGAAAGCACGAACGACTTTATCTTCAGTGTCGTGTGCGAGGAGCTTGGCTTTGTCGGCGCCGTGCTGATTGTTTTGCTGTTTGTTGTATTCATTTTGCAGGGGCTGCGCATCGCCTACAAGGCCGAAAACCAGTATTGTACAATGGTCGGCATCGGCATAATGGCGCAGGTTGCGTGGCAGGTGTTTTGCAACATCGCAGTCGTCACCAACACCATACCCAACACGGGCATCAGCCTGCCTTTCTTTTCGTCGGGCGGTACAAGTCTGATTTTGCTGATGGCTGAGATGGGTGTTATGGTCAACATCGGCCGCAACGGCGAGCGTGCGGCGCAAAAGCGTGAGGCTGCGCACAAGGCACAGGTGGCTGCCGCACAGGACAAGGCAGACAATACGATCCGCCTTGACGAGGAGCGTGCAAGGCGCACAGAGCAGCCGATGCTCTGATGCTGCATGTTAGATACTTTGGATGATACGAGGAGGCACATCGATGCGTGTATTGATTGCTGCCGGCGGTACGGCCGGTCATATTAACCCGGCGCTTGCAATTGCAGGTGCGATAAAAAAAGCGGTGCCGGATGCCGAAATTCATTTTGCCGGGCGCAGAGAAGGCATGGAAAAGCGCCTTGTAGAGCAGGCAGGTTATCCGTTCCATCATATCGAGATCACGGGCTTTCAGCGCCATCTCTCGCTGACAAATATCCGCCGCAATATCGTCACATTGTGGAACCTGGCACTGTCCGGTCCAAAGGCGAAAAAGATGATGAAGCAGCTGCAGCCGGACCTTGTCATCGGCTGCGGCGGCTATGTGTCCGGTCCTGTCGTGCGCTGTGCCGCAAAGATGGGCATCAAGACCGCCCTGCACGAGCAGAACGCCTTCCCGGGCATGACCAACAAGCTCCTTGCGCCGGATGTGGATATCGTTTTTGCGGCGGTGCCCGCAGCGGTCGAAAAGCTTGGCGCACCCGACAAAACCATCGTTGTGGGCAACCCCGTCCGCCCCGAGGTTTTTGCGCAGGCGGCTCTCCGTGCCGACAACCGTGAGAGGCTGGGCGCAGGCAGCCGCACCGTCATCCTGTCGTTTGGCGGCAGCCTTGGCGCCCGCCGCGTCAACGAGGTCGTGGCGGACCTGTGTGCATGGGAACAGAAGAACGGCAAAAATGTGCTGCACCTGCACGCCACAGGGCAGTACGGTGTACAGCTGTTCCGGGATCTGGAAAAAGAAAAGGGCTTTGCCCCGGGCGACAACCTGGAGGTGCGTGAGTACATCAACAACATGCCGGAGCTTTTGTCGGCTGCTGACCTTGTCATCAGCCGTGCAGGCGCTTTGACACTGGCAGAGCTGGAGGCCGTAGGGCGTGCGGCGATCCTGATCCCTAGCCCGAACGTTGCGGAAAACCACCAGTACTACAACGCTATGGAGCTGCAAAAAGCCGGCGCAGCGCTTGTAATTGAAGAAAAGGATCTGACGGGAGAAAAACTGATCGATACAGTTTCCGCCCTGCTTGATCAGCCCGGTAAGCTGGAGGAAATGGGCAGCAACGCACGGTCTCTTTCTGTGGATGACAGCCTTGACCGGATCGTTGCAGCGCTGATGGAGCTGACAGGCAAAAAATAAGCAGACAGAAAGAGAAGGACGCACACCATGCAGCAGAATCATAATGACGGAACCCCCCGTGCGGACGGCAAAGGCGGCAGTGCTGACATGGGCTACGGCTTTAACGGTGAGCCGCTGTCCCGTCCACGGCAGCGCAATGCAGGCGGTGCCGTGCAGCGCACACGGACAGATAACAGCATAGAGTTTCCGGTGTCACAAAGGCAGCCGGACAGGCGGCAGACGCAGGCAAGACGGAACGTACAGCAGCGTGGTACCGCCCGAAAAGGTCAGACCGGCGAACGCCCGCAGCAGATGCGTGTGGTAAACGGCGGCGCCCGGCGCGGGCAGCAAAAACGCAGACAGGCTGCACCGCAGCAGCGGTATCACAACCAGCGCATGCGCCCGACGGACGCCACACCACAGCGCCGTGTACCCGGGCAAAAGCGCAAGATGACGCGTGAGGCCATCCGCCGCCGTCGAGCGGTACAGCGCCTCACCGCATTGCTGCTGCTCGTGTTTGTGATCGGCATGGGCATCTACCTGACCATGACGATGCTGTTCAAGATCAATACGATCACGGTGCAGACGACGGACGGCACAACGGTGCAGGAGATCGGCGGCTATACCTCAGACCGTATTTTACAGGCGCTGGGCGTCCAGCTGGAGGACAACATCTTCAGCTTTGACCCTGCACAGAAGGAAGCAATGCTTGAAAAGCAGTTCCCGATGCTGGAAAGCATAAAGGTCGAGCGCAAATACCCGACAACGGTCGTGGTGTGTGTAACAGAGGCCAACCCGGTCTATGCAATGCAAACATCTGCCGGCTGGCTGACGCTGTCAGACCAATTAAAGATCCTGTCCTGCGACGACGCACAGCCGACAGGGCTGCGGTCGCTGTACGGCGGCGAGCCTGTGTCAACGACACCGGGCGATCAGCTGTCCTTTGCGGTGATCGCAGCCTCCGACAGTACAGCCGCTGAGGATGACTCTGAAGCGGATTCCGCCGCTTCGACATCCGGACAGACAGCGCTGGACCGCCTGCAGGCGCTGAATACGATGCTGAGCAAGCTGGAGGAGTATGGCCTGCTGGAGGATGTGACCCGCATTGAGTTTGCAGCTGCCGATCAGATGGCGTTCCTTTACCAGGACCGTATCAGTGTGATTTTTGGCACGCTGAATGAAATTGATTACAAGATGGATCGTGCCCGCTATATGCTGACCAATGCTGACGGCAGAGAGTGCGGACCGACGGATACCGGACGGCTTGATTTCAGCCATGTCAGCTCGTCCAGCACCCGTAAGATCTATTTTGCACAGGGCGAACCGACACTGCCCTCCGGCTATGTTGTGCCTGAAGCAGTCGAGGATCTGATCACGCAGGCAGAAACAACGGAGCAAGCAGCTGACAGCGCACCGGAGCAAGCCGAGGCGGCTGAGGCAGCCGACGGACAGACTGCCGAAGCAGCGGATACAGGTGTCGCCCCGGGCGAAAAAGCATTTGACCCGACGGAGCAAACACCGGAAGTAGACCCGATGTGACCAAAAATGTACGATAGCAAGGAGAGTGTATCATCTATGAAGCTTTTGCAGCTGATAGAGGGCGTGCCGTGTACGCTGGTGCAGGGCAGCCTGGACACAGAGGTAAGCGATATTATCTACGACAGCCGTAAGGCTGCCCCGGGCACACTGTTTGTCTGCATTGTCGGCACACAGCGTGACAGCCATGATTTTGCTGCGGACTGTGCATCAAAGGGCGCTGCGGCGTTGGTCATCCAGCACGACATCGACCTATCGGCTATGCCGGATGTGACCGTGCTAAAGGTGGACAGCAGCCGCTATGCAATGGCACTGATGAGCGCTAATCTGTTCGGCAACCCTGCCCGCAGCATGACAATGATCGGTGTGACGGGCACAAAGGGCAAAACCACGACCACCCATATGATCAAAAGTGTGCTGGAGGCTGCGGGGCACAAGGTCGGCATGATCGGTACAAACGGCATCTACTACATGGGGACGCACCGTGACACCGCCAATACAACGCCGGAAAGCTATGAGCTGCAAAAAACATTTCGCGAATTTGCGGATGCAGGCTGCGACACAGCCCTGATGGAGGTGTCCAGTCAGGGCGTCATGATGGACCGTGTTGCGGGCGTGCACTACGATGTGGGCGTTTTTACAAACCTGTCGCCGGACCACATCGGCCCCGGCGAGCACAAAACCTTTGAGGAATACCGCAGCTGGAAGGGCAAGCTGTTCCAGCGCTGCGACATCGGCATCGTCAACATGGATGACGCCAACACCGAGGCACTGCTGGAGGGGCATACCTGCAAGCTGGTGACCTATGGCTGCGGCAAAGGCGCCGACTATTGCGCCGGTGCGTACGAGCTGCTGCGCACGCACGACTTTTTGGGCGTAAAATTCCATGTCTCCGGCAAGGATAACATGGATGTGCGTGTCAACATGCCGGGCGAATTCAGCGTTTACAACGCGCTGGCAGCGCTGGCAGTCGGCAAGGTGCTTGGTCTGCCGGATGCCGCGATCCACGAGGGGCTCGGCAGGTGCGTGGTCAAGGGGCGTGTAGAGCTTGTCCCCATCAGCAAAAAATTCACGATCCTGCTGGACTATGCGCACAATGAGGTCTCGACAGAAAGTCTGCTTGCAACGCTCAAGGCGTATAAACCGAACAGGCTTGTCGTTGTTTTTGGCTGCGGCGGAAACCGCTCGAAGCTGCGCCGCTACGGCATGGGCGAGATTTGCGCACGTATGGCGGATTTTTCGATTCTCACAGAGGACAACAACCGCTTTGAAAAAATCGAGGACATCCTTGCAGATATCCGTACAGGCATGAACAAAGGGAACCCGAATGCGGAATTTGTCGAGATTCCGGATCGTCTGGACGCATTGCACTACGCCGTGGATCATGCGCAGGAGGGCGATTTGATTGCAGTGATCGGCAAGGGACACGAGGCCTATCGCGACCGCATGGGCGTAAAAACACCCTTCCTGGAGCGTGAGCTGCTTGAGGAATACGCAAAAGAGATTAACCTGGAATAAAAGCGGTATGAAGTGCCAATGCGGCACATTGTATAAAATCATCCAACAGATCTGCGCCGACCGGCGCAAAGGGAGGAAATATTATGGCACTGGAAAATGGCATGAAGGGCATTTGCTCACAGCTGGTCACGGCTGAAAATACAGCCGCCGCCATGGGCAGCGGTACGCTGGAGGTATTTGCGACACCTGCGCTGGTCGCCCTGGCTGAAAAGACCTGCTGGCAGAGCGTCGCCGCCGCCCTGGACGAAGGCAGCGGCACGGTCGGCACAAAGCTTGAGCTTGAGCACACCGCACCCACACCGGTCGGCATGACGGTGACCTGCGAGAGCGAGCTCATCGCCGTAGAGGGCCGCAAGCTTGTTTTTCACGTTTCTCTGCACGACGAAAAAGGTGCTGTCGGCAACGGTACGCACGAGCGCTTTATCATCAACAATGCAAAATTTGCGGCAAAGGCGGCAGCCAAAAAGGACTGAGAAAAGCGGCTGCAATTTGTATACCGGCGGCAAAAACTTTTATCACAGACCCGATTTTCTCTTTTCGTCTTGCGCGAAACATGATATACTGAAGCCGAAAAAATATTGCTTACCGCGGAGGGATCACTATGCTGGAGCAGGCATTTCAGGATGTTTACACAAAGTTCAAGCTGCATTTTTATCAGAATGTGTTCCAGCGCTTTGCGACACGGGAGGCCACGCTTACAACGGTCGAATCCTTCTGCATGGAGGGCATTATGGCAATGGGTGAGCCCACGATTGCAGAGTTTTCGCGCATGATGCAGATCTCAACGCCCAATGCGGCATACAAAATCGGGTCGCTGGTGCGCAAGGGCTATGTCGAAAAGATCCAGTCCACAACAGACCGCCGCGAGTATTACCTGCGCCCGACACAAAAGTATATTGACTATTACAATATCAGCTATGCTTACCTGCATACGGTGGTCGAGCGTGCCAGAAAGCGCTTTACACCGGAGGAGTGCGATAAGCTTGAGCAGATGCTGTGCATTGTAAGCGATGAGCTGATGCCGGAGCTGGATATGTTAAAAAAATCCCGCCATGACAAAAGCAACGCATGTGAGGCACGGCAGACAGCACGAACCTGACATTGCATTTTCAAACAAAAGCACCCCCGCACATCGGTATCAACACCTGATGTGCGGGGGTGCTCTGCTTTAATGCTGACTTATGGTTTACTTTGCGTACTCAACAGCACGGCTCTCACGGATGACATTTACCTTGATCTGACCGGGATAATCCAGGGTCTCTTCGATCTTTTTCGCAATAGAACGGGCCAGCAGGATGACCTGGTCGTCACCGACAACATCCGGCTTGACCATAATGCGCACTTCACGGCCGGCCTGTACGGCAAATGCCTGTTCAACGCCTTCAAAGCTGGAAGAGATCTCCTCCAGGTTCTCCAGCCGCTTGACGTAGCTCTCTACGTTTTCACGGCGTGCGCCGGGGCGTGCCGCGCTGATGGCATCGGCCGCCTGAATGATAAATGCCAACGGCGTTTTCGGCTCGATATCGCCGTGGTGTGCTTCGATCGCATGGATGATCTGCGTGTTCTCTTTGTACTTGCGGCAGATATCCACACCGATTTGCACGTGGCTGCCCTCGATCTCATGGTCCAGTGCCTTGCCGATATCATGCAGCAGACCGGCACGGCGTGCCAGCGTGACATTTACGCCCATTTCGCTTGCCAGCAGGCCAGCCAGCCAGGCCACCTCCATGCTGTGCGTCAGGGCGTTCTGCCCAAAGCTGGTGCGGTATTTCAAACGTCCGATCAGCTTGACCAGATCCGGGTGCAGCCCGTGGATGCCAAGGTCCATCACGGCACGCTCGCCCTCACGCTTCATCTGGAGCTCCAGCTCGTGACGGCACTTTTCAACGGTCTCTTCAATGCGGGCAGGGTGGATACGGCCATCGCCGATCAGCCGCTCCAGGGTCATGCGTGCAACCTCACGCCGGGTCTGATCAAACGACGACAGCGTGATCGCTTCCGGGGTGTCGTCGATAATCAGGTCAACGCCGGTGGCGGTCTCAAGTGCACGGATGTTGCGTCCCTCGCGGCCGATGATGCGTCCCTTCATCTCGTCACTGGGCAGAGGAACAACACTGACGGTGGTCTCGCTGCAATGGTCGGCGGCACAGCGGCTGACAGCCTGTCCGATCAGGTTGCGTGCGATATTGTCGCAGTTTTCCTTTAGGTCGGTCTCATAAGCGGCGATGCGCACGGCTTTTTCGTGCGTCAGCTCCTCGTCCACCTTGTGCAGCAGCACCTCACGGGCGTCCTCCTGGCTCAAGCCGGCCAGCGTCTCCAGGCGCTCCATCTCTTTGGCGCGCAGCGTATCGATTTCAGCCAGACGCTCATCCGCCTCGGCAACACGCTTTTTCAGGTCTTCTTCCTTGCGTTCCAAAGCCTCTGTTTTGCGGTCCAGCGCAGTCTCTTTCTGGTCAACACGGTTTTCCTGACGGCTGATCTCGGCACGGCGCTGCTTGATCTCCTTGTCAGCCTCTGCCTTTTGGGCATCGACCTCCGCCTTCAACCGGAAGGCTTCATCCTTTGCCTCAAGCACAGCTTCCTTGCGCTTTTGTTCGGCAGTCTTGATCGCTTCGTTTACCAGACGTGTTGCCTCGGCTTCCGCACTGCCGATCTGTGCTTCGGCGGTTTTTTTGCGGTTGTTGTAACCAACAAAAGAGCCCACACCAAAGCCGACAGCGGCAAATACGATTGCAACAATGATACAAATGACGATCACGTGCATCGCGTTCACTCTCCTTTACTCAAATTCAAAATCAAAGCAGGAGACGCTGCGCAGCGGGGCGTGGGTTATACGTTATCCTATAAGATGCTGTGAACCTTTCAATGGAAAAAAGACAACAAAACCATACGCACAGAACAAACTTCTGCGCGGACAGTGAACGATGCTTTTGGACTTACAGTTCTATCTTATAAAAACAGGCAAATCGCTCCTCAATCTCGCTCGATCGCGAAACGGCCTGCAAACAGCGCCTTTGACTCCATACTATCTTTTATATTACGAAACATTTGTCGGATTGTCAAGTAAGAAAGCGGGCTTGATTGCGCATTTGCCGATAAAAATTATTCCAGGTACATCCGGCGCAGGCGCATCAGGCGGGCAGGCGTCAGCCCGTATTCCTGCTCAAGGTACTGTTCTGCGCTCCCGTACCGCTCACGCAATGCCTGCAGGACAAAGGACGCCATCTCGGGCTCAACGCCGATCATGGCACGGTAGCGTGCGCGCAGGGCGGGTGTTTTGGCGATTTCCCCGGCATGAGCGTCAAGATAACCGTCGATCTCCTGCTGGCGGCAGATGTTGGTCTGTGCATAATCCGCACAAATGGTTTCGTCCGACGCGCCGAGCGCCAGAAGGATCAGCATGGCGGCAACGCCGGTGCGGTCTTTGCCGGCAGTGCAGTGGAACAGGATGGGCGTTTCGCCTGCCTCCAATGCACGGAAAAGCTCCTTGTAGGCTTTGTTGTTGAACAGCATCCGTGCATACATTGTGTGTAAAGTGCCCATCACCTCTTCATTTGTGGAGCTCTGCATCTGCCGCTCCACGTCACCCGGCGCAAAGCTGACATCGCTGCCGTCCGCATTGGTAAAGGCACAGATGCGCACAAGCCGTGCGCCGTCCGGTATATAGTCCGGCTCTTTGACGGCCTCCTGCTCGCTGCGCAGGTCCAAAATCAGGCGCAGCCCCAGTGCGTCAAGCTTTGTGCGGTCCTCGGGCGAGGTGAGCGCAAAGGTAGAGCTGCCCCGCCAAATCTGCCCCCGGCGGACGGTTTTGCCCTCGTCGGCAGTGTAGCCGCCCAGCTCACGGAAATTGCTTGCGCCGGACAGTGCAAGCGGCGTACCCGGCGCGGGGTGCGCAGCGGCATCGCAGTTTGCTTTGGGGCTGTCGGCGCTACTGGACAGCACCGGGAAATTATAAAACGGCTTCGCCGGACGCCCACGCCGCGGCGGCAGATTCTGTGTGCCGCCCAGCACATCCATAAGGTAATTTCGCAGCAGGTCGATGTAGGCAGAGCTGTAATCACGGCGCTGTATAAGCGATACGCACAGCGGCGGCAGGTCCTCCAGCAGCACATCGCGCACTCGGTCCAGCTCACGACGTGCGCCGGGCTCGTACCGGGTCAGGCACGTGCACAGCTGCTCCTGTACCAGATAGTAGGCCTGATAAAAGCTTGGGCCGATCTCGGCATTCGGCGCAAACCCGGCCTGGGCACAGGTGTCCCACAAGGGGGCAAACAGGTCCTGGCGGAGGCTGGGCAGAAGGATGCGCTGTCCGCACAGGTCGGCAAGCGGGACACTTTCTCTCTCCCAGAAGGCATGACCGCGCGGCACCAGCAGACATGCGGGGTCGGCACGCAGCGTGGTGCGTGCCAAAGCAGGTGCGGTGCATCCAAGGTCGATCACAAGGCCGGCGTCCAGTTCACCGTGTTCCACACTGTCGGCGACAGCATCGTTTGCCATCAACCGGAAGCGGATCTCGATGTGTGGGTATTGCTGGCGGAATTTGTCAAGCTGTGTCTCAAGACCGGGCAGGTAGTCTGGCACAAGCGAAACACTGATGCCGATATGGACCGGCTGCGCAGACTGGATCTCCGCATGCAGTGCCGCCTGCATCTGCTGAAACTGCTCTACCACAGGTGTGGCATGCCGCTGCAGGCTGATGCCGCGGTCCGTCAAAGACAGCTTATGATGTGCGCTGACAAACAGCGGACCGCAAAGCTCTGCCTCCAGCGCAGAAATGCTCTGCCGCAGGGCTTGCCGTGACAGCAGCAGACGCTGTGCCGCACGGGCATAATTCATCTCTTCACACAATACCAGAAAGTAGTGCAGCTGGCGGATATCCATAGTTCCCTCCTGAGAATAGGTCTACATTAAAGAATAACGCCTTTTGAAAGGATTGTAAAGTGAGCAAAAGCAATTTGCCGCATCGCGCGGTGCAAAAGAGATTTGCGAAAAAAATACAGAAGGTTCTTTATTTTGTCATATCTCTCCCGTATAATGTTATAAGTAAAATAAGCTGAAGTGCCTTTACAGGCATAGTGGAGGGACATTATGGCAAACGAAAAAATTCTCGTCGTGGATGACGATACCAATATCTGCGAGCTACTGCGGCTGTACCTGACAAAAGAGGGCTACCAGGTCACGACAGCAAATGACGGCGAAGAGGGGCTTGAAAAGTTTAATCAGGTCAAGCCGGACATGGTGCTGCTGGATGTTATGATGCCCAAAATGGATGGGCTGGAGGTCTGCCGCCAGATCCGCAAGCTGGGCAACACCCCGGTGATGATGCTGACCGCAAAGGGCGAGACGATCGACAAAGTGCTGGGGCTGGAGCTTGGTGCGGATGACTACATGGTCAAGCCGTTTGACTCAAAGGAGGTCGTTGCACGCATTAAGGCGGTGTTGCGCCGCTGCCAAAGCTCTGCGGCGGCTGCGGATACCACAGAGGGCGTGATCGAATTTGATAACCTGCGTCTGGACATGAACAGCTACGAGCTGCGCATCAAGGGCAAGGTCGTTGAGGCACCCCCGAAAGAGCTGGAGCTGCTGAACTGCCTTGCGTCTCACCCGAACCGTGTCTACACCCGTGACCAGCTGCTTGACGAGGTATGGGGCTTTGAATACTACGGCGACAGCCGCACGATCGATGTCCACGTCAAGCGCTTGCGTGAAAAGCTGTCTGACGCCTCCGATAAGTGGGAGCTGAAAACGGTCTGGGGCGTTGGCTATAAATTTGAGGTACGTCAGTAATGCGCAAAAGTGTATCCACCGCTTTTTTTTCGCTGGTGTCGACGCTGATGGTGGTCGGCATTGCGATCATGGGTCTGTCAGAGTGGATCCTGTTCAGCAATTACTTTGCGCAGGAGCGATACGATACGCTGGACGATGTGGTGAGCATAGCACAAAAAACGGCAAATTATCTGGTGCAGGAGGCAAAGCTGCCCAAGGGCGCTGAGCTGGAGGCGCTGAACGCAAAGCTGGAGATCATCAGCGAAAGTGCGGAGGCATACCTGTTTTTTACAGATGACAACGGCACGGTCCTGCTGACGTCCAACCCGGAAAAGCTCGCCTGCCAAACGGTACCTGCCGAGTTTTTGCACAAGGCGAAAGCGCCGGACGGGTGCTACCACAGCTTCAGTACGCTGGACGGTCTGCTGACAGAAAAAAGCTACATCACCGTGCACGAGATGCTCAACGAGAAAAATGAGCGCAGCGGCTATCTGTTTTTGTGCTCCTCGGGCGACCAGTTGACTGAATTCAAACAGCAGTTCTGGTCAAATTTCCTGATGTCCGCGTGCGTGATGCTGCTGCTGGCAAGCATTTTGACAAAGCTGCTGATGCGCAAGCTGACAGATCCGCTGCAGAAGGTGACGGATGCCGCACAGCGCTTTGGCGGCGGCGATTTGTCTGTCCGTGTGGAGGGTGTCACGGGTGAGGGCGAGGTCGCCGATCTGGCACACACCTTTAACATCATGGCAGAGAATATCCAGTCCAACGACAACTCCCGTGCACAGTTTATGGGGAATATTGCCCACGAGCTGCGCACGCCGATGACCACGATAAAAGGCTTTATTGACGGCATTCTGGACGGGACGATCCCGCCGGATATGCAAAATCACTATTTGCAGCTTGTCAGCGAGGAGACCGGACGGCTTGCACGTCTGATCCAGAATATGCTCGATTTGTCCAAGCTGGAGAGCGGTGAATATCAGGTCAATGCACGGATGTTCAATATCTGGGAAACGATCACCGGCGTGGCACTCTCGGCAGAGCAGCGCATCAACGACGGCATGATCGAGATCGACGGGTTGACCATGGACGAAAAGATCCTTGTCTATGCAGACCCGGACCTGATCCATCAGGTCGTATATAATATATTGGACAATGCGATCAAGTTTACACCGGCAGGAGGGACGATCCGCTTCCATGTGGAGAAGCTTGGCCCGGAGGCGGAGATCTCTATCTGGAATTCCGGTCAGGGCATCAGCCCCGACGCTTTGCCATACGTCTTCCAGCGCTTTTACAAAGAGGACCGCTCCCGTGGGCTGCACGCCCGCGGTGCAGGTCTCGGGCTGAACATCTGTAAGGTTCTTGTAAATCTTTCCGGCGGACAGATACGGGTGGAGAGCAAGCAGGGCGAGTGGTGCCGCTTTGTGTTTACTTTGCCGGTAACACCGCCTGATTTCGGCAACATGAAACAGCTTCCGGATGAGTACGGACGTTCGGGTGTTCCGAGCGTGGAAGACCCGGCAAGCATGAAGTCTGTTGAATAACCGCTCAGCAGCCAGACCGTCCGGTGGACAGTCTGGCTGCTTTTTACGTCATTTCCGTGAAAATGCGAATGCGGGATTTGATTTTTTGTGCATTTTCATGTAAACTAGAACTATCTGTATTTGTTGCATTTTTGCCTTGGAACCACAGAGGTTGAAAATACAACAGATAGAAGATAAAATGTGTAACATAACGGAGCGTAAAGATAAACGATATGACGATTGTAAGCCCTTCTATCCTTTCGGCGGATTTTGCGCAGCTCGGCGCAGACTGCCGCACTGTGCTGCAGGCTGGTGCGCAGATGCTGCATTACGATGTGATGGACGGCCATTTCGTGCCGAACATCAGCTTTGGCGTGCCGGTGCTTAAAAGCCTGCATAACAGCCTGCCGGATGCATTTTATGATGTCCATTTGATGATCGAGCACCCGCTGCAGTATGCGGAGGCTTTTGCAAAAGCAGGTGCGACGCTGCAAAATTTCCATGTAGAGTGCAGCGATGATGTGCAGCAGACGTTGGATGCGATCCGTGCGCTTGGCTGCAAAACAGGGCTTACCATCAAGCCCGGGACATCACCGGAGGCACTTTTGCCCTACCTTGAGCAGCTGGACCTGGTGCTGGTTATGAGCGTTGAGCCCGGCTTCGGCGGGCAAAAGTTCCAGGAGCAGTCGCTTGAAAAGCTGCGCTGGCTGCGCAATGAGCGCGAGAAGTGCGGGCTGCATTTTCTGCTGGAAGTGGATGGTGGTGTGGATGAGACCACGGCGCCAATGTGCGTTGAGGCAGGCGCGGATGTCCTTGTGGCAGGCAGTGCGGTGTTCGGCAGGCGTGACCCCGCAGCAGCCGTGCGCGGCTTTGCGGCGCTTTAAGTGAGGTATCTGTCCCATGGATAAATCTATAATCCAACTCCAGGAGCAGCGTCTGCAGCAGACCGGCCGGTACTACGCACATGTGTGCTGTCTGTCCGTGCCGCTGCTGGTCATGGCATGCTACTTGTACGGGCTGCGCCCGCTGCTGCTGTGTGCCGTGGCAGTGCTTACCGGCAATTTGTGCGACCGTCTTATCTCTCTGCTGCGTCACCGTGTCTACCAGCCAAAGGATTACTCAAACGAGAGCTTTGCGCTTGTCATTGCATTGCTTATGCCGGCCACGGTGGATATCTACGTGGTCGTGGTGGCGGTCTTGACCGGTATCCTGATCGGCAAAGAGGTGTTTGGCGGCTACGGTACGTATCCGTTCAATCCGGCGGCTGTCGGCTATGTTATTGCGGCAGTGTCCTGGCCGGAAAAGATCTTTCGCTATCCGCAGCCGTATGCGGACATCCCGCTGTGGGACGCCTCCGGTGTGGCTGTGTCCAGCACGATCGAGGATACCCTGCGCAGCGGCGGTATGCTCAACCTTAGCAATCTAACGATCAGCCTTGGCGGGTATGCCTCGGCGATGGGGACGGGTGCGGCGCTGATCATTCTGGCGTGCGGGTTGTTTTTGTGGGTACAAAAGGATGTGCATCTCAGCGCTTCGGTGAGCTTTTTGGTCACCTGCGGTCTGATCGTATTTTTGTTCCCGCGGCAGGCAGGCCTGGTCGACAGCGCATTGACAGAAAGCATTTTGCTCCGCCTGCAGTGCGTGAGAGACGAGCTGTTGACGGGTGCGGCTTTGTTCAGTGCTGTGTTTTTGCTTAATGAGCCGTATACCTGCGCACACCACCGGATGGGGCGCATTTTGTACGGTGTTCTGGTCGGTGTGGTATCAATGGGGTTCCGCTATTACGGCGCATACGACACGGGTGTATGCTTTGCACTGCTTGTGGTCAACAGCATTTCCGGCTGGATCGACCGCACCGAGACAAGCCTGTACCATCTGTCTCACCCGCAGCAGAAGTCTGATGCAAAACCGGGAAGGGAGGCTGCGGAATGAAACGTGATGTTGCTGAGCAAATCGTCCGTGATGCCGATAAGTATACCCATCACGACCGTATCTTCCTGAACAACCCTGTCGTCATGCAGGGCATGGGGCTGGCGCCTCTTGTGGTTTTGGCGACATCGGGCGATAACGCTGTTATGCTGGCGGTGGCTGTATTGCTGCTGCTTACGCCGTCCCGTGTGCTGGCAAGCTTTTTGAGCCGACCCTTTCTTCTGCCCGAGTATCCCAGCAAGGAGATGCTGGAGCGGCAGCTGATGCCGCGTGCATTTGTCTACAGTCTCAGTGCGGCGTTGGTGTATCTTGCCGCATACCCGATCTTAAATGCATTGTTTGGCACAAAGCTGCTGAGCCTTGGCATCTATTTGCCGATGCTTATTGTTGAGCCGCTGCTGACGTATCGCTTTGGGCGTGTGCAGGAAAAACCGCGCAAGGCGTTTTCAAAGGGGTTACGCATTACAGTCGGCTACGTGCTGCTGCTGCTGATCCTTGGCTGCCTGCGTGAGTGGCTGGCACAGGGCACCGTGTTTGGCACAAGCATCGGTATGCCGGTGCTGCCGGTGGCAAGTATGCCGGCAGGCGGGTTTATCATTCTGGGTGTTCTGTGTGCGGTCTGGCGTGCATTTGCCAAGGCCTGGACAAACCACCTGAAAAAGGATGCAAACGACATTATGGCGGTACGGCATCAAAAGGAGGCGAATCACGAGCAATGAGCGATGTGATAAACGCATCTGTGATCTTTTTTGGATATGCCGTTCTGGCAATATTTGCGCAGAACGCTGTTTTTACACGTGCGCTGGGTGTGTCCCGCCTGATGCAGCTGGTCGGCGATGACCGCACCAGCAGCTGGCTGTTCAGTATTACGCTGTGCATCACGCAGGTTTGGGTCGCCCCGCTTGCATGGGCCGCCGGCGGCTTGATCGCACAGACCCCTTATCGTGCAATGCTGCGTCCGCTGGTGTACCTCATTTGCACGTCGCTGGTGTGCGTTTTAGAGCAGCTGATCCTCCGGGTCGTCAAGCTTCCGTTCCGCTCACAGCTTTTGCGGCTCGTGCCGCTGGCAGGGCTTAACAGCTGCGTCCTGGGCACTGTCCTGGTGGAGCGTACGCAGAGCTTTTCGCTGGAGCAATCGCTGGGGTTTGGTCTTGGTAGCGGTCTGGGCTATATTCTGGCAGTACTGCTGATAACAGAGGCACGTCAACATCTGCATGACCGCGAGATCCCATCCTCCTTCCGGGGTCTGCCGATCATGCTGATCTACACCGGCGTTCTGGCGCTGGCTATTTACGGTTTTACTGGACATTCTGTGATCCTGTAACGGTTGCGGGGAGGATGATTATAAATGGCAAGGTTTCATCAAGGCAGACGACATAAGGTCAAGCGATACCGCCGCAGCTTTTACAGCCGCAACATGAAGGTGCGCCGTGTATTGGGTGTTGCGGCGCTGGTACTGGCGGTATTGGCAGCGGCATGGCTTGCAGCACCGCATGTGCTGGATCTGGCAACACATACCTGGTATACAGCCGTGCGCGGACGTGACCTGTCCGCATCGTCTGCGTCACAGGTCGAGTCAGTCTCGGAGCAGCTTTCTGCCTCGCAGGAGGAAACGCCCGCCTCGTCCGAGCCGGAAGAGCCGGCTTTTGACGGGCGTGCGATCACCGGCGGCAGCTGGGCACAGCTGGGTCGGGCAGAGCTGACGGATGCGGATGCGATCCGCACAGCGGCACAGCAGCTCAAGGCACAGGGCGTTGACTATGCGGTCATCACGCTGAAGGATACCACAGGCAGTGTCTACTACGCCTCCGGCGTGGCGGCAGCGGCCGGCAGTATCTCCGATGCAACGGTGGATGCGGCGCAAATCGCATCGATCCTGCGGGAAGAGGGCGTGATCCCGGTTGCACAGATAGCGGCTTTTAAGGATGCGCTGGCACCGTTTACAGATGTGAGCATGGGCATCCGCTACAAAACAACACAGCTCTGGCGTGATGCGGTAAAGGATGGAAACCCGTGGCTGAACCCTTATGCGGACAGTGCGGTGCAGTACATCGGCGATTTGATCGAGGAGCTGCACGGCATGGGGTACGAGCAGGTCGTTTTGACGAATGTGCAGTTCCCGCGCAAGAGCAGCAAACAGGAGTACGGCACGACAAATGGACGTACCCGCGCACAGCAGCTGGCAGCAGATATTGCAGCGCTGCAGGCACGTTTTGACGGCAGCGTGGTGCTCTGGTTCAGCTATACGATGCAGCAGTGCACCGCAGACAGCGACGTGTTGGATGCAGCGGCTGTTACGCTCGGGATGCAAAACCTGTTGGTGACATCGGATGCAGTGCTTGATGATGCGGCGCAGACAGAGCTGCGGCAGACAGCATCGGATGCCGGTGTGCAGAACATTGTAGTAAATGATGGAGCGATTTTTCAATAAAAATTTGGAAATATCCGCACGGACTTCCATAAAGTGAGGGGGATCACAATGAGCAAAAATTCTTGTTTTATGCCGGCGCATATCCTTTTGCCGTCAGAGCAGGTTCCGCTGGAGCAGTGGGGGTGCATCGCCTGCGACCAGTTTACGAGTGACCGCGGTTACTGGCAGCGTGCAGAGCAGACTGTGGCCAAGGCGCCCAGTACGCTGAAGCTGATTCTGCCGGAGGTCTACCTGGAAGACGGTGACGTCAAAGATCGAATCGAAAATATCCACAATACGATGCGGCAGTATGCGGACGATGTCCTGACGCGTGCGGTAGACGGCTTTATCTATGTCGAGCGCACCGAGCAGAGCGGTCGTGTGCGGCAGGGGCTTGTTGGTAAAGTCGACCTGGAGGCTTACAGCTACCGCCGTGGTGCACCTTGCGATGTGCGCCCCAGCGAGAGCACTGTTGAAAGCCGCATTCCGCCCCGCATGGCAGTGCGCCGCGGAGCGATGCTTGAAACGCCGCATATCATGATGCTTGCAGATGACCCCGCCTGTACACTGGTGGAGCCGATTGCAGAGCACAAGGGCGAGTTGCGCTGTGTGTATGAGGGCGAACTGATGCAGGGCGGCGGCCACATTGCGGGCTGGGCTGTGGAAGACCCTGCGCTGGTTGAGCAGATCGAGACAGCGCTTGCCGCATTGGGCAGCCAGGAGGCTTTTGACGCAAAATACCCGGATGCAGCCGGAAAGGCGCCGTTGACGCTGGCTGTAGGTGACGGCAACCATTCGCTGGCAACAGCAAAGGCTTGCTGGGAGGAGCTGAAAAAGACGCTTACACCCGAGCAGGCAGAAACTCATCCGGCACGCTATTGCCTTGCGGAGGTTTGCAACGTGCACTCGGATGCGATCGAAATCGAGCCGATCCACCGGGTGCTGTTCAATGTGGATTGTGCAGCCGTGCTGTTGGCACTTGTTACCTGGAGCGATGAAAACATGGTCGGCTGCTGCTTTGGCGGCAGCAAGCAGCAGCCGTTTACGCTTGCGGGTCCGCATATGGCAAACGTGCTGAGCTTTGAGGACCCGACTGCCCCGTTGACAGTTGGCACGATCGATGAGTTTATTGAGTACTACCTGGAGCGTCACCCCGAGGCTCGTGTGGACTATGTACATGATGAGCCGGCTGTGCGGGCATTGTGCAAGCAGGGTGCGGTGGCATTTTTGATGCCTCCCTTTGCCAAGGGCGACTTGTTCCGCGGCGTAGTTATGGGCGGCGTCCTGCCACGCAAGACGTTCAGCATGGGGCATGCGGAGGAAAAGCGGTATTACATCGAGTGCCGCAAAATCGTAGAATAAAAAACATCGCCCTCTCTGCCATGCTTGCACGCGGCGGAGAGGGCGAATTACAGGAGAAACATGACTTTTATTGAATTGAAATTATCATCGCCGGTCCTGCGTGCGGTGCAGGAGGCTGGCTATGAGGCGCCATCGCCCATTCAGGCCGCGGCAATTCCCCCGGTGCTGTCCGGCAGAGACCTGATGGGCTGCGCACAGACCGGTACCGGCAAAACAGCGGCCTTTGCCCTTCCGATGCTGGACCGGCTGGCTGCAAACCCGCCCCGCAAAAAGGGCGCTGTGCGTGCGCTGATATTGACCCCGACCCGTGAGCTTGCGCTGCAAATCGGCGAGAGCTTTGCGGCGTACGGCAAATATCTGCCTTTGCGCAGCACCGTTGTTTTCGGCGGCGTTGGACAGGCACCGCAGGTCGAGGCACTGAAAAAGGGCGTGGATATTCTGATCGCCTGCCCCGGACGCCTGAACGACTTGATCGGACAGGGCGTGGTCGACCTTGCAAGCCTGGAGATTTTTGTGCTGGATGAGGCAGACCGCATGCTGGATATGGGCTTTGTGCACGACGTAAAGCGGGTGATCGCAAAGCTGCCTCAAAACCGGCAGAACCTGATGTTCAGTGCAACGATGCCAAAAGAGATCGAGCAGCTTGCGGCCGGTATTCTGCACAAGCCTGCGTTTGTAAAAGTGGACCCTGTGTCCAGCACGGTAGAGCGCATACAGCAGAGCCTTTATCACGTAGAAAAGGGCAATAAAAAACTGCTGCTGCCATGGCTGATCAAAAATCTGCAGCCGCCTGTCGTGAATGCGCTGGTCTTCAGCCGCACCAAACACGGCGCAGACAAAATCGCAAAGGACTTGAACAAACAGGGCATCCCGGCGGCTGCGATCCACGGCAACAAAAGCCAGAGCGCCCGTGTCAATGCACTGGAGGACTTTAAGGCAGGACGCACAAAAGTTCTGGTTGCAACCGACATCGCAGCGCGCGGCATCGACATCAGCGAGCTGAGCCATGTGTTTAACTATGATCTGCCGGAGGTGCCGGAGACCTACGTGCACCGTATCGGGCGCACAGCACGTGCCGGTGCCGATGGTACGGCGATCAGCTTTTGCGCACCGGAGGAAGAGGAATATCTGGCAGGGATCGAAAAGCTGAACCGCCGCAAGATCCCCGTTGTGTCGGGGCATCCATGGGATGGTGTGCCGGCACCGGTGCGTGCAGAGCCGCCTGTGCGCGGGCGTAAGCCAAAGCCTGCAGCTGACACTGCAAAGCCCGAAAAGCCCGCAAAGCCGAAAGCGCCGGGTCAGCAGGACAAATCGGAACAGAAGACTGTCGATGCGAAACAGTCGATAAAAAAAGAGGAAAATCAGATGGAAGATACCACAAAGCGGAGCAGCGGGCGTGCAAACGACCGCCGCCCCAACAATAAGTCCGCCCGTGAGGACGGCGCACCTGTGCGCGGCAGCAATGTCCAGCCGAAATTTGACCCGCATTTTATCAGCGCACCGGAGGAAGCGCCGCTGCGCCCGACAAAAAAACCGCAGGTGCAGGCAGCATCGACCGATAAGGCTGCTCAGGCGCCGGCACAGCCGTCCCGAAACGGCAGCGGCCGTGGTAGCCGCAGCGAGCGCGGCAGCCGTCCGCGTCAGGGACAAAGCGTACAGCCGCAGCCGGCACAGAGCACTCAGAACAGCCAGGGCGCCGGCACAAACCGTGGCGGACGCCCCAAAGGCACCAACCCCTCCCGCAGCGAAGGCTCCCGCCGTAGCCGTGCCGCATCTCGTGACGAAGACCCCGGTCTTTTGCTGATCAGCCGCCGCCCGCCGCAGCAGAAGTATACAAACTTTGAGGAGTATATGGACGCACACGGCGGTGCAACAGCCCCGATTGAGGATCACAGCGAGGAATGAGCATGCAAGGTTATGTTTCACCGTGGCAATGCCCGCTGTGCGGTGCGCCGCTGACAGGAGATGCGCCGCTGAAATGCGCATCGGGTCACAGCTTTGACCGTGCCAAAGAGGGCTACTGGCATCTTTTGCCCGTGCAGAACAAGCGCACAAAGGCACCCGGTGACACCAAAGAAATGGTTGCGGCACGCCGTGCATTTTTGAATGCCGGTTATTACAGCATTTTCGGGCAGACGATGGGTGAGCTGTGTCTGCAATACGGTTGCGGGGCTAAGGATGCACCGCTGCGCTTGCTGGATGCAGGCTGCGGTGAGGGCTGGTACGACCGCTGCATCGCACAGCACTTTGCCTCTGCCGGTCGTCCGCTGCAGCTGGCAGGGTTTGATATTGCAAAGACAGCGGTCCGCTATGCGGCAAAGGCATTGCCGACAGCGCAGTATGCGGTTGCGTCCAGCTTTGCCCAGCCCGTGCGTACCGACTGGGCAGATCTGCTGGTCAATTGCTTTTCGCCCTTTGCGCACGATGAGTTTTTGCGTGTGCTGCGCACCGGCGGGCGCATGATCTATGTAGTGCCCGGCGCAGAGCACCTGTATCAGATGAAGGAGGTGCTGTACGACAAGCCCTACAAAAACCCCGTACAGCAGATCGCATACGATGGTTTTGCGCCGATTGCAGAGCACGAGACGCACGGTGAAATTACCGTGCCGGCGGAGCACCTGAACGCATTGTTTGCCATGACGCCCTACTATTGGCGTACCCCCCGGGATGGTGCCGAGCGGCTGGCAGCGCTGCCGCAGCTGACCATAGAAATAGACTTCCGCTTTCTTGTGTTTGAAAAGATGTAAACAAAAGCACCCCTGTACGGACGGTCTAGGCGGCCCGGTACAGGGGTGCTTTATATTTTAATGCATTTTACAGGTCGACCACGCTGCTGACGTCGGTCGGCGTGGCAGGCACAGCGCCGAGGTCGACAAGATCGTCGTCACGGTACACCGTGCAGGACACCGAGCGACCGGCGGCAAAGGCAGGCTGATAGGTCAGCGTAAGCTCCTGCCAATCCTCCGGTACGGCGCAGAAGCAATGCACAAGGGCAGTGCGTCCGGCAGACAGGTTGAGCACAAAGGCGGAGGCATCGGCGGCGTTTTCGCCGTAAAGCGGTGCGGCAAAACTGCCGCAGCGCACCGGCGTGCCATCACATACGGCACTTACACCGGAGCCAAGGCTGTACAAGTCGTGCAGGGTCTTAACCTGACGGCTTTGCAGGTAGCTTGCCCCCACAGCAAGGGAGGCAGACGATAAATTTTCGACCGAGAGGTAGACGAGCACACCGCCAAGCTGGTGTGCGGGCGCATAACCCAGCAATTCCACGGCGACCCTGCCATCCAGCAAGGCTGGCTCACCTGCAAGGCGAGGCTGCTGTGCGGCCGCTGATACACCGGTCAGCAGTGCTGCCGCCAGGCTGACAGCGCCGGAGCCGGCACATTTCAGGAATGACCGGCGCGAAATAGACTGAGACATGGGGGCTCCTCCTTAACAGACGATAAAACGACTCTTCTTTATACAATAAAGGTTTTTGCGTATGCTGTCAAGGCATTGACAACAATTTTACCGCTTCTATGCTTATTCGTAGGCCTCATTCTCTTCGTTTTCGGACTGTCCGCGCAGGGTGTCCGCATAGCCAAAGGGCACGATGTCGATTGCCTCAACCAGGCGGTCACGCATCCACAGCTGCACATCCGTCTGCACGGTGTAGCCGCAGCCGGGGTCAGCCATCCACTGGTCCGGGCGGCGGGACGGCAGCGCACGCTGGCTGAGCATGCTCATGATCACACCGCCGTGTGTTACGCAGGCTGCCTCGGTAACGTCCATACGGATCATGTACTCAAACAGCTTGAGCAGGCTCTCGGCGCAGCGCGCATTGAACTGCTCGTTCGGCTCGGCGCCCTCCGGTACAAAGCCGGAGCCGGGCGTGATCCATTTTTTGAAGTCCTCCTCCTTGACAAGCTCCTTCACGGGGCGGTTTTCGTAAATGCCAAAGCCTGCCTCACGCAGGTCGTGCACAGTAAACTGATGTGCCGCATCCGGGAACAGGATGCTTGCCGTCTCGACAGAGCGCAGCATGGGCGAAGAAAACACGGTGTCTACCTGCGGGTACTCAAACCGCTCCTTCAGTTCAGCCAGCTGTCGGCGTCCTGCGTCGCACAGGGGGATATCCGTGCCGCTGCCAATGTACAGGCCGTCCAGGTTGCCCTGTGTGATGCCGTGTCGGATCAGATGAAGCTTGAATGTTTTCACGATAAATACCTCTTGTCTGGTTTGGGTCGGTGTACCTGCAAAGTGCCGCTGAAGGCGCCGCTTTTAGCCGTTGTAATAGCTCACCTCAACGGTGGAGGGGAACACATTCTGGTCAAGGCGGCAGTTGGCGCGCAGGGTGACAGCTGCGAGCGCGTCGCAGTTTTTGAATGCGCCTGCCTTGATGTAGGTGACGCTTTCGGGGATGTTGGCGGTGGTCAGTGCGGTGCAGCCGTTAAAAGCGCCTGCCTCGATGTACTGCACACCGTCCGCGATCTCGACCGTGGTCAGTGCGGTGCAGTCCTTGAAGGCGGCAACGCCGATGGCAGTCACGGAGCCCTCAACGTTCACAGTGGTGATCTGATCGCTCATATCAGCCCACGGTGCCGGTGCATCGGTGGAGAAGTTTGTCATGCGTCCCTCGCCGCTGATGGTTATAACGCCGTCTGTCAGCTCCCAGGTGACGCCCTCGCCGCATGTGCCGGCGTTTGCATCGCTCTCGGCGACAGAAGCAGACGCAGCAGTGGTGCTGGCAGAGGTGCTCTTACCGGAGCAGGCAGTCAGCGCAGAGCAGGCGATCAGTGCGGCTGCTGCAAGGCAGCACAGACGTACTTTTTTTGAGATCCTCATGGTTCGTTTTCCTCGATTCTTACACTTTTTAGCACCGCAAAACCCTGCAAGGCTGTTTACCGTACAAGGACAGGTGCCAAAAATGTATTATAGCACAAACCTCCGAAAGAAGAAACACTTATTTTATGAACAGAAAAAACACTGCGCCGAGCCCAAATTACTTCAAACCCGGCAAATTTTGTTATTATTTGCCGCACAGTATTTCTTTGCTGAAAGGCACCCCCACAAAATGTGCGTCCACGCAGCGTCAGTTTACCATATATCTGGTGGACATCGCAATAACTTTGAAAAAAATGACAAAAAACAGCGAAATTTTTCGTCACTTTCCTGCTTTACAAAAGGTTTTCCGGTGTGTATAATCAACCTATTGTAAACTATAACTAAAAGTGCCGGCTATAAGCTGTGCATTGAGGAGCGAAAGCATGGAATTCAACCGTATCATCAAGCTGCTGCGCAAAGAGCGCGGCATTACCCAAAAACAGGCTGCCGAGGACCTCGGCGTGTCGCAGGCACTTCTTTCTCACTACGAAAAAGGCATCCGTGAGTGCGGTCTGGATTTTGTGGTTCGTGTGGCGGATTACTATAATGTCTCGTGCGATTACCTGCTGGGGCGCTCGGCTGAGCGCAACGGCATGATGCTCTCGGCGGAGGACATCCCGAACCCCGAGAAGATGAAGGACAACGTCTACCATGGCAGTGTGCTGCCCACCATGAACAAAAAGCTGATCTCCAACAGCCTGAACGTGCTGTACGCCAAAATCGGGCAGTGCCACAGCAAGGCACTTACCACAGAGATCAGCGCATACCTGATGCTGGCGGTTGCAAAAATGTTCCGCCACCTGTATTCTGCCGAGCCGCACAATGCGCCCGGCATGTTCAGCGTGGGCGAGCGGCGCTGGCGCGGCTATGCCGATGCCGCCATGCGCATGAGCGAGGCAAACGTGGAGGCACTGCTGGCGGGTGAGGATGTCAAGAGCGGTGAGGGCGTAAAAGACCCGTCGTGCCTGTCCATGACCACCGAGAGCCTGACGCGTGAGTTCCCGCTGTATACTTCAAGCCTGCTCAACCTTGTCAAAAACAGCGAGACCCGTGTAAAGGGGCTGGACAATTGACGGTGAAACACGTGTGAAAATGCTGTAAATTTTACCCTGAAAAGCTTGCATCTCTTTAACTAAAAATGTATAACCGAATCAGAAACTGAAGACTTGTCCGTTTAAGGAGGATTTGTTATATGTCTAGTCCGATTTCTCGCCGTGCTTTCCTCAAGGGTACGGGTGCAGCAGCAGTGGCTGTGGGCGTGTCTGGTATGCTGAGCGGCTGCAAGAGCAACGGCGACAACACCGTTGCGGAGGTCAAGGTTGGCAGTAAGGTCAGCAACTGGAATGGTCTGGGCGTCCAGCTGTCCAGCGTATTTACCCTGAATGCCACCCCTGAAGAAGAGGGCTACGAGTATCTGGGCGTCCTGGTAACAGCTGTAAATCGCTCCAGCACCGAGACCTACGCCATCGGCGCACAGAACCTTGAAGAGATCAATGCCGCATACCCCGTCCCGCCCAAGAGCAACGTTGCCGCAAACCTGCGTGCGCTGTCCGAGGCAAGCACCGATTTTGCAGCGACCTGTGACGGCGAAACCGTTGAGTGCGGCGTAAATGTTTCGCTTTACAACAAAAATTCGCAGAGCTTTTCGGATTCCACCAACCTGCCCCCGCAGGGCACCGGCTACATCCAGATGGTGCTGCTGGTCCCCACCGGCTGGAAGCAGCTGCGCGTGACCTATATGCCCACATTTGTGCAGGACAAGACCCTGACCTTTGTGATGAACGCTGCTGACGTGACCCGTGCGTAAGCACACAAAAACATGACGAAATTTCGTCTGTTTTGCGCATATCGCCCGGCAAATATTCACATCAATTTTTGCAAAAGGCATTGACTTTTTGCGACGGTTAGACTATTTTATATTCAAAGTCTACGGGCAAAATGCTTTGCCCAGTTTATTCCTAAAAGGAGGAATGAATCATGCCTAATGAATTCTCCCGCCGTGACTTTATGAAGTATACCGCTGCCGCCGCCGTGGTTGTTGCCGGCAGCAGCCTGCTTACCGGCTGCGGCGAAGGCTATACCGCAACCCAGACCGAGGTTGGCACCACCAATACGGTTGCAAAGGTTGCAGCTACTTTGAAGTCTGCAAAGTATAATCAGACAGCTAAAACGGTTACCTTTGAGCTGGAAATCAAGAACAATCGCAGCAAGGTCGGTAATCAGGTGCTTAATTTCCTCTTTGGCGACCAGTACATTCCGTATGATGTTGTCCTGACGGATGAAAGCTTCCGTGTAACAACGAGCGATGGCAGCTACACCACCGTCGGCAATAATCTGCTTACCGTTTCTACCAGCGATGGCAACCCGAATATCAAGTACGATGATAAAGAGGCAAAGAAGGTAACGGTAACCATCAGCAATTTTGAAGGAATTTCTGGTGATGACACGCTGCTCCTTACGTTCTGGCCGAACAAGGGTTACGTTGAGAACTACACCGCAAACTGGCGGCTCACGGCAAAACAGCTGGAATCTGATTGATGTGTGTTGAGGATGCACGTGCAGCCGTATTGAAGGAGGAAAGACAATGTCTTATACATTTTCCCGTCGTGATTTTATGAAGTATACCGCAACAGCTGCGGTTGCAGTTGCAGGCGTCGGTCTTTTGGGCGGCTGCGATGCTGACCCGTACAACAAGGTCGCAAAAAGCATGAGCACAAAGGTCTCTGTTTTGCAGGTGACCGGTACGTTGAAGTCGATTGACTTGACAAACGGCAAATTTGAGTTTGAGGCCAAGCTGTCGGGCGAGGCAACCTATAATGTTGATAAGAATGATTTCTTTGTCGGTGTCAAAACCAAGGATGGCACAGGCTATGAGAAGTACTCCAGCCTTGAAAAGGGCATTAACTTTGAGAAGATTGAACCGACTGATGGCAAGCTGAATAAGAGCAGCTCTGTGAAGGTAACGGTTGCTGCAGCCAGCTTCCCGAATAATCTTGATGATACGGATTATGTGTACTTTAAGTACATGCCGGATCGTGGCCGCCAGGGCTACAGCATGGCATGGGAGATCTCTGTTGCTGACATCAATAAGGCAAACCAGTCTTCTAACGACTAACCCTGAAACACAGCTAAAAGAGACCTGCACCGCATGGTGCGGGTCTTTTTGTATCCCAGTTTTCGGCATTGCGACGATGTTTTGGTAAAATTTTTTAGTCGTTTTGTTCCTTGTGCATAGGGTGGCTTTCGGCTACAATATTACTATATCTAAGCGGCGTACTGCGCCGCAGTAAAAGGAGTGTTGCAGCATGATCAATATGGTAAAGCTACCCACCACAAAAAGTGACCTGTTCCTGCGTGTCGCCAAGGGACATTTTGCTACAAGCCATAGCCACATCAACTATTATATTGACGTAACAACACAAAAAGCACGCCTTTCCGAGGCAAAGGCGGTTGCAAAAGAGCTGGTGGCGGCATACCAGCATAATACCATCGTAGATACTGTGCTCTGCCTGGATGGCACACAGGTCATCGGCTCGTGCCTTGCCAACGAGCTGACAAAGGACGGCTTTGCCAATATGAATGCGCATCAGACGATTTACGTCATCACGCCGGAGTACACCACGGGCAGCCAGATCATCCTGCGCGAAAACCTTGCGCCGATGGTCAAGGGCAAGCATGTGCTTATCCTTGCGGCATCCATCACAACCGGTTATACCGTGCAGGCGGCCGTGGAGGCTGTCAATTACTACGGCGGCATGGTGGCAGGTCTGTCGTCGATTTTTGCAACGGTAAAACAATGTGCGGGCTACCCCGTCACCACCATTTTTGACCCCGCAAGCCTGCCGGACTACGCCAGCTACGACAGCCGTGCGTGCCCCATGTGCAAATCGGGTCAGCGCATTGACGCACTTGTCAATAGCTTCGGGTATTCGTCCCTGTAAAGCAAAATTGCCGCACCGCCTGCATGTGTATCGCATCGGCGGTGCGGCTTTTGTCATGTATGTTGTACTGATAAATTTGCTGATAAATTTATTGACAAACCGGACGGCACAAAGTATACTTAAGCCAAAGACAGGGGGTGCTTTACGATGGTGGATGTTTCAGGCGCATTGCGCAATACCGTATCGATCTCGTTGTTTAACCGTGGTTTGGCAGGCAAGATATTTGATGACGTAAAAAAGCAGGGGGCAAAGGTGGTTATCAAAAATAACGCACCGGAGTGTGTCCTGCTTTCACCGGAAGAATATCTGCGTCTGATGGATGAAGTAAACGATGCAAAGCTGCTTGCGCTTGCGTCTGACCGTCTGCAGCACTTTGACCCAAAATCTGCTGTCCCGGCTGAACAGGTGTATGCAAAGCTTGGCATCAAAGCGGATGACCTTGCAGATGCAGACGAGGTAGAGCTTGAATGAGCTGGGAGCTGATTTTTTTGCCGGAAGCAGAAAAGGATATGCAGGCGCTCGATGGCAGCCAACGCCTGTTGGTTGCAAAGGCGCTGGAAAAGGTGCGAAAAAATCCGCTTTCCATCTATGATGGAGGCTATGGAAAGCCGCTTGGCAACCACAATGGTTCAAGCCTTGCGGGGCTTTTCAAAGTTAAGCTGCGCAATGCCGGTTTGCGTATTGTGTATAAGCTGATTTACACGGATACCGAGATGCTTGTAATTGTTATAGGGGCACGTGCGGACGAAGAAGTTTATAAAACTGCCCAAAAGCGGATACAAGCCATCCATGATTAAAACAGAAAAGCCGCACCGCCTGCATGTGTATCGCATCGGCGGTGCGGCTTTTGTCATTTGCGGTCTTTTTTAGGGAAGAGATACGGGTCGTGCAGGTAGACGGCGACAAGTTCAACCGTCATAAAGCACCACACCACAGGCTCGCACAGGATGACGGCATTGTAGGCAAACCGCGGGATAAGGACAAGCACAAAGATGATTTTTCCGCATAGCTCGATCACGCTGGAGATCAGCGGCAGAATCTTTTGCCCAAGGCTCTGCAGGGCGTAGCGTGTCGAAAGCAGGATGCCCAGCACAGCATAGAACGGTGCGCCCCATTGCAGGTAACGTGCGCCGTTTTGCAGCACGACCGGTTCGGTCGAGCCGGAGATCAGCTGCACGAGCGGGTCCGCAAACAGCTGCATCAGGATGACCATTGCGGCGGCAATGCCGACAGAGCACAGGTACATGTCACGCATGCCCTGACGGATGCGCAGGGGCTGGTCTGCACCGCGGTTTTGCGAGACAAAGGTTGCGCCGGCGTGTGCCATGCTGGACAGCGGCATACTGGTAAACGAAAAGAGCTTGCGTGCAGCGGTGTGTCCGGCAATGGTCAGTGTACCAAGCCCGTTGATGCCGTATTGCAAAACCACACTGCCCGCCGAGACGATGCAGCTCATCAGACCCATGGAGATGCTTTGCGTAAACAGCTCACGGTACAAATGCCTGCCGACCTTAAAGTGCTGCCTGCCAGGTACAAGGATGCGTGTTTTTTTAAGCACATATACGATGCACAGGATGACCGAGACACCCTGCGCGATCACGGTGGCAACGGCGGCACCACGTACGCCCATGCCAAGCCCGACGATAAACCACAAATCAAGGATGACATTCAGCCCGGAGCTGAGCAGCAGAAACACCAGCGGCATAACACTGTTGCCGATGGCACGCAGCAGCCCGGCGCACAGGTTGTACGCAAACATGATCAGGATGCCGTAGTCGATCACAATGATGTAGCGGTAGGCATCCTCGATGATCTCGGCTGGAGTGTCCAGCAGCACAAGCAGCTCGCGCAGCCCCAGAATACCGGCCAGCGTGATGCAAAGCGATGTGAGCAGACCGATGACCAGCGAGCCGGCAACGGTGCGCTTGAGCAGGTCCTCATCCTGTGCACCGTACGAGCGTGCCGCAACGATGGATAACCCGTTGCCGATGCCGACACCAAAGCCGACTAAAAGCTCGTAAATCGAGCCGCAGGAGCCGATGGCTGCAAGTGCGGTGTCCCCCAGCACATTGCCGACGATCATGGTATCAACGGTATTGTACAGCTGCTGGAAGAGGTTGGAGACAAAGAGCGGCAGCATAAACAGCAGCATGCTGCGAAAGATGGACCCGTGCATCAGGTCAACGTTGGTATTAAACAGGCTTTTTTTTGCCGGAGCAGATGGTGTCATAGTATCCCTTTCTGTGGTGGTAAAGTTTTTTGCGCAAAAAGAGAGCCGTTGCGCATGCAACAGCTCCCGAAAAATCGTTGTGGACGTTACAATTCAGCAGTCTCAAAACCGTTTGCCGTCAGCACCTGCACGCTGGTAAAACCGGCGGTCTTACAGGCGGCGGCTGCCTCATCAAACCCAAAGGTAAGGCTCTCGGTGTTGTGTGCATCGGCGGTGATGATCACCCTGCCGCCCATTTTGCACCACTCACCCAGCAGCCATGCACCGGGGTAAAAATCTTTGCGGTAGCCGCGGTACACAGCGCCGGTATTAACCTCCAGCAGGCAGTCGTTGGCTTTTGCAGCCTCCAGTGCCTTGATGGCTGCGGCCCGGTACCGCACAGACTCCTCGTCAAAAAAGGCGCCGTCAGCGTTCAGCTTTTTGATCAGGTCGATGTGCCCCAGGATGTCGGGCTTGAGTGCTGCCACCTGTGCCACCTGCTCAAAATATTTTTCAACAGCGGCAAGTGCATCGCCGTCAAAATCGTCATTGATGCAGTCCCGCAGATCCTGCGGGCGGAAATCGATCTCGTAATATTTGCCGGTCTTTTCGCCGTGCAGGTAGTGCACACTGCCGATCCAGTAGTCATAGCCGACACGCTTGTCGTCCGAGAACAGATCCCACTCCAAACCGCACAGGATGTCGACCTTGCCCTTGTACTCGGCCTTCAGCTTTGCGATGGTGGCCTTGTACTGTGCGGTGCGGGTGGGCGTCATGCAGTACTCACGGTCGCAGGGGGTATGGCTGTGCCCGGTAAAGCCCAAAGTGGTCAAACCCTGTGCACAGGCCGCGGAGGCCATATCCTGGAGGGTGTTTTTGCCGTCACACATCGTGGAGTGACAATGTACACTGGACTTCTTGAGCTCTGCCATAAAAAATCACTGCATCCTTTCTTGTTTGACCTTGTGGTCAATTACGTGTCGCTTTTCAAGCTCACGGGTCACATCCTCTACCGTAATGCCGGCGCTGACCATCAATACCAGCACATGATAAGCAAGGTCGCTGATTTCGTACACGGTTTCAGCCTTGTCCTCTTTCTCGCCGGCAATGATGACCTCGGTGCACTCCTCGCCTACCTTCTTCAGGATTTTTTCCTTGCCCTTTTCAAACAGGTAGGTGGTGTAGCTGCCCTCTTTCGGGTTGGTTTTACGCCCCTGGATCAGCTCGTACAGACCCTGCCAGCTGAACTGCTTGAGCTCCGGCGAAACATATACTTCGTTAAAAAAGCAGCTCTCGGCTCCGGTGTGGCAGGCAGGACCATCCTTGACGACCTCAACGACCAATGCATCCTTATCGCAGTCCGCCGTAATCGATACGACCCGCTGTACATTGCCGCTCGTCTCGCCCTTGCGCCAGATCTCCTGGCGGCTGCGGCTCCAAAATACGGTGCGTCCCTCTGCAATGGTCAAAGCCAGTGTTTCGGCGTTCATGTAGGCAAGGGTCAGCACCTCTTTGGTATAGTGATCCTGCACGATAGCAGGGATAAGACCCTTTTCATCAAATTTCAGTTCCATAAAAAATCTCCCGCCCCTGAAAAGGGGATAAATATAGTTTAGCGTATTCGGGGTGCAAACGCAAGAGCTGCGGCCAAAATTTACAGCCGCATCTCCACGCCGTTTGTGTTCAGGTAGCTTTTCAAGTCGTGGATCGACAGCAGCTTCTGGTGGAAGATGCCGGCTGCCAGCCCGGCGTCGATGCCCTTATGCCGGAACAGCTCCAGGAAATCCTCTTTTTTGCCTGCACCGCCGCTGGCAATGATGGGCACATTCACCCGTGCGGCTACGGCATCCAGCATCTCCAGATCAAACCCGCCGCGCACGCCGTCCGTGTCGATGCTGTTCAGGCATATTTCGCCTGCGCCGTGCTCCACGCACCAGCCGATCCACTCCAGCGCATCACGTCCGGTGTCCTCACGTCCACCCTTTGCAAATACACGGAATTGTCCGTCTACCCGCTTGACATCGGCCGACAGCACGACACACTGGTTGCCGTAGCGCTGTGCTGCTGCCGGGATCAATGCCGGGTCCCTCAAAGCGCCAGAGTTTACGCTGACCTTGTCTGCACCGCATTTAAGCACACGATCAAAATCATCCAGGGTGTTTATCCCGCCGCCCACGGTCAACGGGATAAAAATCTCGCTCGCCACTTTTGTAAGGATGTCCGTAAACAGGGCACGCCCCTCAAAGCTGGCGGTAATATCGTAAAAGACCAGTTCGTCGGCGCCGGCGGCATTGTACATCCGTGCCATCTCAACCGGGTCGGCAACGTCCCTGATGCCCTCAAAATTTGTGCCCTTGACAACACGGCCGTTGCGTACATCCAGACAGGGGATAATACGTTTTGTGATCATACTTTTCCTCCCTGCATCAGTTTTGCACCAGTGTCACGCAGTGTGCAAGATCCAGCGCACCGGTGTACAGGCTTTTGCCCAGGATGGCGGCTGCCGTGCCCATCCGCTGCAGCTCAACCAGCTCCTGCTCGGACGAGATGCCGCCGCTTGCCGTAAAATCCACACCGGGCACCTCGGCTGCCAGCTGACGGTACAGTGCAAGATTTGTGCCCTGCATAGCGCCGTCACAGGCGATGTCCGTATAAATAATGGCAGTGCAGCCCTCAGCGGCCAGCCGCTTGCAGAAGTCCACGCCCTTTTCGGCGCTGATTTCCTTCCAGCCGTGAATCGCGACATAGCCGTCTTTGGCGTCAACACCCACAGCAATTTTTTTGCCGTATTTGTGCAGCATGCGTGACGTGAAGTCAAAATCTGTTACGGCGACACTGCCCAGAATGCAGCGGCTGACGCCTACAGAAAGATATTTTTCGATGCGTTCCTCGGTACGGATGCCGCCGCCGACCTCGATGTACAGGCCGCCCTGTCTGGCAAGTGCGGCGATGGTATCGTAGTTGGAAAGCGTGCCGTCCTTTGCACCGTCAAGGTCAACGACGTGCAGATATTTAGCGCCCGCATCAAGAAAGGTGCGTGCCTGTGCGCAGGGGTCGGTGCCGTAAACCGTCATGCGGTCGTAATCGCCCTGTGTCAGGCGCACGACTTGCCCATTGCGCAGATCAATTGCCGGAAATAATTGCATAGCCTTCTCCTTGTTTATAGCTCGGCAAACGCTTTGAGGATGCGCAGGCCGGTGTCGCCGCTTTTTTCGGGGTGGAATTGTGTGCCGTACACGCTGCCTGCACGCACCACGCCGGTCACAGGCAGAGAATAATCGCTGACTGCAAGGGTGCTTTCAGCACAGTTTTTTCCGTAATAGCTGTGCACGTAATATACGTATTCGCCCTCGCTGATATAACGGAACAGCGGGTCGTCTTTTTGGATGTGCAGTGCGTTCCAACCGATCTGCGGCACCTTCAGTGTCTTATCGGCAAGGTCCGGCTCCAGCGGGCAAACATCGCCCTTGATAAAGCCCAGCCCCGTGTGCTCGCCGTACTCGAAGCTCCTTTCAAACAGCAGCTGCATGCCAAGGCAGATGCCCAAAAGCGGCTTGCGCTGTGCCTCTTCTTTGATGACGGGCACAAGCCCGGTGGCCTCCAGCTTTGCCATGGCATCGGCAAAGGCACCGACGCCGGGCAGGATAAGCCGGTCGGCTTTGCGGATCACATTCGCATCTGCCGTAACAACGGCCTCCAGCCCCAGGTGTGCCAGGCTGGACTTCAGGCTGAACAGGTTGCCTACACCGTAGTCAATGATTGCGATCATACAAGCAGTCCTTTCGTGGATGGGATCTCATCCCGGTGAGCTTCGTCAATGCGCACAGCCGCTGACAGCGCATGTCCGGCACCCTTAAAGGCAGCTTCAAGGATGTGATGTGTATTTTCGCCGGCAAATTGTACAAAATGGATCGTCGCAGGGACATTGCGCGCAAATCCATACCAGAACTCTTTGACGCATTCAACGTCAAAATCGCCCACCTTCTCGGTCTGGCAGTGGACATCCCAGTTCAGTGTGCACCGACCGGACAGGTCGACTGCGCACAACACAAGCGCCTCGTCCATGGGCAGGTAAAAGCTGCCGTAGCGGTTGATGCCGCGCATCTCACCCAGGGCTTTCGCAAAAGCCTGTCCGAGCGCAATGCCGATGTCCTCGGTCGTATGGTGGTAGTCGACCTCAACATCGCCATGGCAGGTAAGCACAAGGTCAAAGCGGCCGTGTCTTGCAAAAAGCTCCAGCATGTGGTTCAAAAAGCCGCAGCCGGTATCTACCTGGTAGCGGCCGCTGCCATCCAGATTGAGGGTCAGTTCAATCTGCGTCTCGTTGGTATTGCGCTCCAAAGTGATTTCACGCATGGCTTACTCCTCTAAAATTTTATCCAAAGCGGCAAGCAGTGCCTGCATCTGCTCCGGCGTACCAATGGTAATACGGAGCCAGTTTGAAATACGGGGTGCATCAAAGTGGCGCACCAGAATGCCGTCTTCTTTTAACTTTTTGTAGATGCACCCTCCATCTTTCCTGTCTGTAGCGGCAAAAAGGAAGTTGGAGCGGCTGTCCAAACAGACAAAACCACGTTTTTCCAGCTCCTGTCGGGTCCGGGTGCGTGTCTCTATAATGGCGCTCCGTGTCTTATCAAAATAGGCGACATCCTCCAGCGCTGCCTGACCTGCCTTCAAGGTAAGGCGGTTGATATTGTATGGGTTCATACTGAACTTGATGCGGTTCAAATCAGCAATCAGCTTGGCGTTGCCCATTGCAAGACCAAGACGTGCGCCGGCCAGCTGTCGTGATTTGGAAAATGTCTGGATCACGAGCAGGTTGTCATACCGGTCGATCAGCGGCACACAGCTTTCACCGCCAAAATCCACATAAGCCTCGTCAATGATGACAACGTTGTCCGGGTTGGACTTCAAAATTTCTTCAATCGCACTGCACGGCAAAGCAAGACCGGTGGGTGCGTTCGGGTTTGCGATCACGATGGTTTGGTTCAGTCCGCAGTAATCCTTCACATCGAGCGTAAAATCATCCTTCAGCGGGATGATGCTGCTGGGGATGTGCATCAGCCCGCACCAGACGCCGTAGCAGCCATACGTGATATCGGCGTAGGCAAGCGGGTGCTGCTCATCGCAAAATGCACGGATCGCAAAGTACAGGTTTTCGTCACTGCCGTTTCCGGGCATGATCTGATCTGGCTGCAGTCCAAAGTGAGCGGCTGCTGTGCGCAGCAGCTCTGCACAGGTCGGGTCAGAGTAAAGACGAAGCTTTTCTACCTCAGCTTCACTGACTGCGGCAACGACCATAGGGGAGGGCAGGTAGGGGCTTTCGTTGGTGTTCAATTTAATGTATTGCTGGTCCTGCGGCTGCTCGCCTGGGGTATAAGGCGTCACATCTGCAAGCGCAGGCGAAAGAAAACGGCTCATAATATCCTCCGATCTCTCCATACGGCTCAGGCAATGAGCGGGCAGAGAATCGTTTATTTTTCATATCGGATGGTCACGCTCTTGGCATGTGCGTGCAGTCCCTCACGTTCAGCAAAATCGGCAATGCGGGGTGCTACCGCGCCAAGCGCATCGCGCGTGTAGTAAATAAAGCTAGATTTTTTCACAAAGTCGTCCACGCTCAGCGGGCTGGAGAAGCGTGCTGTGCCGCTTGTGGGCAATGTGTGGTTGGGGCCGGCAAAGTAATCACCGAGCGCCTCGGGGACGTTGCGCCCCAGGAAAATGCTGCCTGCATTTTTGATTTCATTCAGCACGCCAAAGGGGTCCTCCACGCAGACCTCCAGGTGTTCGGGCGCAATGATGTTGCACGCTTCGATTGCTTTGTGCAGGTCGGCGCAGACAATGATTTTGCCGTTGTCATCCACACTTGCGCGGGCGATAGCAGCGCGCGGCAGTTGAGGAATCTGCACCTCCAGCTCCTCCTGTACGGCTTTGGCAAGCTGCGCACTGTCGGTGACAAGCACGGGGCTTGCAAGCTTATCATGCTCGGCCTGACTCAGCAGATCGGCGGCGACCCATGCGGGGTTGCAGCCGCCGTCTGCCAGGACAAGGATCTCGCTGGGTCCGGCGATCATATCGATGCCGACCTTGCCAAAAACCTTGCGCTTGGCGGTCGCGACATAAATGTTGCCGGGTCCTACGATTTTGTCAACAGCGGGTATGCTTTGCGTGCCGTAGGCAAGGGCGGCAACTGCCTGTGCGCCGCCCGTCTTAAAAATCTTGGTTACGCCTGCCGTGGCGGCTGCGGCCAGGATGACGGGGTTTACCTTGCCGTCTTTTCCGGCGGGGGTGGTCATAACGATTTCAGAAACGCCTGCCACCTTTGCAGGGATCACATCCATCAGCACAGTAGAAGGGTAAGCGGCTGTACCGCCGGGCACATAGACGCCCGCTTTTTCGATGGGGGTATACTTCTGCCCCAGCACGACGCCGGGCTTGTCTGTCAGGACAAAATCCTTGTGTACCTGCTGGCGGTGGAAAGCCTCGATGTTGGCGGCAGCCTGACGCAGCGTCTCCAAAAAATACGGGTCCATGCCTGCAAACGCCTCGTCGATTTCGGCCTGTGTCACCTGAAGCGCATCAATGGCAGCGCCGTCAAATTTCAGGGCATAATCACGCAATGCATCGTCACCCCTTGTGCGCACATCTGCAATGATTGCGTCCACGACATCCTCAACATTTTTTTCAGCCCGGATATCTCGGTTCAGGATCTGCTCGGGCTGCAGCTCATCAAAATTATACAGCTTGATCATTTTTTCTCCTCCTGTTCAGCAAGCTTGCCGCACAGCTTTTCCATCATGCGGTCGATCTCACGGTTCTTAAACTGGTAGCTTGCTTTGTTGGCGATAAATCTTGCAGAGATGGGCATAAACTCGGTGACTACCTTCAGGCCGTTCTCACGCAGGGTAGTGCCTGTTTCTACAATATCTACAATCACATCTGACAGTCCCAAAATCGGCGCAAGCTCGATCGAGCCGTTCAGCTTGATGATGTCGATATCACGCCCCATCGAGGCATAATAGCTCTTGGCGATATTCACAAACTTGGTGGCGACACGCACCGGCCGGCTGGGGTCATCCTGATAGTCTGCCGGTGCAGCTACGCACATGCGGCACTTGCCAAGGCCGGTGTCCAGCAGTTCGTACACATCCGCAGATGCCTCTGTCAGGATATCCTTGCCCACGATACCAACGTCTGCCGCACCGTGTTCCACATAAATGGCGACATCGCTTGGCTTAACAAGAAAGTAGCGGATGCCGGCATCGGGGTTTTCCACAACAAGCTTGCGTGTGGCGTTATAATCCTCCGGGCAGCCATAACCGATATTTGCCAGCAGTTTGTATACCTTGTCACCCAGACGTCCCTTTGGCAGTGCCACGTTCAGCATTGTTTTTTCGTGGCGCTGCTGCTGTACAGGTGGCAGCGGCGCACTCAGGCGGTCAAGCTCATCCAGATAAACAGCAAACCCGATGGCCCCGGCTCCGGGTGTAAACTTTTGCATCAACAGGTCATAACGTCCGCCTTTAAGCAGCGGGCGCGGCAGTGACTTGAGAAAGCCCTGAAAAACAAGCCCGTTGTAGTATTCCATCTCGCCTGCTAATGACAGGTCCAGCCGCACCGTACCGTCGGCGCAGCGCAGCGTCGGCTCCAAAGACCGAAGCTCTGCGATGGCGGCAAGCATTTTTTCGTTGCGGCACAACACTTCGGCACGGTCAAGCGTGGCAATATAGCTGCCGTTCAGCGTCAATACAGCGCACAGTGCATCCGCACCGGCATCGTCAAGGCCGCCGGCAAGCGCCGCCGCACGCAGCTCATGCGCATTTTTTGCACGCAGCTTTTCTAAAAGACGTGCACGGACGGATGCGGGGACATCCAAAGCATCGAACAGGCCAAACAGGTAGCCCATATGGGACAATTCAAGCACCCATTCCTGTTCCATGAGGTCAAGTGACTGCGCAGCCAGGTTTACTGCCTGCTCGACCTGCGCCTCATTGACATCGCCAAGTATTTCAAGGCCCATCTGCGAAATCTCTTTGAAGGTGTGGCTCTCCGCAGAGGGGCGGTAGACATTTTCCTGGTAATAATAGTGCAGTGTCTCACCGCAGGCGGGCTGTGCGGTTTTGGCAATCGACAGCGTCACGTCCGGCTTAAGTGCCAACAGCCGCCCGTCCAGGTCCGTAAAGGTGATGACCTGATCGGAGGGAAGAAAATTGCGGTTTTCCTGGTACAAGCCGTATTCTTCAAAACGCCCCATGTGATACTTGTGACAGTGTGCAGCCTCATACAAGGAACGCAGCGCAAACGCTGCACGTTCCTTGGGCTGCATGTAAGAAATTTCAAATTGCATAATGCTCTCTCCCTATTTACCTTTCACCGACGGGTGCTGTGCATAACAATTAATTCCATTCAAATACACCCTTATTTTACTTTATCCAGTTAAAGTTGTAAAGCGTGAAAGCGACGATGTTTCCATGTTCAGGATACTCTTTTTCAGCACGTTTGTACAGTGCTAGCCCCAAAACGGCGCACACAAATGATTGTGGTTTTGACAATGCAAGGCTCAAAGACTGAGGCGAAACACAGCAGGCACTTTTTTGCGTTGTATAGTGGCTTGCAAAGTGGATAAAACTTGCTATAATAACACTAGGTTGGAGGGTTTATAATGAACGAAACGGGTGGATTCAAAAATAAATTGAAGGATAACGCATGTCTGTGTGCGCTGCGTGCAGCAGTACCGGCGACACTGCCGGTTTTTGCCGGCTACTTTGTGCTGGGGCTTGGCTACGGCATATATGCGCAGTCGCTTGGCTTGCCGGTATGGCTGCCGGTCGTAACAGGTCTTGTCGTGTATGGCGGCAGTCTTGAGTTTGTCCTGGCAAGCCTTCTGGTGGGCAGCTTTTCACCGCTGTCATCCTTTTTGATGGCTCTGATGATCCAGGCAAGACATCTGTTTTACGGTCTTGCCATGCTGGAGCGCTATAAGGGCTATGGCTGGCGCAGTTTTTATATGATATATGCAATGAGCGACGAAACCTTTTCCATTACCTGCTCCACCGAGCCGTCGGAGGGTGTCGATAAAGGCTGGTTTATGTTTTTTATCTCGCTTTTGAATCAATGCTACTGGGCGGCAAGCTCGGGTCTTGGTGCAGTGGTTGGTGCAATGCTGCCGTTTTCGACAGAGGGTGTGGACTTTGTGATGACCGCAATGTTTGTTGTGATTTTTCTCGATCAATGGGAAAAAGAGCAGCAGCACATTGGTGCGTGCATCGGTATTCTGGTACCGCTGGTATGCCTTGTCTTGTTTGGGGCGGACAGCTTTCTGATCCCTGCGATGGTGGGCATTCTGGTGCTGCTGCTTGTATTTCGCCGCCACATCGAGCAGGGCAATGCGTCAAAACCAACCGAAGAGGAGGTGCACAAATGAGCGGTGTACAGTTTGCGATCACGATTGCGGTATGCACGCTTGCCACCGTGCTGACCCGTTTTTTGCCGTTTGCAATTTTTTCTTCCAAAAATCAGCAGCCGCCGGAGGTGGTAAAGTACCTTGGCAGGGTGCTGCCGGCAGCGATTTTCGGCATGCTGATCGTCTATTGCCTGAAGGGCGTTACGCCGTTTTCCGGCAGTCACGGGCTGCCGGAGGCAATTGCAATTGCCGTAACCGTAGCGCTGCATAAATGGAGGCATCAAACGCTGGTTTCAATCGCAGGCGGTACGGTGTGCTATGTTTTGCTTGTTCAGCTGGTATTTTGATAAAAAACATCCGCAGTTTCCGGGTGCACTTGTAGTGTGCAGGAGCTGCGGATGTTTTTTACTGATGATCAGTGATAAAATGTATCAAAGTTGACCTGACGGTAGAAGCGCTGCTGAAGCTGGTCGAAGCTTTCGCAGTTTTGCGCCAAAAGCCACATAATTTTGGTCACGACCGCCTCGATCGTCATGTCGTGCGCCTCCAGGAAGCGGAAACGGTTTTTTACGCGTTTGCCGACTTCATAAATGCCGACATCGCTGCCCTCATAGGTTACCTGCGTAGTTAAAATAAGCACCTTGTGCGTATTGTCCCAGTCGCCAAGCCCCTTGGCAAAGGCGTCCATCAACCGTTGCGGGATGCCGCCGACGCCAAAGCTTTCAACAATAACGCAGTCGTATTGTTGAAAAATCTGCGGGATAAGCTCGGGCCCGAGCCCGGGTGTGAGCTTAAGCAGAAAAACACGGCTGTCCAGCGCACGGCTGAATTCCACCGGGCCGGTCGGCCATGGAGATGGAACATACCGTACCAGCCTGTCTCCCTGAACAAGTGCCAGCTCAGGGAAATTGACCGATGCAAATGCGTCGTAGCTGATGGTTTTGTTCTTTTTGGCACGTGTGCCGGCAATTACGTGCCCGCCGAATACGACCATGATGCCGCGGCTGCCGGCGTCCAGAGCGGTGATGACGCTGTCACGCAGGTTCTTTTTGGCGTCGGTGATCTCGTTTGAGATCGGCTGCTGCGCACCGGTCAGTATAATGGGCTTGTCTGCGTTCTGGATCAGATAGGAGAGCGCCGCTGCCGAGTAGGCAAGCGTATCCGTGCCGTGACAGATAATAAAACCATCGTACAGTGCATAGTTTTCCTGCACGGCCTTTGCCATCATCAGCCATTGCTCCGGCCCAAGGTCGGTGCTGTCGATGCTGCAAAGCGCTAGGGTGTCGGCATCGCAAAGGTCTTGCAGCTCCGGCAAATGCGACAGCAGCTCCTGGCTGGTAAGCACAGGCTTCAGCCCCTGCTGCGTGCGCACGCACGCAATGGTGCCGCCTGTGGTAATAAAAAGCAGTTTTTGTTTGGACATATCTACGACCCTCTTTGCGGTAAGATGGCTTGCATCCCGAATATTATATGATCGGCTTATTATAACATAAACCCTGCGATTTGGGAACTCAGTCACGGAAAAGCGGTGCAGTCTGTGCTATAATAAGCCCGTGATGCAGGCAATAACCATTGAACCACAGGAGGTCAATATGCCAAACGTTGTTATTATCGGTTCGGGCCCGGCGGGCGTCTCTGCCGCATTGTATACGGCACGCGCAGGTCTGGACACCGTTGTGCTCACCCGCGGCACGGGGGCGCTGGCACATGCCGAAAAAATCCAGAATTATTACGGTTTTCCGGAGGCTGTTTCCGGCGCAGAGCTGGAGCAGCGCGGCATAGAAGGCGCAAAGGCTGTGGGCGTGCAGTTTGTACAGACAGAGGCTGTCGGGCTGACCTATACCGACAGGCTGACGGTGGAAACGCTGCAGGGCGATTTTCCTGCCGATGCGGTGCTCCTTGCGATGGGCGCCTCCCGTGCGGCACCGCCCATCACAGGGCTGGCATCGCTGGAAGGACATGGCGTGAGCTATTGCGCTGTATGTGATGCGTTTTTCTACCGCGGCAAGGCGGTGGCTGTTTTGGGCAACGGCGAATATGCTCTGCACGAGGTGCAGGCGCTTTTGCCGGTTGCAGGCAGTGTAACGCTGCTGACAAACGGTGCGCCCCTGACGGCAGAATTTCCGCAGGAGGTAAAGATCCGCACAGAAAAGGTAAAAGCAATCCTGGGTGAAGAGCGGGTTGCCGGAGCTGAGCTGTCAACCGGAGAAGTGGTGCCTTTTGATGGTGTATTTGTGGCGATAGGTGTTGCCGGCAGTACCGCACTTGCCAAAAAACTTGGTGCAGAGGTTAAAAACGGACGAATCGTTGTTGATGACACCATGCAGACGACGATCCCCGGGCTGTACGCTGCCGGAGATTGCACCGGCGGTCTGCTGCAGGTGGCAAAGGCGGTGTACGAGGGTGCACTTGCCGGCACAGAGATCGCAAAGACATTGCGAAAGGGGCAGTGAAAATGACCGGGCATGAGGTAGACCGAAATTGCCTGGCGTGCGCCTTTCCGTTCTGGGAGCAGCTGACACGGCAGGAGCAGGATGTGCTTTGCAGGGGTACGCGTGTAGTCAGATACCCAAAAGGCGCCCATGTGCACAGCCCGGTCGAAAATTGTGTGGGCATTTTGCTGCTGCGCAGCGGTCAGCTGCGTGCTTACCTTTTATCGGAGGATGGGCGTGACGTAAGCATGTACCGTCTGTTCCGTGGGGATGTGTGCATTATGTCCGCATCGTGTGTGATGGATGCCGTCAACTTTGACCTTTATATTGACGCCGAGGATGACACCGAGGCGTATTGTATCGGGGCAGGCATGTTTCGGCAATTGATGCAGCAGAATCTTTCGGTGCGGTGCTGGGCATACCAGTGCGTGGCCGAGCGCTTTTCGCAAATTATGTGGACGATGCAGCAGGTGCTTTTTATGAGTGCCGACCGCAGACTGGCGATTTTTTTGACCGATGAGCTTGAAAAAACCGGCGGCACAGAGCTGCACATGACGCACGATCAGATCGCACGCTACATGGGCTCTGCCCGTGAAGTGGTAAGCCGGATGCTCAAATATTTTGCTCAGGAGGGCTGGGTGCGTCTGTATCGCGGCGGGCTGGAGGTGCTGGATCTGCCGCATCTAAAAAAAATGGCACAAGGCGATTAAAAATACCCGCAGCTGCGTTCTGATATCTGCATCAGATGCGGCTGCGGGTATTTTAACATTGCTAAGATTTTTACAGGATGCGTACACGGATAACTGCAGGGATCGCAGAGAGCTTTTCAGACAAGAGGCTGCTTACCGCACCGGTGGCATCCAGCATGGTGTATGCCATGTTCTTCTTGCTCTTGTTCACCATGTTTTCGATGTTCAGTCCGGCTTCTGTAGTCAAGGCTGTAATTTGGCTGATCATGCCGGGCTCATTTTTATGGATGATGCAGATACGCTTGCCGCCGGCACGGGGCTGCTGCACGTCGGGCAGGTTGACCGAGTGCAAAATGTTGCCGTTTTTCAGGTAATCGCTGATTTCCTGTGCGGCCATGACAGCGCAGTTGTCTTCAGCCTCCGGCGTAGATGCGCCCAGATGAGGGGTGCACACAATGCCGGGCTTGCCCAAAATCGCCTCAGACGGGAAATCAGTCAGATAAGCGGATACCTTGCCGTTGTCCATAGCCTCCAGCAGGGCAGCGGTGTTCACCAGCTCGCCGCGTGCGTAGTTCAAAATCTTGACACCGTCCTTGCACAGGGACAATGTCTGCGCATTGATCGTATCCTTAGTGGTGGGCAGGTAGGGCACATGGATGGTGATGTAGTCGCACAGCGGCAGCATATCGTTCAAATTAACGCAGTGATGCACCTGGCTGCTCAGATTCCATGCGGCATCGATGGAGATATAGGGGTCGTAGCCGTAAACATCCATCCCGAGTGCGATAGCGCAGTTTGCGACACGCGAGCCGATAGCACCCAGTCCGATGACGCCCAGCGTCTTGCCTTTAACTTCATTGCCGACAAACTGCTTTTTGCCCTTTTCAACACTCTTGGACATGGCGGGGTCGCCGGCAAGCCCCTGACACCACTGTGCAGCCGAGGCCACATTGCGGCTGCCGGCGATCAGCATGCCCACAACAAGCTCTGCAACCGCATTGGCATTTGCGCCGGGCGTGTTGAACACGACGATGCCCTTTTCGCTGCAGCGGTCAAGGGGGATGTTGTTGACACCCGCACCGGCACGGGCGATGGCGAGCAGGTTATCGTTGAATTCGGCATTCAGCAAATCGGCGCTGCGCACCAGAATACCGTCCGGGGATTTGGTCTCGGCATCAATATCAAACTGATTTTTAGGCAGCTTAGCCAGGCCGACAGGGCTGATAGCATTTAACGTTTTAATGGTATACATATATCTTGATATCCCTCTTTGTGCCGCTGTGTTTTATGTGTTCAGCGGTGTGTCTTAAGCGTTGTTTTTGCGGAACTCTTCCATAAAGTCCACAAGTTTATCAATGCCCTCGGCAGGCATGGCGTTGTAAATCGAAGCACGCATGCCGCCAACCAGACGGTGACCCTTCAGGTTGACAAAGCCAGCCTGTGCAGCCTCAGCGCAGAACTTCTTGTCAAGGTCGGCGTTCGGGCTGGTAAAGGTAACGTTCATCGTGCTGCGGTAGCGGTGCTCAACAGGGTTTGTGAAGAACTCCTGTCCATCCAGGTAGTCATACAGCACCTTTGCCTTTGCTTCGTTGATTTTTTGCATATTTGCAAGCCCGCCGATGTCGTTTTCAAGGTACTTCAGCACCAGACCGGTCATATAGATGCACCAGCACGGAGGCGTGTTGTACATGCTGTCCTTGTCGAGCAGGGTGGTATAGTTCATCATGGTGGGCACAGTATCGGCGGCGTGTCCCAGCAGATCCTCGCGCACGATGGCAATTGCCATACCGGCGGGGGCAACGTTCTTCTGGACACCAAAATAAATGCAGCCGTATTTCGTGACATCCACGGGCTTGGAGAGGATCATCGAGCTCAGATCCGCAACCAGCGGTACGCCGTCCACCTGCGGGACGTCCACATACTGTGTGCCGAAGATAGTATTATTCTGGCAGATGTGGATATAGCTTGCATCTTTGTGATACTCAACAGCATTTACATCGGGGATATAGGTAAAGTTTTTATCCTTGCTGGAAGCAACGATGCTGACCTCGCCAAATTTTGCGGCCTCTTTGGCGGCAAGGTTTGAAAAGTTGCCTGTAACCAGGTAATCTGCCTTGCCGGTCGTCATAAAATTCAATGGGACCATGGCAAACTGCTGTGTCGCACCGCCCTGGAAAAACCCGACCTTATAATTGTCGGGGATATTCATCACACGACGCAAGGTGGCCTCGGTGTCCTTGATGATCGCATCAAACCACTTGCTGCGGTGGCTCATCTCCATTACGCTCTGGCCGCTGTCGCCGTACTCAAGCAGCTCTGCCTGTGCCTGCTTCAAAACCTTTTCGGGTAACATGCTGGGACCTGCGCTGAAATTATATACTCGTGCCATAACGGAAATCTCCTCTTCCTGTTCCTTGCATTTGCTTGATGTGACTGTAGTATACTGGTTTTGCATGCGCCAAGGCAAGAGCACCTTTGCACAAACTTTAAGCTCAAAAATCCAAGTGAAAGCACAAAGCACACAAATGTCCGCTAAATGCGCACAGAAACAAAGACAAATATAAAAACACATGATGAATGCGCTGTGTTATGGCAGAAAAGACACTTGCCAATCAGCATGGAAACGGTTATAATTGTCATAACAGAGACAAATGTAAAATATATTTTTTCTTGCTAACAATAAGGCCCCCATCTTTCCGATGAGGGCCTAAGAGCATAAGCACAAAAAGGGAGGAGACAATATGTACGGCTTGCCGGACCATATCATACCTCTGTCGACCGCCGAGGAGCAGGTGATGCTGGCAGTGTGGAGGTGCCGCACACCTGTCACACGCAGGGAGCTGGATAAACAGCTCGCGGCGATGGGCTGGAAGGCAGCCACGATCCTTAATTTCCTTTACCGGCTGGAAGAAAAAGGCTGGGTAAAAAGCGGGAAGCGGCAGAATTATAATGTCTACACACCAACCGTTACACAGCGTGCTTACGGTGTGTGGGTGATGCGGCAAAAGCTTGATACCCTGTTCGGTGGAGACATTGCCGCAGCGGTCAATGCTGTCGTGTGCGAAAGCGGCTGCTCGGCAGCAGAGCTGGAGCGTGCGCAGGCAGTTTTGGAGCAAAAGCGTGCGGAGATCGAAGAGTTTGACCTGTACGACCCATATGGCTAGGGTTATTTTTGCACGCCGGACTCACACTGCTCGATAAACTGTTTTGCGACACGCGGGCTGCGCCCACCCGCACGGATGGCAAATGCCTCGGCCTTGACGAGCAGCTGGTCCATGGGCATGTCAATATTATGCTGCTTTGCCAGCTCAGACAGGATCGTCTCGAAGCGTGCCTTTTCCGGACGCTGGAAGGTGACCGTCAAGCCGAAGCGGGCGGAAAGGCTCATCAGCTCCTGACGTGTGTCTGCCTCGTGGATGTCATCTCCGTCACGGTCGCTCAGGGTCTCTTTGATGAGGTGGCGCCGGTTGGAGGTGGCATACACCGCAATGTTGCGGGCACGTCCGCCGACACTTCCCTCCAAAATCGCCTTAAGCGCTGCGAAGTTGTCGTCGTTTGCGGTGAAGCTTAAGTCATCAATGAACAAAATAAATTTCAACGGGTTTGCGGCAAGCCTGTCCATCAGGTCGGGGATCTGATAGAGCTGGTTTTTCTTGACCTCCACAAGGCGCAGACCCTCCGGCGCAAATTCGTTTGCGATCGCCTTGACTGCGCTGGATTTGCCGGTGCCCGCATCGCCGTACAGCAGGACGTTGTTGGCGGGCATCCCGTCAAGCAGGGCGCGTGTGTTGGCAATGATTTTCTCACGCTCTTTTTCGTAGCCCGGCAGCTCAGACAGCCGCTGCGGGTCCGGGTACTTGACGGGCACCAGCTGGCTGTTTTCGACGGTGAATACGTGATGCTTTGCGAACATGCCGTAGCCTTTTTTGCCCACCTCGCTCATCCGCTGTGCATAGGCAGCGGCAAGGTCGGGCTGCGATGTGTCCCAGCGGGGCAGAAAAGCAAACTCCGGGCGCAGTGATTGCTCGGAGTAGGCAGTTTGAAACAGCTCATCCAGGGTCAAACCGCATAGCGCCTGCAAAAAGCCGAGCTCACTGTACAAGGCCCCCTGTAATACAGGCGAGAGCTTGCCGGCGGCAGCGCGGCGCACACAGATCGTCTCCGCCTCCAGCACGGCCGAGCACAGGTAATCGCCCCAGTTCGTTGTATGCTCAAACAATGCGGACTCAAACTGAGCCGCTGCATCGCATACGGCGCTCATGCTGCGGCTGCTGCTGTCCATGCGGTCGGTCAGCTCGACAAGTTTTGCGATAACAGGGTCTTCCAGCAGAGAGCGGAATACCACAAGCCCGTGCAGACGGGCGTTCCATTCCTTGATTTTCATTCTTGTGATCCCTTTAGATATGTGGTTTTTAACGATGATGATTTAAGGCATGCCTTTTTGCCTGCAAGGCTTTTTGCAGTCTCATGCCGGCATACGTCCGGCAAAAGGCACATTATCACAGAGTATACTCCGCACGGACTGAAGGCGCAAGACTGTGTTTAATTATCTTCATCTTTGGCAGAAATGACTTTACAAATGTTCGATTGACAAAAGGGCGATTTATAGTATAATGGACAGTAACAAATGCGCAGATGGGAAAAAGTAGCGCACGATGGTACGCCATGCAGAGAGCTGTCGGTCGATGCAAGACAGCAGACGTTTCGTGTGTGAAGTCCTCCCGGAGCAGCCTGCTGAAGAAGGGCACAGCTCTTTGCTAAGCAGCGCCGGTTGCAGCCGTTACAGAGCAGGGTTTTGCTGGAAACCCATAAGGGGACACGGCGGCAAGGCTGTGTCAACGAGAGTGGTACCGCAGAGAGCTTGTATTTACCAAGGTCTTTGTCTCTTGATTTGCAGGGGACAAAGGCCTTTTGTTTTCAGCCCGTTTGCCCTGCGTTGGCCGATCGTTTGTGATAAAGAAGGGAACAGGAGAACACACCATGCAGCTGAATGGTTCGCAGATTTTTGTCGAGGTGCTTTGCGAGCAAGGCGTGGATACCATTTTTGGTTATCCCGGCGGTGCCGTGCTGAACCTCTATGATGAACTGTACAAAAATTCCGACCGCATCAATCACATCCTCACTGCACATGAGCAGGGGGCATCACATGCGGCGGATGGCTATGCCCGTGCAACGGGACGTACCGGCGTCGTGCTGGCAACAAGCGGACCGGGTGCTACCAATCTGGTTACGGGCATTGCAACAGCCTATATGGATTCGGTGCCTATGGTGGCATTTACCGGCAATGTTGCGACTGCGGCATTGGGCAGGGACAGCTTCCAGGAGGCTTATATCGAGGGTATCTCGATGCCGATTACCAAGCATAATTTTACAGTGCGCCATGTGGAGGAGCTTGCCGATACCATGCGTGCGGCGTTCCGCATTGCACAGAGTGGGCGCAAAGGTCCGGTGCTGGTGGATATCCCCAAGGATGTCACTGCGGCGGTGTGCGAGTTTACGCCAAAGCAGCCTGAGCAGATCCGCACGGTGACCACTTACGATGAAGGTCAGGTGATGAAGGCTGCCGACCTGATCAATGCTGCAAAGCGTCCGTTAGTCTACTTTGGCGGCGGCGTGCGCAGCGCAGCCAGCTGTCAGCCCCTGCGTGATCTGCTGCACAAGGCGGAGATCCCCGCAACATATACACTGATGGCGGCAGGCGTCGTGCCCTACGGCGACCCGATGAACCTTGGCATGATCGGTATGCACGGCTGTTATACCTCCAACCGTGCTGTGTCGGAGTGCGATGTTCTGATTGCGGTCGGCACACGCTTCTCTGACCGTGTTGCGCTGAAGCCGGATACCTTTGCAAAAAAATCTACGATCATCCAGATCGATATCGACCCCAGTGAGCTGGGCAAAAATGTGGATGTTGACCTTGCTATTGCAGGCGATGCGGCCTATGTGCTGCGTGCGCTGCTGCCTCATATTACAGAGGCAAAGCATGCCGAGTGGATCAGCATGATCCGTGAGTGGCAGGCACACGATTATCACCCTGTCTCCGATGCGAGCCGCCTGATGCCGCATCAGGTCATTGGCGAGGTTTGCAACCAGTGCGGCCCGGAGGCTGTTTACGTTACGGATGTCGGTCAGCACCAGATGTGGGCGGCGCAGTATCTGCGCCACGCCAAGAGCCGCGGCTTTATCACCAGCGGTGGTTTGGGCACGATGGGCTTTGGCTACGGTGCAGCGATTGGTGCGCAGGTGGCTTTGGGACGTGACCAGCGTGTTGTGATGTTTACAGGCGACGGCTCGTTCCACATGAATCTGAACGAGGCCTGCACGGCCGTAAGCTATGAGCTGCCGATTATCACCGTGATTTTCAACAACCAGGTGCTTGGCATGGTTCGCCAGTGGCAGACCAGCTTTTACGGAAAGCGCTATTCGCAGACCGACCCGCACCGCAGGACGGATTATGTAAAGCTGGCAGAGGGCTTTGGGCTGAAGGGATATCACTGCGAAAATCTTGCACAGTTCCAGCAGGCGTTTGCCGAGGCACTCCAGCGCAAGGGCCCCACGTGGATCGAGTGCGTGATCGACAAGGACGAAAAGGTACTGCCCATGATCCCTGGCGGCGGCGATATCAACAATATCATCATGAAATAAGGAGGACACAGGAGCATGGAATCTAAAAAGCGCAGGGTCATAAGCCTGCTGGTAGATAACCAGAGCGGCGTTTTGGCGCGGGTGTCCAGCCTGTTCTGCCGCCGCGGCTTCAACATTGACAGCCTGACGGTTTCGGCAACGAATGACCCTACCGTCAGCCGCATTACCATCACGGTAAGCGGTACGGATAAAGAGCTGAGCCAGCTTATCCTGCAGACAGACCGTCTGGAGGTCACACGTCAGGTATTTGTGCTTGACCACGAAAAATCTCTTGAGCGTGAGCTGTTGCTGCTCAAGGTCGCGGCCGATGTGCGCAACCGCGGCGAGCTGCGCGAGATCGCAAGCATCTACAAGGCAAAAATCATCGACCTTTCGCCGGACAGTATGGTATTTGAGCTGATTGGCAAGCCCGATAAGATTGACGCCTTCCTGCTGATGTTCCAGGATTACAAGATCCTGGAGCAGTGCCGCACCGGCGTAACTGCCTTGGAGCGCGGCGGCATGCACCAGCATATGCAAAAACCCCCGCAGGAGGTGCGCAGTGTGCAGCTGCCGCTGCCCGGCACCCGCTGCCCTAAGTAATTTGATTTTCCGCTCTCCGGTGAGCGAGAAATAGATTGTTTTATTTTAGCCACATCAAAAAAGATTCAAAAAAAGGAGAATATCAATCATGGCTATCAAAAAATACTACGATTCTGACTGTAACCTCGGCGTTCTGGACGGCAAGACCGTTGCGATCATTGGCTTCGGCAGCCAGGGTCATGCACACTCTGAGAACCTTGCTGAGAGCGGCGTAAATGTCGTTGTTGGTCTGCGCAAAGGTTCTGCTCACTGGGAGAAGGCATCCGAGTTTGCAGCAAATCACGACAACTTTAAGGTCATGGAGGTTGAGGAGGCAGCCAAGGCCGGCGATGTCGTCATGATGCTGGTTCCCGATGAGCTGTGCGCCGACATCTACAACAAGCAGGTTGCCCCCTATATGACCGAGGGCAAGGCACTGGCCTTTGCACACGGCTTCAACATCCACTTCAAGACCATCACCGCCCCGAAGAACGTTGACGTCATCATGATCGCTCCCAAGGGCCCCGGCCACATCGTTCGCCGTCTGTACACCGAGGGCGAGGGCTGCCCCTCTCTGATCTGTGTTGAGCAGGATTACACCGGCAAGGCTAAGGACATCGCTCTGGCATACGCTTCTGGCATCGGCGCAGGCCGTGCAGGCATTCTGCAGACCACCTTCCGTGAGGAGACCGAGACCGACCTGTTCGGTGAGCAGGCAGTGCTGTGCGGCGGTGTTTCCGAGCTGATCCACGCAGGCTTCGATACGCTGGTTGAGGCTGGCTACGAGCCCGAGATGGCATACTTTGAGACCTGCCACGAGATGAAGCTGATCGTTGACCTGATCAACGAGGGCGGCTTCTCCAAGATGCGTTACTCCATCTCCAACACTGCTGAGTACGGTGACTACCGTACCGGTAAGCGTCTGATCACCGAGGAGACCCGCAAGGAGATGAAGAAGGTTCTGACCGAGATCCAGGACGGCACCTTCGCTTCCGAGTTCCTGACCGAGATGAGCGCAAACGGCGGCCGCAAGGTCCACTTCCTGGCAAAGCGCCGCATGGAGGCTGAGCTGCCCATCGAGAAGGTCGGCGCTGAGCTGCGCAGCATGATGAGCTGGTTGAAGAAGTAAGATAGATGCGTACAGTGTTTTCTGCCTGAGTGCGGAAAGCGGCATCAAGCGATAGCAAATGACGGATGAGGGGCAGTAGTACAAAAGACCGCTTGAACAGGGCGTGTTTTAACGGCTTCCCCTCATCTGTCGCCTAACGGCAAAAGCTTCCCCCAAGGAGGAACGATAAAATGAGAAGTGACAATGTTACAAAGGGTTCGGAGCGTGCCCCGAACCGAAGCCTGTTTTATGCGCTGGGCTATACCCCTGAAGAGCTGGAGCGCCCGCTGATCGGCGTTGTCTCTGCCCACAGCGAGATCGTGCCTGGTCATATGAACCTGGACAAGGTCGCAGATGCGGTCAAGGCCGGCATTCAGATGGCAGGCGGCACACCTATCCTCATCCCTGCAATCGGTGTTTGCGACGGTATCGCCATGGGTCACGTCGGTATGAAGTACAGTCTGGCATCCCGTGAGCTGATTTGCGACAGCGTGGAAACAATGCTGATGGCACATCAGCTGGACGGTTTGGTTCTGGTGCCGAACTGCGATAAGATCGTTCCCGGCATGGTCATGGCTGCTGTCCGCATGGATGTGCCCGCAGTGGTATGCTCCGGCGGCCCGATGCTGGCAGGCACCTACGGCGGCGAGGAAGTCAGTCTGTCTAAAATGTTCGAGGCAGTCGGCGCATACAAGGCCGGCATGATCACGGATGAGCAGCTGGAGGATTGCACCTGCAACTGCTGCCCGAGCTGCGGCAGCTGCTCCGGCATGTACACCGCAAACAGTATGAACTGCCTGTGCGAGGCAATCGGCATCGCTTTGCCCGGCAACGGCACGATTCCGGCGGTATACTCCAAGCGCCTGCAGCTGGCAAAGCATTCCGGCATGGCGATCATGGACATGGTGAAAAAGGGCATCACCGCACGTCAGATCATCAATGAGCGTTCCATTCGCAATGCTCTGACCTGTGATATGGCTCTGGGCTGCTCCACAAACACTGTGCTTCACCTGCTGGCAATTGCATACGAGGCCGGTGTCCCCATCGACCTGAAGCTGTTCAACGAGATCAGCGCAAAGACCCCCAACCTGTGCCATCTTGCACCGGCAGGTCCCACACATATGCCGGACCTGTATGCGGCAGGCGGCATCCCTGCTGTGCAGGCTGAGCTTGCAAAGAAGGGTCTGCTGGATCTGGATGTGCCGACTGTGACCGGCAAGACGCTGGGCGAGAACATCAAGGGCGCACACATCCTGAACGAGAAGGCGATCCGCCCGATCGATAATCCGTATTCACAGACGGGCGGTCTGCAGATTCTGTGGGGCAACATTGCGCCGGATGGCTGTGTTGTCAAGCGCAGTGCTGTGGCACCCGAGATGCAGCAGCACAGCGGCCCTGCCCGTGTGTTTGACAGCGAGGATACCGCTATTGCAGCAATCTACGCCGGCAAAATCGTTCCGGGTGACGTTGTCGTCATTCGTTACGAGGGTCCCAAGGGTGGCCCCGGTATGCGTGAAATGCTGAACCCGACCTCTGCTCTGGCGGGTATGAAGCTGGACAAGACGGTTGCGCTGATTACGGACGGCCGCTTCTCCGGTGCATCCCGCGGCGCTGCGATTGGCCACGTCAGCCCGGAAGCAGCGGCAGGCGGCCCGATCGGCCTGATCGAGGAAGGCGATATCATCAACATCGATATCCCCAATGCAATGATCACCTTGCAGGTCCCGGATGAGGTTTTGGCTGAGCGCAAGGCAAAATATGTTGCCCCTGAGCCCAACATCAAGACCGGCTGGCTGAGCCGCTATGCACGCATGGTCACCAGCGCAAACCTGGGTGCCGTGCTGAAGTAAAGGATCATCTTGTTCGGCTGAACCGCAAATAAAATAAAAGCAGGCGCATCGCTTGTCCAAGCCGCTTTGGCATAGGGCAAAGTACGATGCGCCTGCTTTTTGCAAATGAGGGTGCAGCTTAGCTGAACAGCTTTTTCTTGTTGTGAATATATACCGACAGTACAAGCCCGACGCAAATATACAACATAAGAACAGAGCTGCCGCCGGCAGAGTAGAATGGAAGCGTGACACCGATGACGGGCAAAACGCGGAGATTCATGCCGACATTGACGGCGATTTGTGCCATCAGCGCACCGCCGATGCCGGCACAGATAAAGCTGCCCAAAAGGTCTTCGCTGCGTGCGCCGGTCAAAAATGTCTTTACCACAAGTGCAAGCAAAACACCCAGCACGACACAGCAGCCGACAAAACCGGCCGAATTGCCGATCCAGCTCAAAATAAAATCGTTGTGTGCGTTTGGTATACTGTAATAGCGTCCGCTGAACAGCCCATTGCCAAAAATACCGCCCGAGCCGAGTGCAATTTCACCGCGCTGCTGCTGATATATAATGTTCTTCCAGACCGTTTCGCTGGGTGCCCAGCCTGTCGTGTTCTCCGGGTCGATCACGGCGAGAATGCGGTACCACTGGTATCCTTTGCCGATTTTATCGCTGAAAAACGCAAACGCAACGGCAAGTGCACTGCCCAGGGCAGCAATGGCTGCAAAAATGTACTTCCAGCTTAGCCCTGCGGTAAACATCATGCAGCAGCCAATGATACCATAGATGATGGCTGTGCCGTCATCGCCCTGTACATGGATGATCGCAATGGGCACCAGCAGATGCAGCAGAAGCTTTGCCAGCTCTTTTGGCTCGTTGATGCGTGTGCGCACGTTGTTTAGGTGCATGGCAAATGTGAGTATAAAGCTGATTTTAGCCAGCTCTGTGGGCTGAAACGTAAAGCCGGCAAGTTTGTACCAGGAATAGTTGTCCGTGTCGCCGGCGTTGTAGCCGATGGTCAGCGGACCAATGGCGACGTTGCGCATAAACAATGTGGGCAAAACCATACCCCAGGTGAGCACTACATGTACAGGCCACACACGTACCAGGCTGCGGTAGTCAACGCAGGACAGCAGCAGCGCCACACAGATGCCAATCAATGCAGCACCTGCCTGCACCAGTGCGCGCCGATAATCGCCAATGCCGGTAATCTGCCCGGTCACACTGTCTGTCGCAAATCCACTGCCCTGTTTTGAGGCCCATGATGCAAGCGCAAGCACCGCCATTGTGCTGCTGAAGATACACAGCAGCAAATAGATGAGGTCTGTGCGTTTGAAATAATGTCGAATGCTTTCCAAAAAAGCACCGCCTTTCTGCTGTAAACGTGATACCGGGTAAGCAGCCGTGCTGCGGCGTCCCGATATCGTCACTATTATACACGGCATAACGCTGTATTGCAATGCAAAGGCGTGAGAGGTTTGCAAAATACGGCGCGCAAGCTTGACAAAGCAAAGGCGAAAATCTACAATGGTTATGCGGCATTGGTTATCGCTGCCGCGGACTGAGCGCTGTGCAAGGCGCTTTTTTGAGGATGGGTAAATAACTATGAAGAATCGAAACCGACGCATTCTGTGCGCATTGTGTGCATTGATCATGCTGTTTACGGCGGTTATGCCGGTATCGGCGTTTGCCGAACAGGCCGTGCAGCCTGTACAGCAGACCCTGAGTGCATCCGATGCTTTGGAGATGCAGCGGGCAGACACCGCTGTTTCGGCACTGACAGAAAGCGACGAATTTACTGAAATGGACCGCACTGAGCGTAAAGAGGCGGCATTTCAGCAGCTGGAACAGCTGGCGCAGGATGGACTGATCGAGAAGGACTCGATTTATGCAGACGATGAAAACGGCATGGTTAGTTTTACGTATACCTGCGGCGCTTTGGGCGGTATTTTGCTGGATGATCCCGATGAGGAGAATGCGGTAGATACACCTGACGGTGCAAGCCAGGGCTCGATGCAGCAGGCGCTGCAACTGACGGCTGAGCAAGGCGAAACAGAGCACGAGCAAATCGGCACAGCGGTGCTTTACTATGCTTTTGATAATACGGTAAACAGCACACGCTACCCGAGCTATGCCTATATGCAAAACTACTGGACATCGCAGGGGCTTGAAACAAAGCTGAATACGACCGTCACGGTGTCTGATCTCCGTCATATGGACGACTACGATGTCTCAATGATCAGCGCACACGGCGCATACTATACATATGAATACGGTCGTTTCTGGAAGCGGACGGCAACAGAGCCGGTTATCCTGCTGCAGGAAAAGTCCGATTTTTATAAGGATCTGCGCTACGGTGTGGACCTGCTGCTGCATCGGATCATCAAGGTCAACGGTGCCTACGCTGTGACAGACAGCTTTTTCCGCGCGGCATACCGCAAAAATCAGCTGAGCGGTAAGATTATTCTGTCTGAAACGTGTGAGTTTTTTGGCGAGAACGGGCATGTGGATACAGGGATAGCGGATGCGCTGCTTGCACGTGGTGCAAGCGTTGTGGTTGGCTTTGTCAACAATGTGTATGCCGTGTACTCCAGAAGCATGATGTGGACGATCGTAAATCGCCTGATGGATGGCGATACGATTTCGACTGCGGTGAACTATGCACTGGATTGCTACGGCGATAATGATATCTTGTGGTATAACGCACAGGGAGGACGCAAACCGCATGCCACGGCATCGTATCCGCTGGTTTTGGGTGACCAGTTGAAGCGCCTGTACGAGCCGGCGGAAGCCGCATCGGATGTCCAGATGTCGTATGATGATGTCTGGGTCGAGCAGCCGGATGCTGCATAAATTAACGAGGTGTATAGATGACGGAGTTTATTACAAAATCCCGCGCAGAGACCGTTGCTCTTGGCAGGCGTATGGCTGCGGTATTGCGCCCGGGGTCGCTGGTTGCCTTTACCGGCGGCCTGGGGGCTGGTAAGACTGCCTTCTGTGAGGGGATCGCTTCAGGTTTGGGTTGCACGGACACGGTAAGCAGCCCGACCTTTGCCATCGTAAATTACTACCGCGGCGCAAAACCGTTTGCGCATTTTGACTTGTACCGCATTTCAACCGAGAGTGACCTCTGCGCTGCCGGCTTCTATGACTACCTGGATCAGGGCGCAATCGTAGCGGCGGAGTGGAGCGAAAATTTTGCGTCACTGCTTGAGCCGGAAAATCCGATCCATGTGGACATTCAGCGCATAGATGATACAACACGTAAAATTACGATCGAGGGGGTCACGCTGTGAATATTTTAGCCGTGGATACCGCAGGCAAAACGGCGGGCGTTGCGTTGCTGCAGGATGACCGTTTGCTGTACGAGTGCTATCTGGATGCCGGGATGACCCACAGTGAGACGCTGATGCCGATGATTGACACCTGCCTGAAAATGTGCGGCATGACATGCGCAGATATCGATGTATACGGCGTCAATGCCGGTCCCGGCAGCTTTACCGGGTTGCGCATCGGTCTTGCAGCGGTAAAAGGTCTGGCATTCCCTCGTGAGACGCCGTGCGCACCGGTGTCAACGCTTGAGGCATTGGCGGCGGCGCATACGGGCGAGGGTACAGTGCTGTGTGCACTGGATGCACGCCGTGCGCAGGTGTACAGTGCGGCGTTTGACCTTGCCACGCACGAGCGTTTGATGGAAGATGATGCACGGGCGGTTGCAGATCTTGCACAATTTGTAGAAAATTGCAAAAAACCTCTGTTTTTCGTTGGTGACGGCGCTGCTCTGTGTTATAATAAATACGGCGCCGTGTCGGGTGTACGGCAGGTGCCGCCCGCATTGCGCGGCGGAAGGGCAGCAGCAATTGCACTGGTCGCAAAAAAGATGGCACAGGAGGGACAGACTGTCCTGCCCGAGGCGTTGCTGCCGGATTATCACAGGCTGAGCCAGGCTGAGCGTGAGCGCGCAGAGCGGCTTGCCGCTGAGGCAGCTGCAAAAAAAATGATGGATTGACCGATATACGGGCAAGGCTACCCGTTTTGAAGCGAAAGGATGGAATAGTCCATGGCAAAACCAATAGCACTTGCTGCCGACCACGGCGGCTACGAACTGAAGGAAGCCATTAAGGCACACCTGGACGAGCTGGGGCTGGAGTACATTGATTTTGGCACGCACAGCACCGAGAGCGTTGACTACCCGGATATGGCATTGCCTGCCTGCGATGCAGTTGTTGAAGGAAAATGCCGCTGCGCATTGCTTGTGTGCGGTACCGGTGTCGGCATGAGCATTGCTGCAAACAAAGTAAAGGGGATCCGCGCATGCTGCTGCTCCGATGCCTTCAGCGCAGAGTTTACCCGCCGCCACAACGATGCAAATGCGCTGTGTCTGGGTGGGCGTGTTGTGGGCGCAGGCCTCGCATGTCAATTGGTGGATCTGTTCCTGAATACAGAGTATGAGGGCGGACGCCACCAGCGCCGTGTGGATAAATTGACCGCCATTGAAAACCGATAAGGCTAAAATTTAATATACCAAAGGAGCGTGTTGTTATGACCCCGATGATCGTTGACCATCCTCTGATCCAGCACAAAGTCAGTCTGCTGCGCAATAAGCAGACCGGCACAAAGGAGTTCCGTGACCTCGTAAGCGAGATTGCGACGCTGTTGTGCTACGAGGCTACCCGTGATTTGCCGATGGAAGAAGTGGAAATTGAAACGCCTCTTGCAATGGCTAAGACAAAGGTCCTGGCCGGCCGTAAGCTGGCACTGGTGCCGATCCTGCGTGCAGGTATGGGTATGCTGGACGGCATGCTTACACTGTTGCCTGCGGCAAAGGTTGGCTTTATCGGTTTGTATCGCGATGAAACCACATTGCAGCCCGTGGAGTATTTCTGCAAGCTGCCGTCCGATATCAACGAGCGTGATGTGCTTGTGCTGGACCCCATGCTGGCAACAGGCGGCAGTGCGATCGATGCGATCGGTCAAATTAAAAAGCGCGGTGCAAAGCGCATTAAGTTTATTGGCTTGATCGGCGCTCCGGAGGGCGTTCAGGCACTGCACAATGCCCACCCGGATGTTGATATTTATCTTGGTGCGCTGGATGACCACCTGAACGAGAATGGTTACATTCTGCCCGGTCTGGGTGACGCAGGCGACCGCATCTACGGCACAAAGTAAGCTGTTAAATAAAAAACAACAAATAAGAGCGGCTGCAGGTGCGGCCGCTCTTATTTGTTGCATCAGAATAAAAAATCCCTGCACGACCGAAACCGTGCAGGGATTTTTTTTACAGCTTTATAAAAGGAGTGCCAAATCAGGCGTTCAGAGCGGGAACGTATACGTTCAGCGAGACCTCATAGATGCCATCGGCAGTGTAATAAGTAGCCTTTGTGATGGTGTGACCGATCAGGCCTGCAAAGTATGCGTCGTCAGCATCAAAACCGAGCTCGGTACCGCGCCAGATGTGAGCAACATGGTGCAGACCATAGGTGCTGCCGTCATCAGCGGTCAGTACAACGCCGTAGATGGTGTTGCTCTCGTACTGTGCCAGCTGCTCAGACTCGATGGAGAACTCGTAATCGGTGTGGTGACCGCCGGTCTTCATCTCAACGCTTGTGCCATCAATCGTGGTGGTAGCGGAGGTGTTGTACTTCGTAAAGTTCCACTCGCCGGTCAGGGGGTTGTACCAGGCGCTCAGATAGGTGGAAGGAGTCTCGCTCAGCTTGTAGTAAGCGTAGGACTCGTTCTCGAACAGAGCCTTGATGCCGGAGTAGGTGGTAGTGGTCTCCTTGCCGCGGAGCTTGACAGTGATGTCATAGCTGTCAGCATCGGTGACCTGCTTGCAGTTATTCAGAGCCCAGGGGGTCAACACTTTGACAGGTACGGTGACACCGGTAATGTCAGAGCCGTCAGAGTTGACGTGATAGGAACCGGTAGCCAGAGCAGCACGGGTCTTGCTCTTGGTAGCGGAGGTCAGAGCGTCCACGCCATCGGTACCGACAGTCTCGTAGAACTCGCCGTAGGGCACGTTCATCATGACATAGGTGGAAGAGAAGCAGTTCTCCTCATCCACAGCGGGGGTAGCCGCAAAAGCGGGGACAGCGGCGCACAGCATCAGGGCAGCAGCCACGACACCGGCAAAAACATTCTTGAGTCTCATGGGTAACACCTCATCCTCATACAAATTGTTAGCCATAGCAAACTTTTAGACAAAAAGAAAAAGGCTTAAAAGCCAAATCAAATCCAAAAGTTAGCCATTACTAATGCGTAGATAAAGAATAACATGCGTAAAGCATATTTGTCAAGTGTGAATTTTGACAAAAAATAAGTTGCGCGCCGGCCGTAAAGCCAACGCGCAACTTCATGGAGGATAAAGCTCTAATTAAATCAGTTCAGGATGGTCTGCTCGGTCTCAACATCGAACAGGTGGACCTTGTGCGGGTCAAAGGCAACACGGACGGTATCTCCGTTGCGAGCCTTAGAGGTGGGTGCAACACGGGCGGTCATCTTGTTGCCCTTGTACTCCAGGTACAGGTAAATCTCAGCGCCCATCATTTCGGACACATCGACCTGAGCATTGAGCTGGCAATCAGCATGCTTTGCCATAAATTCAGGCTCATCGTCGATATCCTCAGGACGGATGCCCATCTTGACCTTTTTGCCGGCATAAGCATCCAGCTTGCCATCTGCGGTCTTTTCAGCAGGCAGGGGGATCAGATCGCCGCCCAGATCGACAGAGTAAGTGCTGCCGTTCTTCACCAGCGTGCCATCGAGGAAGTTCATCTGCGGGCTGCCGATAAAGCCTGCCACAAACATATTGCAGGGCATATCGTACAGATTCTGCGGGGTATCGACCTGCTGGATGATGCCGTCCTTCATGACGACGATACGGTCGCCCATGGTCATAGCCTCGGTCTGGTCGTGTGTGACATAGATAAAGGTGGTAGCCAGCTTTTTGTGCAGCTTGATGATTTCGGTACGCATGCTGGTACGCAGCTTTGCATCCAGGTTGGACAGAGGCTCATCGAGCAGGAAGACAGCCGGGTTACGAACCATTGCACGACCCAGAGCAACACGCTGACGCTGACCACCGGACAGAGCCTTGGGCTTGCGGTCGAGCAGGTGCTCGATCTCCAGGATCTTTGCAGCCTCATGCACGCGCTTGTCGATTTCGTCCTTCGGGGTCTTGCGCAGCTCCAGACCGAAAGCGATGTTCTTGTAAACGGTCATATGGGGATACAGAGCGTAGCTCTGGAACACCATGGCGATATCACGATCTTTGGGAGGGACATCGTTGATCAGACGACCGCCGATGTACATCTCGCCCTTGGAGATCTCCTCCAGACCGGCGATCATGCGCAGTGTGGTAGACTTGCCGCAGCCGGAAGGACCGACGAAGATGATGAACTCCTTGTCCTGGATCTCCAGGTTGAAGTCGGTGACAGAAGGTGCGGTTGCACCCGGGTAAATCTTATAAATGTGCTGGCAGCTGATTGAAGCCATAGGTTCGTCCTCCGTTATTTGATCATTACAGCCGTCCTTGACGGCGTTCGACTTTGTTGATATCATAATAACAGATTATTTTATAGTATAAAATAGCATTATATTGATTAGAGGTGTCAAATATTGCTTTTTGATTGGAACACTGTAGCTGCTCTTGGCTCGGTCCGTGATGTGCAGTCCGATCAGGAGCTTACGCTTTCAGGAGAGGGACTTTGGGTGTGCCTTGTCTCCAGCGGGAGCTGCACGGTATCGCTTTCGTCCGCACAGCCGCAATCCCTGGGTGCGGTGCTCATACTGCCGCCGCAGCAGGCTGCGGCAGGACATTTGATCCTCAGCCGTGCACCGCTTACCCTGATGCCGGCGGATGGCTGCCATTTGCTGTGCCTGCAGCTCACAGGTCAGGCGAGCATGCAGCTGCTGGCCGGTTTGCGTGAGCTGCCGTTTTTGGCGCGAGGAGAGACTTGCCCTGCGGCAGCCGAATTGATGAGACGCCTTGCAGACGAAAAGCAGAGCCATAGCCGTGCCCGCAGCCAGCTTGTGTACGGCTTGCTGTGTGAGCTTGCGGATGCGGACAGCGCAGCCGTGCCCTTGCCGCCGCTTGTGCAGGCAGCAATTGAGGACATCCGCGAGAACTACGCCGGGCTGTACGGCGTCGAAGAGCTGAGCGAGCGGCTGGGCGTCTCCAAAAGCCATCTCGTGCGCACGTTTACGGCGTCTGTGGGGGTGTCGCCGGGGCATTATTTGACCAGGGTGCGCATCGAGGCTGCAATGCGTCTGCTGCTGCATCGGGAGTACACACTGGACGTGGTGGCAAGCCTGTGCGGGTTTTCCGGTGCAAATTACCTGTGCCGTGTGTTCAAAAAAGAAACCGGTCAATCCCCTGCACAGTGGAGGGCGTTGACCGGTAAAACCACGCAGCCGGGGCTTTCGCCCGGTGAAAGTCTGCGTGAGCTTGAATTGTACGTATAAAATTACGAAAGCGCACGGATTGCTTTGCGGCTTGCCTTTGTGTTATACATCGCCTCATCCGCTTTGCGCACGGCTTCGTTGACAGATGCGGAGGGCGCATTGGTATCAAAAAAGACATAACCGACAGAGACGGTCGGCAGACGGAAGTTTTGCTGCCGTTTGGCATCCAGCCACGCCTCAAAATCGGCGTTCAACTGCTCGACACTGTCAAGGTTCTTTCTCAAAATCACACAGAACTCATCGCCGCCGATGCGGTAGCACAGACCGCTTTTGCTGTAGATCTCACGCAGACCGTCGGCTACAGTGCACAGGCAGACATCGCCCTGTGCATGTCCATAGGTATCGTTGACAGCCTTAAAACGATCCACGTCAAAAATAAGGATCGCCCCCTTGCCGCGAAAGCTGCGCAGCTGGTCCTCGTACCCCCAACGGTTGAGCAGCTCGGTCAGGCTGTCAAGCTGCTGCAAAATATCACCGTGGAACTTATACAGCATAATCGCGCTGAAGGCTACCGCCAGCCATGCAACCTTGATATCGGTGAAGAGCGTTGTGAGCAGCACACTGCCTACCAAAAATACCGACACCATCGGGATCAGCAGACCGCTGCGCTGCTGGCAGCGGCGAAAACTGCGAAAACCCTCGAATAGGCAATAGAAAATAGAGACGGCATAAAACAACATGTAGACCCAGTAAAAATCGCTGTGGTGATAATAATTGCTGTCATCCACATAGTAGATCCAACCGGTAAATGCAGACAGCATTTCAAGCATCGAGTGCACAAACATCGACATGAGCAAGGGGGTATCCCATTTGCTGGAGGTCAGGCTCTTGCCGCACAAAAGCCCGATATAGGGTGCGATGCCGAGCTCAATCATTTTTACGAGGATATGCAGCGGGATGAGATCGGCCGATGCGCCCTGCAGCGCATTGCCGGCCCACTCGCACAAAGCTGCGACACCGATAAGGATAAACAAAAGCCGTGAGATCATTTTGTGATGACGGTCCAGTACGGTATTGTAGGAGGTCGCAATCGCCATGATGACCATAACGAATACAATAAAAAAAGTGTTGGCGGTGTAATAAGAGCTCATACAGACACACACCTTTATAAAGAAAATACAGGCAGAGCGCTATCTGCCTGTATCAATTATATCACAAAAGCGCAACATACGCAATTGTTGCACAAAATTGTCATGTAAGAATTTTGATCTGGAAATTATTGAATATCGTGTTTTCTGCAAAGAAAAAGTAAAATCAGCGTCAAAACGGCAGTCAACGCCTCCGATGCGGGAAATGCCGCCCATACACCGTGCATGCCAAACAGACGGCTTAAAAGCAGCGAGCATGCCACAATGGCGGCAAAACCGCGGCACAATGAGCAAATGGTTGCCTCGGTCGGGCGGTCGATTGCGCTCAGGTATCCGGCAGCGGCAATGTTGAAGCCTGCAAACAGATACCCGATAAAATACAACCGCAAGCCGGTGTGCGCATACTGTGCCATCAGCTCAGAATTTTCGCTGTTGAATATGCCGATCAGCAGGTCGGTTTTGCTGAATACAACAAGGTACAGTACCACCGCCAAAAACAGCGCCGATGCACTGCTCAACCGTAGCAGACGTCGTGCGCCGACCCAATCACGCCTGCCGTAGCACTGGCTGATCAGCGGCTGTGCACCCTGCGCAACGCCATTGAAAATTGCGGTGGCAACAAGGGCAAGGTTGGCGATCACGCCATAGGCGGCGACAGCGACATTGCCTGCCAGACCAATCAGCAAAAAATTGAATACAGTGGTCGTTACGGCAGAAGAAAGCTCGCCGACAAAGCCTGAAATGCCCAGTTGGCAGCTTTGACCAAGCAGCCGCACGGACGGCAATTGAGGGATAAATTTTACCGTGTTCTCTTTTTTAAGAAAGTGCAGTGCACAAATGACAATGCTTATAATGGGCGAAACGGCGGTTGCCAGGGCGGCCCCGGGCAGCCCCAGACCAACCGGAAAAATAAAGATGTAATCAAAAACAACATTAAACAGGCTGCTGCTCAGCGTTGCAATCATTGCAAGCGATGGATCACCGTCGTTGCGCACAAAAGATGTAAACACGTAATTGCACATAAAAAACGGCGCGAACAGCAAAAAAATCCGCGTATAGCCGACACCGAGAGCAACGATGTCTGCATCGCCGCCCATTAAGTGCAGCAGACTGCCGGGACAAAAGATGCCGATCAAAACAAATGGTACGGACAGAAGACACGCGCAGATAAGCGCATTGGAAAAGTACTTTTGTGCCCGTGCGTCACCCTGCGTGCGCAAAATGGCGTAGCGTGTGGCCGAGCCGAGACCGATCATTGAGCCGATAGCGAAAATAAAGTTGTAAACGGGCAGGCAGAGATTGAGCAGCGTTACGCCGTTGGTACCTGCAGCCAGCGAGATAAACCAGGTATCTGCAAGGATATAGCACGATGTGCCCAACAGCCCGAAAATATTTTGTGATACATACTTAAAAAACAGCTTTGTGATATTCATGGACGCCTCTTTGGTTCGTTTTTTTTTGCACAGTAGCGCATTTTAGCATAGACCATGGCAGATGTCAATATGCGCAGACCGAAAAAAACTGCGGCAGCCACCGTGGGCGCCGCAGATAAAAAGCGATATTTTTTTAGATTTCAGCAAGGATCGCATCGCCCATGGCAGTGCAGCCAAGACAGGTGCAGCCCTCGCTCATGTTGTCCGCTGTGCGCAGCCCCTTGCTCAGGACTTTGTCAACAGCATTTTCGATCGCATCAGCTTCTGCGGGCATGCCAAAGCTGTAGCGCAGCATCATTGCCGCAGACAGGATGCAGGCGGTGGGGTTGACGATGTCCTTACCGGCAATGTCCGGTGCAGAGCCATGGATGGGCTCGTACAAGCCGCGTGTGGTCTCACCCAGAGAAGAGGAAGGGATCATACCGATAGAACCGGTGATCATGGATGCCTCATCGGACAGAATATCACCGAACATATTTTCGGTGACGATGACGTCAAACTGGCTCGGGTTTTTGACGATTTGCATAGCGCAGTTGTCCACGAACATCTCGCTGTATTCCACGTCCGGGTATTCTGCCTGCAAACGATGCATGACACTGCGCCACAGGCGGCTGGTATCCAGGACATTTGCCTTATCGACACAGCACAGCTTTTTGCGGCGCTTTTGCGCGGTCTCAAAGCCGATGCGTCCGATGCGCTCGATCTCGTGCTCAGCGTAGGGCATGTAGTCAACAGCCTCTTTTTCGCCGCTTTCCAGCGCATAGGTCTCGTGCTTGCCAAAGTACACGCCGCCAATCAGCTCACGCACGATGATAAAGTCGATGCCCTTTTCAACGATTTCGGGCTTCAGCGGGCTGGCAGGTGCCAACTGCGGCCAGATTTTGGCGGGTCGGCTGTTGGAGTACAGCCCCATGCCGGAGCGCAGACGCAGCAACCCTCTTTCCGGACGCTGTTCGCCCGGCAGCCCCTCCCACTTAGGGCCGCCCACCGCACCGAGCAGGACGCTGTCGGCGGCAAGACATTTGTCTAACTCATGCTGCGGCAGCGGGTCGCCATACTTGTCGATTGCCTCACCGCCCATAGCTGCATCGGTGTAGTGGAAGGTGTGACCGAATTTGTCGGCGATCTTGTCAAGGACACGAATCGTCTGTTTGACGATTTCCGGGCTGGAGCAATCGCCCCAGATAACGGCAATATTCTTTTCCATTGGTAAATCTCCTTGTATATGCCCCGAAGAGGTGCTTTACTGTTTGTTTTTGATGGATTTCATCAGACCGCCGGCAGAAATGATCTGCTGGATAAACGGCGGGAACGGCTCGGCATGGAATGTTTTACCGTTTGTTTCATCCACGATCACACCGGAGTCAAAATCGACACTGACGGTGTCGCCTGCGTTGATGGCGTCCACAGCCTCAGGGCATTCCATAATGGGCAGACCGATGTTGATGCTGTTGCGGTAAAAAATGCGTGCAAAGCTTTTTGCAATAACCACCGAGATGCCGGCGGTTTTGATGCACAGCGGTGCGTGCTCACGCGATGAGCCGCAGCCAAAGTTCCAGCCGCCGACCATGACGTCGCCGTCCTTCACGTTTTTGACAAAGTCCTTATCGATGTCCTCCATGCAGTGGCTGGCAAGCTCTTTGGCGTCCTGTGTGTTCAGGTGGCGGGCGGGGATAATAACATCGGTATCCACATTATCGGGGTACTTAAAAACAGAGCCTTTTGCGTTCATAGCGATTGTCTCCTTTCAATCAGACCGTGCGCGGGTCGGTGATGTAGCCTGTCAGGGCGCTGGCAGCAGCAGTTGCGGGGGAGGCAAGGTAGACCTCGCTCTTTACATGACCCATGCGTCCGACAAAGTTGCGGTTTGTCGTGGAGACACAGCGCTCACCCTCTGCCAGGATACCCATATAACCGCCAAGGCACGGCCCGCATGTCGGCGTAGACACGATGCAGCCCGCATCAATAAATGCGGTCGTCCAGCCGCGCAGGATGCACTCCTTGTAGACAGCCATAGTAGCGGGGATAATGATGCCGCGTACGCCCTTGGCAATGTGCTTGCCCTTAAGGATGTTGTAGGCGGCCTCCATATCCTCAAGGCGTCCGTTTGTGCAGCTGCCGATCACGACCTGATCGATCTTGATTTCTTTGCCCTCGCTTGCGAGGTGAGTATTCTCGGGCAGATGGGGGTAGCTGACGGTCGGCTCTAATGCGGACAGGTCAATTTCGATGGTCTTTTCGTATACAGCATCGGCGTCTGCCTCGTAGAATACAGGCTCACGCTGGCTGCGGCCGTTCAGGTATGCCCTGGTTGTGTCATCAACAGGGAAGATGCCGTTTTTTGCGCCTGCTTCAATTGCCATATTGCAGATGCAAAGGCGATCCTCCATGGTGAGGGATGCAACGCCCGGGCCGGTAAATTCCATGGACTTGTACAGCGCACCGTCCACACCGATCATACCGATGATGTGCAGGATCAGATCCTTGCCGGAAACACAGGGGTTCAGTTTGCCCTTAAGTACAAACCGAATGGCGGAGGGGACCTTGAACCACGCCATGCCGGTCGCCATGCCGGCGGCCATATCCGTCGAGCCTACACCGGTCGAAAATGCGCCGAGAGCACCGTAGGTGCAAGTGTGGCTGTCAGCGCCGATAACGCAGTCGCCGGCAGTGACGATGCCTTTTTCCGGCAGCAGAGCGTGCTCGATGCCCATCTGACCGACATCGTAAAAGTTGAGGATGTCGTACTTGTTGGCAAATTCACGGCACTGCTTGGACTGCGTTGCGCTCTTGATATCCTTGTTCGGTACAAAGTGGTCGAGTACGATCGCAATGTGCTCTTTGTCAAATACGCTGTCAAATCCGTTGCGTTCAAACTCATTGATCGCAACAGGGGTCGTGATGTCGTTGCCCAGCACGATATCGAGCTTTGCGTTGATCAGCTGCCCTGCCTTGACCTCGGCAAGACCGGCGTGTGCGGCAAGAATTTTCTGCGTCAGGGTCATTCCCATGGTGGTACTCTCCTTTTATCTCAAGTGTTGTGCTTTTACATTACTTATTATTGATTGCGCTGACCAGTGCACGGATGCCGGCAACGATAATATCGGTATGGGTACCGGCGCCCCAGGTCACAACGTTGTCGCCCCATGTCAAACCGACGTAAGATGCCGCACGTGAGGTGGAACCCTCGTCCAGGCTGTGTTCTGAGTAATTTTCAAGGTGGAAGTCCATGCCGGTAGCGCTCTGGATGGCGTTGGCGACGGCGTCCAGACGACCATTGCCGACCGCGGTTACGACCTTGCGCTGACCACGCAGATCCAACGTGACAGTGGCGGTAATGCCGTCCACCTGAGCAAAATGCGCCTCCAGCACATTCAGCGGTGCCGACTTGTTGAGGAAGCTGTCCTCAAAGATATGCAGCACCTCAACAGCGCTCAGCTCCTTGTGGTTGTGGTCCGATACGCCCTTGACCTTGTAGCCCAGATCTTCACGCATTTTTGCGGGCAGGTTGTAGCCGTAGTTCTGCTCCAGAACAAACCCGATGCCGCCCTTGCCGCTCTGGCTGTTAATGCGGATCACGTCTGCATCATAGGTGCGTCCGATGTCATGCGGATCAATGGGGATATAGGGGCAGGTCCAGCGATGATCACCGCGCTCTTTGCGGTAGGCCATGCCCTTTGCGATCGCATCCTGATGGCTGCCGGAGAATGCGGCAAACACAAGCTGTCCGGCATAGGGGGCGCGCTCGTAGACATGCATGCGGGTGACGCGCTCGTAGGTGGAGCAGATGCCGGGCATATCAGAGAAATCAAGCTTCGGGTCAACACCGTGGCTGTACATGTTCATGGCAAGCGTAACGGCATCTACATTGCCGGTGCGCTCGCCGTTGCCAAACAGGCAGCATTCCACGCGCTGTGCACCTGCCAGCACAGCCATCTCGGCGCAGGCTACGCCAGTGCCGCGGTCGTTGTGCGGGTGTGTCGAGATAACAACGCTGTCACGGTACTTCAGATGCTTGTCACAGTACTCGATCTGGTTTGCATAAACATGCGGCATGCTCATTTCAACAGTGACGGGCAGGTTTATGATCATGGGACGATCCGGGGTGGGCTGCATGATATCCAGCACGGCATTGCATACCTCAACGGCGTAATCGACCTCGGTACCGGTAAAGCTTTCGGGGCTGTACTCGAACAGGAAGTTGCCCTCGTACTCCTGGCTCAGCTGTTTGACCAGCTTTGCGCCATCAGTCGCAATCTTCTTGATCTCATCTTTGCTCTTGTGGAACACCTGCTCACGCTGTGCCACAGAAGTGGAGTTGTAGAAATGGATCACAGCACGGGGCGCACCCTTGACCGCTTCAAACGTTTTGCGGATGATGTGATCACGGCACTGGGTCAGCACCTGCACGGTAACATCAGCCGGGATCATGTCCTTTTCGATCAGTGTGCGCAGAAACTCGTACTCGGTATCGCTTGCTGCAGGGAAGCCGACCTCGATTTCCTTAAAGCCGATTTTGACCAGCATCTGGAAGAACTCAAGCTTCTCCTCAAGGCTCATGGGCACGATCAGCGCCTGGTTGCCGTCGCGCAGGTCAACGCTGCACCATGCGGGTGCTGCTTCAATATGATCCTTTTTTACCCAGCTGTCATAGCCGGCGGGCACAGGGTAGTAACCCGGAGCGTACTTGGTGGCGTCCATCATTTCTCTTTCCTCCTGAAACTTACACTTTTTGATGCTCTCCACAAGGGAAGCGTACGAAAAAGGCCCTCGTCTTTCAAGGCGAAAACCTTGAGAGACGAGAGCCTGTAAAACAAATACAGGGCACCCGTGGTACCACTCTCTTTGCTGCACATTGAAGCACAGCCACTCGCACGATCGGCTTTTTACAGCGAATCGCTGCCCCGATAACGGTGGGCGTCCGTCAAGACCTACTATCTGTTCAGCCAAGCCGCTCAAGAGCCAGTAACCGAAACCCCTGCACCCGCCTTGCACCACCCGGCGGCTCTCTGCACGCAGAAGAAATCGTTTTATCTCTGTCAACGCATTTGCTTTTTTCAAAGTAAAATCAGTCTACCATACCCCGGCGGTGCTGTCAAGCTGTTTGCCGATGCTCAAGGATGAAACAAATTCACAAAAGACGGCACGAATTGTGCTGTGATTTGATACATGCCTTGCCGCAAACTCTCTGCAATAATTTGTCCGGCACAGACGTTTCTATTACAGATGCGGCAGATGCTTGTCTGATTACCTGACGAGGACAAGACGTGTGCGCTTTTCAACTGTTCACTCTTGAAATGTTGAAAACGCCCGGGCCGCAGGCGGATTTGATCGTTGGATTACTTTAAGGAGAAGAATTTATGAAAAACACATGCAAAAAAACGATTCGCAGCGCTGTGTGTGCGCTGCTGGTGGCTGTCGTAACGGCAGCAATGTGCATCAGCGCTTTTGCGGAGCAGGACGCAGAGCCGGGTTACGGTTACCTGCCGCCTCCGGGTGAGATGATCCAGGGGAATATCATGCTGATCTCCGAGGATGTACCGGAGCAGCCCGTTGCTGACCTGACCGCGGATGTTGCTGCCGTGCCGGCATCCGTCACGGTCAAGACACTGTTCGGACGCAGTGCAAATTTTACCGTCAGCCAGAGCGAACGTGTGCTGACATTGACTGCGGATCGCTGGGCAGCGGTGCTGAACGCAACGGTGGGCGATATGCGCGCGCTGATGGCGCAAGGGGTAAGCTGTGTGGTTTTTGCAACGCAAAAAACATCCACGACACTGAACCTTTCGCTGCTGTGCGAGGGCTATGACGACGATGCAGCTCTTGTGCTGAAGCACATCGGGTCTACCGCAAGCCTGAAAGTCAGCGGCAGTCTCCGTCGGGATCTGCTTATTGGCCGATAAACGGGACAGTAAAATTTAATAACCGACAAAAGCGCCCGCAGCTGTGCCGTGACCGGCATACTGCGGGCGCTTTTTCTGCATGCGGTATTTTTAAGTGCTTTGCGGGCAGGAAGGTCTGGTTTTTGATGTCTTTGGTTTGATTTGTGTATAAAGTGTAACAAAATGTAGAATGGAGTGTAACAAAACGTTGGTGCGCTTCATTGACCGTTTTTTGCCGTTGAGCTAAAATTTAATCAGTAAATAAGCCGCAGATTTAAGCGGTTTTGCACGGTAAAAAACGGGTGGGAGGCGATTGTGGGTCATGGCGTTGGCACATTGCTCGATGGGGCACTATTATGACAGCAGCAGGTACGATGTGTGCCCGTATTGTCTTACAAATGCAAAAAAATCGGATGCGGGCGCAGCCGAGAAAGATGATGTAACGACGGATTATAGGCCGGAGAATGACGCCGATGGTGTGACAATTGGCTACCGCATATTTGAGCATGATGTATTGGCAAAACCTACAGTTGGCTGGCTTGTATGCGTAAAGGGTGACCAGTGCGGCAGAGATTGGCGTCTGCACGAGGGCCGAAACGATATCGCCGCCTCGATGGATGCAGAGGTAAACCTGGGCGACAGTATGGCGAAGGGTGAGCGATGGGGCTCGGTGGTGTATGACGGAAAGCACGAGCAGTTTTTGCTTATACCGGGCAATACATCGTTGATTTATCACAATGGTTTGCTGCTTGCACAGCCTGTACAGCTTGCAGATGGCGATGAAATCGGTGTGGAGGAGAATATTTTATGCTTCCAAAAGTTTTGCGGAAAGTATCATCTCTGATTGGTGCGGCAGCGGTCATGGCGGCAGTGTGTACATTTGCGCCTGCTGCTTTGGCACAAGATACCTTTTCAACAGAGCTGACCGGCCTAACGGTTGAACAGGTACAGGTCAATATGCCCCAGATCCGGGTCTATGTTTACGACTCCGGTACAGAGCAGCCGGAGGCGTATCTGGACGGGCAAGGACTGCACTACAACGGCAAAAAAGACGCATCGGATGTCAGCACGGCCTATTACATCCTGCTGGATGTGTCCGGCTCCATCCGGTCATCGTACTTTTCGGCTGCAAAGCAGCAGGTTGCGGCTTTGGCAAATCAACTTGGAGCAGAGGACTGCCTTACACTGATCACCTTTGGCGACACGGTGGAAGCGCAGACCTATAACAAGCAAAATACAGACCTTCTGCTGACAAGCCTAGATGCGCTGCAGGCGCGGGATCAGAATACCCATCTGTATGAGGCGATCCATCAGGGACTTGAGTTTGCATCAGCGGAAGATGGAAATTGCCGTCAGGTGATGCTGATCGTTTCGGATGGCTTGCAGGATACCGGCAGTATCGGCATCACACGGCAGGAAATTGAACAGCAGCTTGCGCTCGCCAATATGCCGGTCTATTCGTTTTGCGTCGATTACGCCGATAAAAAATCGCAGGAGGAGTTTGGTCGCTTTGCACGTACCACAGGCGGCAGCTTTGCTACGTTCAATGTAAATAACGCCGGCACAGTCTGGACAGACTGGCTGAGCTTTCTGGACGAGGCAGAGGTGCTCGGCTTTGAGGCAGATACAAACCGCATCGACGGCGCACTGCATACGCTTTTGCTGAAGACAGGCGCAGGTCAGAGCGGCGAGAGCTACACAAGGCAGGTGGGGCTGACGAACTGGATCCCCGACGAGACAGCCCCGCAGGTGACGGACACGGTATATGACGGCACAAAAAATACGGTGACGATCACCTTCTCGGAGGCGGTCCTGCATGCAGATGACGCAGCGAACTACCAGCTGAAAAAGGGCGGCAAGGTGCAGTCTGTAAAGGGTGTTGCAGCCGGCGAAGAGGCAAATACGTGGGTCTTAACGCTGTCGGGGCGCATAAAGCCCGGCCAATATACGCTGACGCTCACGGGCATCTGCGATGACTCGATGGAGCAAAATGCGCTGAGCGGCGAGGTGCTTACCTTTAAGAGGGCGTTTGAATTGCGTGACGCTGTGCCGTATGTTTTGGTTGTACTGGCTGTCGCTTTGCTGGCGGTTTTGGCGGTCCTGCTGTGGAAGAAGCTGAAAAACCGTGAGGTGACGCAGATCGTCAAGCACGAGCACAAATACGAGATCAAGACGGAGCACGTGGATATCAAACCGCAGGACAAACCAATCATTGATTCGGCGGCTGAAGCGGACAACAAGACAAAGATCGAGCTTGAGATCATCGGCGGGGCACAGGCAGGGCAGCGCTTTGCAGCTGACATCGACGGCAGCTCCATTTGGGGGCGCAGCCGGGATCTGTGCAACATCAGCTTTACAGATGGAAAAATGTCCCGCCAGCACTGTGCGCTGGAGGTTAAAGATAAATCGATCGTGATCACAGATCTTGATTCGCATAACGGTACATACGTTAATGGCGTCCGTTTGACAGTTCCCTGTATATTGAACTGCGGCGATACGATCCGCATAGGCGATACCACGCTGCGGGTATGCAACATCCGCGTGGCAGTGCCGATGTGGATGGACGAACAAACACTTTGAATGTTCCGGGCAGGCTTTCTGCACCCGGCTACAGAATAGACATGAATTTTAGGAGGAACAACTTATGACTCTGGTAAAATGTCCAAACAATCACTTTTATGACGCTGCACGCTTTGGCAACAACTGCCCGCACTGCGGAATGAGCACGAATACGGTAGATGGCAATCAGACGACTGTACCCCTGACGGAAAAACTGCCGGTGCCGCCGATGCCTGACCAGGGCAATAATGATGTGACCCAGCCCCTGACAAACCCTGTTTTTTCTCAGCCGTCAGCGCCGGTCAATACACCGAGGCCGACCGAGGTCCAGCCTGGTCAGATGTACCCGGGCAACAGCGATAAGACGGTTGACGGCGACAAGACAATGCCTGTCACAGCAGATATGCTGGGCAGCACAGCTGTAAGCAAGCCCGCTGTTGTTGGCTGGCTGGTGTGCACAGAGGGCGTAAACAAGGGCACGGACTACCGCCTGCATCAGGGACGCAACTTTATTGGTCGGTCGGTCGAAATGGATGTTTGCCTGTTTGGTGACAATACCGTTTCCCGTAGCTCGCATGCCGTAGTTGTGTACGACCCCCGCGGTAATGTGTACATGGCACAGCCGGGCGACTCGAAAGAGCTGCTGTACGTCAACGATGCTTTGGTGCTGACCCCGATTGCGCTGAAGGCAATGGACATCCTGAGCGTGGGCGAAACCAAGCTGATGTTTGTCCCTCTGTGCGGCGAGTCGTTCCACTGGTAAGAGGAAGGAGATGTTGAATCATGATGCATCGCGCACAAGATAAAGAGCTGGCAAAGCAGTATATGCATCAATCCGGCAACCTGTCCGGTATGATCGGCACCAGTATTCTGTCAACAGTGCTGAAAACCATTACAAAGACGCCTGTGCTGGCAATTGTAGCGGCTGCCGAAGCAACAATTGTTTCTTTGGTAGGTTCCATTTTTTTGCCCATTGTCGGTAGCTCGATATCTAGCTTGGCACAGACTGTCTTTTATACCGAAATGTACGGGGGATCTTTCGGCAGAAGCATAGATATCGGGCTTGCCTTGATCCCGATCGTCATTATTCTTTTGCTTTGCGTAATTGGCTTCACCCTGCTGGCAGCTGTGAACGAGGCGGTCTTGACCCCTTTTGATATCATGCACAACCGTTACTACCTCTACCTGCGTCAGAGAGGCGAGAGCCTACAGGCAACGACACTGCTTGGCGCATACGACTGCTTTGTGCAATTTGTTATGTCCTCGGTGTACCGCAGCATTCTTGTAATGTGGCTGCCGCTGGCGATTCAGGCTGTTGCTGTGCTTCTTTTTGCTCTCTTTTTGGGGATCGGTTCGATTACACTGGCAGCTTTTGTTCTCATCGCAGGCTTTGCTGCTGCTTTTATTGCGAAACTCTATAAGGGTTACCAGTACTGGCCGTATGAACTGCTGCAGGCAGACTACCCCGAGATGAGCCCGAAAGAGCTTGCAGCCCGCTGTGAGGCTATGACAAAGGGACAGATTTTTGATCTGTTTGTAGTGGATCTGAGCTTTATCGGTTGGGATATTCTGAACAATTTGACCAGCGGTCTGCTGGGCATTCTGTGGCTTTCGCCCTACAAGATTATGACCGATGTCCTGATCTATGAGGAGCTCAAGGGCTCCCCCGTTACGCTGGCAGACCTGCCTGTGCACACCGGTGTTACAGTCCCTGCTCCTGTGCAGGTTGACACGGATGCGATCGTCAGAGATGTGACCGCAAAAGTGCTCGCACAGCTCCCTGCAAATCATCCGAACCAGCCCCAAAACCCTGCCTTTGAGCCTAAGCTGGTCGGCGTTGCCGGCATGTACACCGGCTCAACGATCCCGCTTACGGCAGATCAGCCTGTCGTGCTGGGACGTGACGGCAAAGTGTCGCAGGTCGTGTTCTCGCAAGGCGCAGAAAAAATCAGCCGCCGCCACTGCGAGATCGTGTATCTCAGCCAAAGCGGCAAGTACCGCGTAACGGACTTCTCCTCCAACGGTACCTATGTCAACAGAAACCGTCTGCCGGCAAACCAGCCTGTGCTGCTGCCGCGCGGTACGGATCTTGTGCTGGGCAATGAGCGCAACGTTGTGCGTCTGGGCTGATTTAAGACATGGCATACATACAAGCTAACTGCAGCTCTGGTGCGCAGGCAGACGGCAGCGGCCACTGGCCTGCGCACCAGTCGCAGCCGGCATACCGTGAGGACCGTAGCTTTGCAGCGTATGTGCTGCTCTCTGCGGTAACACTCTCACTATACCACTTCTGGTTCCTGCACACGTGGGTCAAGGATTTGAACCGTATGTGCAAAGGGGATGGAGGACACACGCTGGACGTACCGGCCATGCTTGCACTCGGTGTATTGACGCTTGGCGTTTACCCGTGTCTGTGGATTGCGGGCATTGTCGACCGCATTTACAACAATGCGCAGACGATTGATATCGATGTCCGACAGGACGGCGAGGCGTTTTTTCTTTGGGTAATGCTGCTGCCGGTGTTCGGTTACTTCATTGCGATGCACCTTGCGATCCGTGATACAAACCGCCTTGCTGCGGCACAAAATGCGGCAGAGCGCGAGAGCATGCATCGGGCAAGTGCCGCAAAAGCGGCAGCTCGGCCTGACGAGCACGTCACAGCTGCGGATGTTCCGCATAGTCGACCCGAAAAATCTGCTCCGTGCGGTAAAATGATTGGACTTACCGGCGCTTATGCAGGCATGAGCATTCCGCTCAAGCAGGGCGAGGATGTGTTGATCGGTCGTGACCCAAAGCAGGTGACCCTTGTGGTAAACGGAGAAAAGATAAGCCGGGTGCACTGTGTGGTGCGTTACAACGGCGATGGTCTTGGCTACAGCATAACAGATTGCTCAAGCAACGGTGTCCTGCTTAACGGCAAACGAATGGAGCACCATGCCACCGCTTTTACGGAAAGCGGTGCGGTTTTGGCATTGGCAAACGGTGCAAATAAGTTTCAGCTAAAATAGGCTGATATTCAAAGATTGAGGCGCAAAATGAGAAAGATCCATGTTCTGACGGTTACGGCGGTGTTTGCGGGGGCGGCAATTCTTGCGGGTTGCAGCCCACGCAGTTCAATGAATACGCTTCAGGCGGCAACAGACTCGGAAACATCTGCCGTATTCTCGCTTACAAAGGTATTGGACCTTGGTACAAATTATCTTGTCAATCTGGATTACAGCAACGCTATCCTGCAGTATGTTGAGATCATCGAGCATGACCCGCAAAACAAGGAGGCATATGCCGGTTTGTATGCAGCATATGCCGCAAACGGTGACACTGAAAAGGCAGCTGAAGTGTTGCAGCAGGCAAAAGAGGCGTTTGACGATGAGGATGCGATCCTTGACACGATCCTGGACGACGCCGCATTGATCATGGAAAACGGCGGCGGAGATGATGTGTACCATGGCATCTCTGACCATTATATCGACCTGTTGAACGAGGATAACGCCATCTATCTCGAAAATATCGGCAACTCCTGGAAGGGGGCTGACCCCACCAGCGAGGCTGCATACGACATACTTGCGGCTGTGTATGCGTACCGCGGTGACGAGGATGCCTATGACACCCTGATGAAGGATGCGGAGGAGAACGGCATCTCAACCCAAAAGATGGTGTCCCGCTCGGGGATCACCATCGACAGCAGCGGCATGGCAGTGATTCCTTTTGGTACCGACAAAAACGGAAAGCAGAAGACCGTTAAGGTCAAAATTGAGGCGACGGATGATGCAGCGGAGGTCGTAGATAAGGTGACCAGCGCTGTGACAAGTCAGGCGGCAAAGGATGTTGTTGAGCAGTCCGGCTTGACGGGACAGGCTGCAGAGATCGCGCAGTCCATGGCGCAGCAGGCACTGGATGCGGGTCTCGGCAAGTCGAGCGGCAACACCGGCAGCGGTCAGGCAGCGACGCCTCAGGTGACGCCCTCTGCGGGACAGCAGACACAGGGCAGCCAGACGGTGACCCCTGAGCAGGCTGCGCAGGCGCAGAAGACCATTGAGGAGCAGGCGGCACAGGCACAGGCCGAGGCTGAAAAGGTGTGGGCACAAATGGAGCAGCAGATGCAGTCTGCAGCCCCTTGAGTGTGTGACATGTGCATGGAGAATTGCGGACATGAATTATAACGAGATCGGTCAATGGGTGCGTGACCTTGGCGGCGGTTACAGCCAGATACGCCCCCTTGACGAGGGCGGCATGGGCACGATTTACCGGGCGCACAAGGACAGCCTGGATGTAGAGGTCGTGATCAAGCGCGTCAAGCAAAAATTTAAGGGGCGTATGGATGAGCGTGCCGAGGCAAACATCCTTAAAACGCTTAAGCATAAGTATCTGCCCCGCATTTATGATGTGATTGAAAGCCCGGATGGTTATGTTTACACCATTATGGACCTGATTGAAGGTGTAAACCTTCAAAAGTATGTTGCGGAGCATGGTCCTGTGGGGCAAAGGCTGGCATACCGGTGGGCGTGTCAGCTGTGTGAAGTGATCGCATATCTGCATGCGCAGGTACCGCCGATCCTGCACTGCGACATCAAGCCGAGCAACATTATGATCACGCCATCGGGCGATATCTGCCTGATTGATTTCAACACGTCGCTGGTCTATTCAAAGGGTGTGCTCGCCATTGGCGCAACGCCCGGCTATGCGGCACCGGAGCAATACTCTCGCCCGACCGAGACGGTTCAAATGGCCTTTGGTCAGGAGACCGTCGCAATGGATGAAACGATGCCCATGTATGGCTACCCGGAAGGTGCGGCGCACTTGGCGGGTGAGGCACGCAGCAGCATGAACTATTCGGTTACGGCTGCACAGGCGACCGGTGCGGGCGAGTACGGCACGGTCAGCAAGCGTACGGATGTTTACGGCATCGGCGCAACACTTTATTACACACTCACCGGCAAACAGCCGAATCACTCGCTGAAAGATGTGAAGCCGATCACCAGCTACAAGCTTCGGCTGAGCAGAAGCTTCGTTTCTGTCATTGACCGCGCAATGAAAAAGCAGCAGTCCGATCGCTTCTGCGATGCGCAGGAAATGCTGCGAGCTCTGCAGAACATCCATGCAATCGACAAACGCTACAAGGCAGTTGTCAATGCGCAGCGTGTGGTAGCGACAGCGGCGGTCGTCACAGCTGTTATCGGCGTGGGTTTGATTGCGGCGGGCGTGCAGCGCATCGGTGTCGAGCGCTATGCGGCGTATGACAGCTATGTGCGGCAGGGGCGCACCGCCGGTGAAGAATTGCGCTTTGAGGATGCCGAAAAGGCATTGCAGTCGGCGATCGCGATCTACGATGATCAGCTGGAAGCCTATGTGGAGCAGGCTGTGCTGCTGTACCGACAGGGCAAGTACCAAGAGTGCATTGATGCTGTCGGCAGTGCCCAGAACCGTTCTATGAAGTATTACAGCGTGCAGAGCGTGGCAAACCTTTACAACGTATGCGCTGAGAGCCACTATGCACTCGGTGAATACGAGAATGCAGTCAGGATGTACCAGAAAGCGATTGAATACGTGCCCACGGTGGCCGCATATTACCAGGGTATGGCAACGGCACAGGTCCAAATGGGTGATGTGACCGGCGCACAGGCGACGCTGGCTCAAATGCAGGCGGCGATTCCGCAGGCACAGCAAGGTGCGGCATACCAGATCGTGCAGGGCGAGATCGCACGCAAGCGTGGCGATTTACAGACCGCTCTGCAGGCCGCAAAATCGGCCATTACGGCAGGCGAGGACAGCGATGAGCTGGCGCGCGCCTACCGTCTGGCTGCTGATGTCTGCGAGGATATGGGCGATGACGCTTTGTCTCAAGAGATCGAGCTGCTGAACGAGGGTATCGAAAAATTGCCGGCAAGCTATTACAACTCCCTGGCGGGACAGCTTGCTGCGGCTTATGCACGACAGGCAGAGCTGGAGGACAGCGAGCAAAGCCGGGCCAAAGCGCTGGAAACGTATCGGAATCTGTACGAAAACGGCAACTCTACGCTGGAGGTACGCCTGAACATTGCCATGCTGCAATATCAGCTGCACAAATTCGGCGATGCCATGACGACCTTGCAGGCTCTGCAGGCGGATTACCCGAAGGACTACCGTGTGTATAAATGGATGGCATTTGTACAAGGTGAACTGGACGTTCAAAAAGGTGCGTCACAGCACAGCGAAGCCCTGTCGTATGCCTCTATGGCAGAGCAGCTTTACCGTGAGGCACAGGCGGATGGTGTGTACGACTCGCAGATGGATGAGCTGGACCGCATGGTACAGAATAACTGGAAGTAAAGGAGGATGCAGTTATGACAACGGGGCAAATCCTGTTGACAGCGGGGGTCTGTCTTGTCGTTGCGGCACTTTTGCTGCTGGTCATCGGCGAGGCCGTGCTCCACAACAAAAAGAAAAAAGTCCTCCACAAAATTGAGAACGAGTATCGCTGATGGATGAGGAAGTGATGATGTGATCTACAATACGGCATACAACTCCGACATCGGCATCAGCAAAAAAACAAATCAGGATGCACTGGTTTTGCTTAAGGCCTATACGCCGCAGCGTGAGCAGATCATCTTTGCTGTGATTTGCGATGGTGTCGGCAGTATGGAAAAAGGCGAGCGGGCGAGCGCGGACGTTGTAAAGGCGTTTCGGATCTGGTTTTGCGAGCGGATGCCCGAGCTGTCCTGCTTGCAAAACCCAAGGCAGGAGATCTTTCAGGACTGGGAGCAGATCATACAGCTGCTGCATACGACCATAAAAGAAACCGCCGAAAAAGAAGGTGTCCGTGCAGGCACAACGGTTGAGGCACTGCTTTTGTTCAGCAACTGTTACTACATCTGTCATGTCGGTGACAGTCGGGTGTACGCACTTTCGGACGGGCTGGTGCAGCTGACCCGCGACCACAGCTTTGTCCAGCAGGAGGTCGATGCAGGACGTATGACAGAGAAAGAAGCTCTGCGTGATTCACGGCAAAACCTTTTGCTGCAATGCGTGGGTGCGGGTGACCAGGTAAAACCGGATCTTATCTGCGGCGATGCCGACAGCATAAGGCGCTTTTTGGTCTGCTGCGATGGTTTTCGCCGCAGGATCACCAAAGAGGAGCTGTGCAAGGTGTGCAGTGTGCCTTCAAGGGAACGCTGTATGGAAGAATCCCTGCGAAAGACGACAAAGCTGCTTGAGTCTCGCGGTGAGACCGACAACATCACTGCGATTCTGGTCGGTGCGGAATCGGCACAACAGCAATGGTTTGCATCTGTAATGAACCGTGTCGCACAGAAGTCTGACACGGGCAGATTTGCGGTACAAGCCGACATCATGTCCGCCCATGGCAACGTTATAATTGCAAACAAAAAAAGTGCAGCGCATACTGGTGCAAACAGGTGCGGCACAAAAGAAAAACATAGCGCACGATAAAAAGGAGCTCTCATTATGGAAAAAGAACAAGGATTTGCCACGTTTATTTCAGATGCCTCAAAAGGACGCAAAATCGGTGCGATCCTTACCTGGGTCGCAGCAGTACTGCTGCTCGTTGCATTGTTTGTCCCTGCCTTTAAGGTGAAGGAAAATCAGAACGATGAAAAACCTGTAGAAAGCAGTTACAAAGTATCGGATATTGAAGACGCCGAGGCGAATGCTGCTTGGAGTGAAATTACCACCGGCGAGAATGGTGTAAGCGTTACTAACTATCTGCTCAAGCTGTACAGCCCGGCAAGCAAAGTGATTTCGGGCAACACCAGTTCGATGGGCATTGTGATTTTGGCCGTGATCTGCGTATTGCTTTTGGCTGGCGTGGTTTGTGCATTGTTCACGATGAACATGATCAGCATGATAGCAACGCTGGGCGTCATTGTAATTGAAGTTGTTATTTATCATTTTGGCTTTAAGGCAATCATTACAGGTTTTTGCGGCTCCGCTATGAAGAGCACGCTGACCATCCCTATGATCATACTTCTCGCTGTGGCGGCTGTCGTGCAGATTGCAGGCGTTGTGCTCCACTTTGCGATCCGTGACCCGGAAGCAGAAGAGGACGATACGGGTTGGGATTCTGTACCCCCGGCAGATGACATGCGCAACAGCGAAACAGACCTTGTCACAAATTACCAGACCACCAAGTATCCGGAAAATGAGACGATGCCTTTGCATGTTGATGGTGGTTCGATGAGCGAAAAGCTTGCAGTTGCAAGTCTGGTACAGCTGAATACGGGCAAGAGCTTTACCATCTACAATAACTCTGAAGTTATCCTTGGCAAGGGCTCGCAGGCTAACATTGTTATCGCAAACCCCATCATCAGCCGCATACATGCAAAAATCATCTGCCGCGGCAGCAGCTGCACCATCCAGGATCTTGGCTCGAAGAATGGCACCTATGTGGGTGATCAGAAGCTGTCAGGCAATATGGAAGTACAGCTGTTCAACGATGCGTATATTACGCTGGGCAATGAGGTCCTCCAGATCAAAATGATGTGATCGATATACATCGGGCGTAGTACAAGGAGAGCAGACTGAGATGACAGACCTTAGGAATATCATATGTCCGGTGTGCTTTAATGACGGGATGCTGAATGGCACGTGTACTGTGTGCGGGTATCATGCCGGCGAGCATACAAATGCGACAAGCTGCCTGCCGCCGTTTACTTTTCTGAGAGATAAATACATGCTGGGCAATAATATCGGCCAGGGAGGCTTTGGCATTACCTACCTTGCACGGAACAACCTGACCGGTAAACGCTGCTGCATCAAGGAGTACTACCCTGCCGGCTTATTGTCAGGAAGGGCGGCGGACGGCAAGGTTCGCCTGAAAGATCCCAGCGATTGGACAGAATTTGAGCAGGGCAGGATCCGCTTCATCGAAGAGGCAAACACACTGCGCGAGCTGGCAGGCAATGTTACTGTCGTCAACGTTGAAGAATCGTTCCTTGAAAACGACACGGCATATTTTGTCATGGAGCTGTTGGACGGCTGCAATCTGCGTACCTTTCAGCGTGAGCATGCAGAGCAGGTCAATTATAAGATGGCGCTGCAGATGCTTTTGCTGGTGGGCAGCGCCCTGGCAGAGGTGCACCGGTTTGGCATCATACACGGCGACATCAGCCCGGAGAATATTATTATTACCCGAAACGGTGAAATTAAACTGATTGATTTTGGTGCCGCACGCTCGTTTCGCGGCGGTCAGGGGCAGGACGGCAAAATTTACCTGAAGCCCAATTATGCACCCTACGAGCAATACACCCGCAAGCCCTGTCAGGGCCCGTGGACCGACCTCTATGCACTGGCGGCGACCTTCTATTACATCGTCACCGGCCAAAAGATGATAGATGCGCCGAGCCGTGCAAAGGGTTTGAACTATGTGCCTGCTTGTGATCTTTCGCCGTTTATTTCACGTGAGCTGTCTGCTGTGATCGATTGCGCCCTTGCATTTGACTACCACGACCGCTACCGCAATGTCATGGAGTTTCTGTCAAACCTTGAGCAGGTGATCCGTCCGGAGGATTATGATATTGATCTTCGGGAGCAAATGCCGCAGCCCGTACAGGTCGTCGAGCCGGTTCACAGGCAGGTGTCGGGCGGCAGCATGGGTGGCTCTGCTGTACCGCCTATGCCGCAGCCTGTACAAGTCAGTATACCGCCTATGCCGCAGGATATTGCCGGCATCCGGAAGGATTATGAGTACGAGCCGGAGCTCCGTGCGGTCAGCGAGGAAAAAATGCCGGAGGCAAAGCCGAGAGGCTTTGCGTCTCTGTTCCGCCGCAGGAAGCAAAAGCTTGCCTACCTCGAGCTTACCATCGATGCGAAGGAAAAATTTGGCTGCGATATCCGCCGCCGGTGGCTGATCGAACCCAATAAAAAGCTTACGATTGGTCGCCACGCAACAACGGATGTAATGATGCCGGCGGATGTTGGGATCAGCCGTGAACACTGCGAGGTCTTTTATAACGAGAAACAGGAAGATTTCTGCGTGAAAGACACATCGAAATACGGCACCTATCTTGCGGACGGAACACGTATGGACAAAGGCAAAAACTACACGTTAAAAAACGGAGATCAATTCAGTGTGCTTTCCTCTAAGTATATGTTCAAGGTGGTGATTGAAGGTTGATTACATTTTTTGAAAAAATGAGGCGAAAGATAAACAAAAAGACCAGCGATAAGCCTGTAGAAGCTGCCGGACCGTCCGTGACGGTGTCGGCAGACGCAGAGGCGCAAATGGTTTTGCCGGTACAGACTCGCATGGCGGATGCCTTGGACGATGACACACAAACGCTGTACGTGCCGCTGGAAGATCTGCCGGAGATAACGCAGAGCATTGACGATCGGTGCGAAAACGACACAGTTGCAATAGCGAGTTATATGGCTGTCGGTACTCGCAAAAATCAGCAGGACTCTATCCGTGTCGGCAACAAAGGCAGCTGTACAGTAAGCGTTGTGTGTGATGGCATGGGCGGGTTGTCCGGCGGCGAGCGTGCCAGTACACTGGCGGCCGAAGAAATGCTGCGCAGCCTGCTTGAAAATGCTGCAAGCGGAGATATCCCCACAGAGATCGAGCACGCAGCACTCAAGATCAACGGTCATGTGAAAAACCTGCGCGATGACAGCGGACAGCCGCTGGGTGCTGGTACGACCCTGACAACTGTTTGCGTACGCGGAGCAGAAATGTACTGGAACAATGTTGGCGACAGCCACATTTATCTGTTCCATGATGGCAGGCTCAGGCAGTTGAATCTGGACCATAATCTGGGCGAACACCTCGACCGGATGGTCTATGAGGGACTGATGAGCATTGAAGAGGCACGAAATCATCCGCAGCGTGCGGCACTGACAAGCTACCTTGGCATCGACTCGCTCACGTTGATCGGCGGCAATCGCACACCGATTATGCTGCAAAAAAATGACATCGTGGTACAGTGTACGGACGGCTTGTACCGCTGCCTGAGCGAAGAGGAAATGTGCCATATCCTGGCAGATGCAGGTACGGTACAGGAGATGGCAAAGGCACTTGTGGAATGCGCCCTCAGCTTGCCCGGCGCACACGACAACACATCGGTCGCACTGACACTTTACAAGGGTTAAAGATGCGTCAATGCGCAAAATAATTGGACGTCACTGTTTGCAACGGGTATGCTGCAGGCAGGACAAGATAAAAAAGGAGTAATGAACGATGAACAACATGAAAATGCCTGCAAGCTATGCAGCCCTGAACAATGAAGAGCTGGACAACACGCAGGGCGGCGGCATCTGGTCGGAGATTTTCTATGCACTTGGTACGATGTTCAGCGGTGTCTGGGGGGAAAGCCATCGTGATATCACACAGACCGACAGCAAATCTACGGGATATGTGAGCAACGTGGGCGGTGGTGTCTATACCGGCAGCGGCACCACCACCACTACGATAGGGCAGGGTGGCAGCTGGGGCTTCAGCAGCCTTGGCAACATCTTTAACGGAATCGGACGCCTGCTCTGGATTTTTGGTGTCTGATTAAATTTAATGATCACATAAAGGAGTAACGAACGATGAACAACATGAAAATGCCTGCAAGCTACGCTGTTTTGAATGCGGAAGAAATGACCTGCACTGAGGGCGGTGGTATTCTGGCACAGGTTTGCTATGCTTTCGGTACGATGTTCAGCGGTGTATATTACGATAGTTATCAAAATACGATTGAAACTAACGTGAAGAATCATGGCTCCGTTGTCGTCCAAAACGGCAATACCTACACCTTCAGCGACGGCACGACCGTTACGATCGATCAGGGCTACAGCTGGGGCTTCAGCAGCCTGGGCAATTTCTTTAATGGCCTTGGCAGGCTGTTCAGCGCATTTGGCATTTGATTTTTTGCTGGATATTTGACAGAATACCCGCAGTGTACCGCAACCGGCACGCTGCGGGTATTTTTGCTGTTATGACAAATGAGGAAGCTCGGCAATACTTTTTTGAAAAAACTGTTGACAAGACCGCAGATGTGTGCTATTATACTCTAGCAGTCAGCGAACGGATGACGCAAAGTTAATATCGCGGGGTGGAGCAGCCTGGTAGCTCGTCGGGCTCATAACCCGAAGGTCGTTGGTTCAAATCCGGCCCCCG